>NZ_JAAMNQ010000011.1:0-188900 GCF_011066155.1 Paenibacillus sp. EKM206P | reverse complement strand
TCCGTAATCAGATTGTACTTCATATCCACCGTGCGGTGGTCCAGATAGAAGAAGCCTTCGGGCTTGCCATCACGGATCATATAGCCGCTGTCCGGGTCTGTTTTGCTCACTTTCATTTCTTTTTCTTCGTTCACTTCCTCTCGGGATTTTAAGGCTTTTTTCCGTGGTTTCTCCGGTCATCCTTCACCGCTTCGTTCAGCTCGTCCATATAGTCTTTAGTATTCTGCAACACTTGTTCTTTGGTGTACTGGTGCCTGTTAGCATTGGCTTTGACGTGTGTGGAATCGGTGACGAGAACACGCCCACCCACCATTCGGTGAGAGATCGCCTGCAGCACAATTTCATCGAAGATATCTTGAAAGATCGTGGTGTTTTTAAAGCGAGTGCGACGATTCCAGCTCATCGTCGTATGGTCCGGAACTTTATCCGTTAAGCCCAACCCCAGAAACCAACGATAAGCTAGGTTCGTCTGAATTTCTCGCTCGAGTTGCCGTTCTGAGCGAATGCCATAGAAATAACCGAGAAAGATCATTTTAAACAATACGGTAGGATCAATGGCAGGACGCCCGTTGTCTGCACAATACAGTGGTCGAACTTTATCATCGATAAACGAAAAATCGATATACTTATCTACTTTGCGGAGCAAGTGATCTTGAGGAACCAGATCTTCGATGGAAACAAATTCGTAGGATTGTTGTTTTTCGCGGTTGGAGCGTAGCATATCAACACCATCCGTTCTACAATAGTTACCTATATTATACAACATTAACGCGGTGTCGTCTTAAACAAAATTAACATAAAATAGGCTGTCGAGACTTTCTCGACAGCCTGAAAACTCCCATTATGGGAGTTTTTTTGTTTATTTCAGGATTTTGCAAAATCCACACTTATGAATATTCGAAGCAAATTACCGCTTTACTTAATTCTTGGTCGTAAAATAAATAGACGGTATCCGCCCCACACGCTTGAAAATAATACCCGGTAATGGAACCGATATAGGTAAAAGTCTCACCATTGGGACGCTTAGGCACATGAAGCAGATTGGTTTGCTCGAACTGGAGCATCTCTTCCAGAGATTCATGATATTCCTTGATGTAACTTTGAGCCTTGTCAGACTGAAAAGCGATATCATCTAAAATTCCGTTAACTTCAGGGTAACTCAGCCCCCAACCACTGGATTGCTTTTCCTCAAAATCACGGGTGAGTTCTTCAACAGACTTTTTAGCCTCTCCAAAGGAGGAATATGGATAAATTTTATTATTTTCCAGGAAAAACGCTTTGCGAGCTTGGTAGTCTTGTTCATTATTCATATACACCTGTTCCAGTCCGCCCAACGCCATGACTTCTCTCTTCATACGTAGGTACGCTTTATCCCCGGTTGATTTCAGCGCTTCATAGGTAGCTTCCAATTGCTCCTTCTGATGAAGACTAAAATAATTCCAGTCTGCTTCGAATTTGTATTTGCCGTCAATTACATCGAATCCCAGCATATCTTGCTTGGTATATGAGGTATGAAAGTCCTGAGTATTTTCACCCACACAGCCTTCGTAGATTTCTTTTACGGAAACAAAATGCAGCCACTCATCTTGCTCCGGGAATAAAAACTGAAGATTTATCGAGCAAATCGGCAGAAAATGCTTGCGATGATGTTCAAGATCGCTGGCAAATACGTCCTCGTATGCTGGAAAACGTTTGATGAATCTCTCAGGTATGTTCATGGTAGTCCTCCTATATTGTATGGTTTTCCGGCAGCCTTCTAATCTGAAACGTTCCTTCCATGGAAATCACGCTATAGAGTTCATCAAATCCTTCTTCGTAGCTCGGAACCTCCAGTTTACTCATTACACTCTTAATACCAATCTCAGGAATATACTCTTTGCCTGTGCGCTGCTCATTACGCTTAATAGATTCTGCATAATCAGGTTCAAAGTAGTAGCCAATGATTTTAAATCCCTTGTTTTTACAAGCATCTATATATTTCTTTCGTTCTTCGACTGTTGGATTGGTATTGTCCACTACAAAACGCTGCATCGTTTCGATAGAGGCCTGAAGGTAAATATTTTCCCTATTTCGTGTTTTAAGCATATCCAGATTTATTCGCATATGTGTTTTGAAGAATTGTTCTTTATAAAAAGTCGACTTGCCCGAAGCCTGAATTCCTATAAAAATAACACACTCCAAATCTACACATCCTTGTCCAAGTATACATATTGGTTAATATAATCTCTATTCTGCGAAAAAATCGGTGTCTCATGATCAACATCCCACTTGCTTCTAACGGCTTCGCCTTTGTTGTATTGTTGTTTGGTAATGCAAATTCCCCGCTTTTGCCAGACCGGAAGGTCGTTCCAGTTTAGCCCTTTTTCCACAAAAAGCTTGTCTTGGAGCTGATTTCCGTTCAATCCTTCTAGTTCTGAATGCCTGAAATGGGCTTGAGCTACCATAGAAATGCTGTTTTTAGTAGCATCTTGTTGTCTCCATAGGAAGTAGTTTGTAACCTCATCCTGAGGCAAAACCCAAGCTCTCGCATCAAAAGTGGCTAAAGGCTGACCTGGGTAAACCTTTTGGATTTCCTCATTAAATTTGGCTGTAGCCAGAGAGGCAGATATGGACACCATCTTTTGAAGATTATTTTCAAACCAGGATTGCGTCGTTAATTTGTCATCATTCGTAAGAAGCAGTGAGATTTCATCGCTCTGATGATACACCAATTTACATCCCATAATGTTATAGGCCAAATATTTACACGTCTCCCATAATGCAAAAATTAGTTTCTCATCAAAAGGTTTCGTCATCCCACGCGTAAAGGTATGAAAATGCGCACCATCAATTCTGATGATTACTGGTAAACGGCGTGGTAGGCTTAATCTATAGGCATTTTCATATTCCTTCATCCTATTTCCAAAATCATTTTTTTTCATAAACTATGTAGGTTCCTTTCATGATCCGTGATTTACGTACGCAGTACAGGGCGATATGGGTTGCGGATAGCCAAGCTTTTCTTGAAGAAAAGCCCCCCCTCGTATGTGCAGGAGGACCGAGAACAGCAAAGGTTTAATCAGCTTCTTGCCGTCTTTTTTCTGTTGGTCGCTTGGGTTAGCACATCGTTAATTAAATCGAGGGTGAAGCCGAACTCTCCAACAATATGGATTCGATGTCGGTCCCGCTTTCTTTTTTATTTTGCAGTAATATTATCTTCAAATACAAAAACGGATATGGCTATATCTTCCTCCACTTTAATATCTGAAAAGAGGTGCAGCAGCCGAGAATCCATGTAATCCTCCAGTTCTTTATTGAAGTGTGTGGGATATATTTTTTGAACCATTTTGGTTCGGGCTGCATGCACCATCTCTTTCCCGGATTCTTCTTGTGCCAGAAACTTTTCGGATGGGGTTAAATTTCCATATAGCATCGTGATGGCCATATTATCTACAAAGGTTGTATGTATGCGCTCCGGGCCTTTCCCAAATAGCTCTTTACGTACTTTTCGAATAATTTCGTTAAAACCCGTTTCCCTTCTCATATCGCACCGCTCTCCTAAAATCTACTAAAATCCCTATTACTATTTCCATCATAACCGATTCCTATCATATAAAACAGAGACTAGCGAAAGTGATTTTTGGAACATGATTTTACGCAATTATAGGCGTTCATTAATTTTATTTAACATTCCCTCTAAAATTCGCTTCTCCTCTTCGGTCAGGGCCTGAACAATTTCGTCCTCCACCTTTTGAAAAGAGTCACTAAAAGCTTCAATCAATTCAATGGCTTTTGGTAAAACATAAATATTTTTTTGCCGCTCATTATTGGCCGGGATTTTGCGCTCGATGAATCCTTTTTGCTCAAGACCTTGAAGTATGCTTGTAATGCTGGCTCCGCGCAGATGAAACCGATCGGCAAGATCCTTCTGAATTAAATTATTTTCTTGATTCTCGTAGATATATCTAATCATTTTTCCTTGTTGAGCATTTAATCCCAACTCTTTTATGCTCTCGTCCGCTCTTTTCTTTAGCTTAAGACCGATAACCTGAAACAAATCCAGAAAAACCGTATCCTTTTGGGTTTTCATCATCGTACCTCCTCAAATTATTAGAAGTCTAATTGTCAGTAAATAAACTATATAAATCTCTAAACTGTTTGTCAAATGAAAATTAGTTTGTTGACAGTTATATAACTAACAGTTAGAATTCTAATTGTTTGAAGCTGAGCACTAAGGAGGAACGACATGAAGAATGTAACTCAAAGCTTTACGGTAGAAAAGGTTACAGCGATTACGAATGTACGTATTTTCGATGGAGAAAAAGTTATTGAGCCCAGAAATGTTATCATCCAGGGGGGAACTATTATTTCAGTAGGCGGAGACCTTCCGACGCATGCAACGATCATCGATGGGGAAAATGGGACATTATTACCCGGCCTGATTGATGCGCATGTTCACACTTCAATCGGAGGGTTAAGAGATGCTTTAAAATTCGGCGTCACGACAGAACTCGAAATGAACGGCAGTTTTACAGAAAGAGGGCGCAAAATCCAGTTGAAAAACGTGAATGATGCCGCTGAAGTCCGTTCTGCCGGCACAGCGATCACCGCTCCAGGTGGTCATCCGGATGAATTATTGCAGGATGAGGATGAAATTCCTGAGTTCGTATTAAAGGAATTGGAGAAGTTACCCAAGAAAGACCGGGAAGCTATGCTAGCCGCTTACGCTCACGATCACGAAAAAGTGCCCCAAGTGACGACAGTGGAAGAAGCGATCAAACATGTGCATACCCAAGTGGAGAGTGGCGCCGACTTTATTAAAATCATGATTGAAGAAGGGACGGTCTTGGGTGCCCCTGGACTGCCTATTTTAAGCGACGAAATTTTAAAAGCAGCTGTGGTAGAAGCCCATAAGTTCGATAAAATAGTCATAGCCCACGTCTTGACGGCTCATTCTTCGCAAACCGCCATCGATATTGGAGTCGACGGATTGGGTCACTTATTTCTCGACAGGCCCGAATACACATCTGAGTTGGTGAAATCCATAGCGGATTCAGGCGCATTTGTTATACCGTGCTTAGTATTGAACTCATCCATTCTGGGGAATCCAGCATCAGAATTGGCGAATGATTCACGTGTTTATTCCAAATTAAGTCCGGAATGGATCGATATTTTGAAATCAAGCTTCCATACTTTCCCGCAAGGCAATTTGGAGAATAGCTTTAAAAATGTGATGGATCTCCACCGTGCCGGTGTGGATATTCTGGTCGGGACGGATGTCGCTCCCGTTCCTGTTCCCAATCTTGGCGGCCTTGCTCATGGAGCCAGCGTTCATCATGAAATGCAATTGCTGGTTGAGGCCGGATTTACTCCCATAGAAGCGCTTCAGTCGGCTACCGCGAAACCGGCCCGTTGCTTTGGGCTTAACGATCGCGGCTGTATTGCCGAAGGTTCGCTCGCTGACCTTATACTAGTAAACGGTGATCCGACAACCAACATCTCTGATACTTTGTCGATCAAATCCGTATGGTTCAAAGGTGTGCAACAACTATGTTAATCGGAGCCTATCGAACAGGAACAACTTTCTAATCTCATTTATATGACTTCCATTTTTACTTTCCGAAGATAGCTTAATCTTGTTGCCAACGCAAAAACACCTCCAAGGTTATCTCCATATCTTACGACATGGGGTTTCACTTTGAAGGTGTTTTAATTGCAAGGAACATTGTAAAAACGTACAAACAGTGGTCCCAAATAATTTCGCCATGCTCTGTTTGTCATAAAATATACGGCTTACTCGTAGGCACCGATGTTCACAGCGGCTCCCTGTACTCTTGGCTTCCCGTCGATATCCAGTGTTCCAATTATGGCAAGGTCCGTGTTCCCGGCATCGATCGCAGATGACGAAGACTGCAAATGGAAGTCGCTGTTCGCGGCATTCGCGAATTTAGGATCGGCAAATAGAGAATGCGTATCGTTGCCGGTCCCCGATTTGTACGCGTAGAAACCCATATAACCCTTATTTTTCCAGATCCAATTCGCTTCCGAGCTTCCGCTCGGAGCAAAATATAAATTATAATCCACAACATTGCCGGAATTTTTGGTGTATCCATTGGAGATCAGCATATCCGTGGAGCTGGCCACGAAAATATTATTTTGGATCACGTTGTTTCGCGTATCATATTGAACCAAAAGCTGACCGCTTCCGTCCTCAAACGTATCGTTCTTGTATAGTGTATTGTTCACGATCTTGCAGTTTACCGTGGAGCCACGCTCCTCATTGTAACCGCCCATGGCAATGCCGGTCAGTCGGTTGTTATATATCACGTTGCTGCGGACCGTAATATTGCTGGTGGCTTTACCGGCGTGCTCGGAGGCAATTTCGACGCCGATATCGTTGTTGTAGCTGTAGTTCTGCTCAATAATACTGTCCTTGCCCCCATCTACATAAATGCCCCCGGCCGAGTTGTCATCGCTCTTGTAAGATGGGTTATTTTGAACTGAATTATTATACACCCGATTGCCCTTCACCAACCCGTTCCGCGCCTGATCATAAGTCGTATTCGGCGCGGTGCCCTCAAAGCCGATCAAATCAATCCCGATGTTGTCATCATCGTGAATGAGGTTGCCGGTCACCGCAAAGCCATCCACGTTGCCGTTTAAAACGAGCGATTCGCTGGAGCCCAGTACGAGATTATACAGCTCATTGCCGCTGATCGTAAGGTCGTGAATCGAAGCCGGAGCTTTCGTACCGTAAACAGCGATACCGTGAGCGTCCCGGCCCAGCCGATCTTTGCCGGTCGGAGTGACCGTGTTTTTGATGTCATGGATTTTATTGTTGGATAGATTAATGAAGCCGCCCGAACCGTGGACATAAATACCTACAGGCACCACGTTCTTGGAAGCAGTGGTAAAATTGCGGATTTCAAACCCCTGAACAGTAACGTAATTGACATCGGCCAGTTCGATCAGCCCTTCATTCCCGCTGACCGAAAGTCCGCTGCCATCAATAATGGCGGTCTCTGTCCCATAGTTGGTGAACACAATGGAACCTTGCGAAGCGGAGCCAGAGCGGGTAATCTTTACTTTCTGCTTGTACACGCCGCCCCGGACGTAAACCGTGCTGCCCGCAGGAGCCACGTCGGCCGCGTGCTGCAACGTCTTCCACGGCGCATCGTTCGTTCCGGCGTTAGAGTCGCTGCCGCTCGTGGCCACATAATATTCTGTACCGGCCGCGGAAGCGACGGGAGGTTGCACATTTCCGGCCCCCAGGCCAAGCCCGAAAACCACGGCTAAACCTACCAGAAACATTTGCCCGAATTTCTTCATGTTCCTCATCCCCCTTTGTTTTTCTTGTAAATTGCACCCTAATTCCACTAAATCTGGTTCTTTGGCATCGGCCATTAGTGCAACCTAATGCGCCATACCAAAGAACAGGAGGTCACCGTAATCGCTGTCGAAAGAAACAAGAAACCCTGCGTTTTAGTAATCGCAAGGTTTCTTGGTGATCAAAGCTGCTAACGTTGCCGCAGCTACCCTGTCGGCAGACTACGCATGTTCTTACTCCAAACGGACTAATCCTTTACCAGTCGATTAGAAAGCATCAACATGATAAAAGAGAATAAAATGATGACAGCTACCCAGCTCCAAGAGAGTGTCATATTTCCGACCTCGGACGCGGTGTAAATCGCTGTAGGCAGGGTTTGAGTCTGTTCAGGAATATTACCTGCAAGCATCAGCGTAGCACCAAATTCCCCTAACCCTCGGGCAAATCCGAGAATGTATCCTGAGATGAGCGGTCGGTAGGCAAGGGGCATCGTAATGTGGCGAAACACTTGCCATTCGTTGGCACCTTGCGCACGTGCAGCCTGCTCTACCTCCGGGTCTACAGCTTCAAAACCTGCTTTGATGGTGCGGTAAGCCAGTGGAAAAGCAACAACTACGGCCGCCACCACTGCAGCTCCCCACGTAAATACAATCGTCTGCTGGAACAGGCTTTCGAAGGCAGTGCCAATCCAGCTTTTCCTTCCCAGCAAGATGAGCAAAATAAAGCCGACAACAGTGGGAGGCAAAACGAGCGGAAGAAGTAGAACGGTCTCAATCACGCTGGTTCCCCTCCGCGACGTGCAGTTCGCCATCATCCGCGCTACCACAGTAGCTAATAAAAAGACGATGATGCTGGCGACGACAGCGACTTTAACAGATACGATAACCGGAGGAAGAAAAGCTGACCAATCCAATGGGACCCCCTCCTTTATCTGTAAATTCTATTTTCCCGTCATTTCTGTAGGGGCTGAAAATCCATCTTTACTGAACACACTCATAGCTTCATCTGTTCGTAGAAAATCAAGAAACTCTCCTGCTTCCTGGCTGTGTTTGGTTGCTTTTACAATGCCTTCAGGATACAGGATGGGTGCGTGCAATTCCTCGGGCACTTCCAGTGCTATGACCGTTTTATCGGATGATTTGGCATCCGTTAGATAGACGAGTCCTGCATCGGCGTTGCCTGTTTCAACATAATTTAATACCTGTCTTACGTCCTTGGCGAATACCATCTTAGGTTCCAGCTTGTCCCATAGCCCAGCCTTCGTTAACGATTCTTTAGAATATTGTCCGGCGGGAACGGTAGCAGGCTCCCCAACAGCCACTTTCAGGAAAGAAGAACCCATCAAGTCATTGAGCGTAATGCTTTTGTTATCTGTGCTTTTCGCCTTATCTTGCGGAATAACCACAACCAGTTTATTTTGAAGTAGCACGTTATCCTTTTCCACCAATGAAGCATCGGTTAATGCCTTCATTTGCTTCATGCCTGCCGAAATAAATACGTCAGCGGGTGCGCCTTGCTCAATTTGTTTTTGTAATGTACCAGATGAAGCGTAGTTAAAGGTAAGTTTGATATCTGGGTGCTTTTTCTCATACTGGCCCTTGAGCGTATTCAGACTATCTTGAAGACTCGCAGCGGCAGATACGACTAGTTCTGTCTTGGGTGCGGACTGTGCCGACTGTACAGCAGCCGGAGACGAACACCCAGCCAGAACCCATGCCAACAATCCAACGAACGTGAATATGTACCCAAATTTCTTTTTCAACTTGTTCTTCCCCTATCCTATAAATTCCAAAATGAGATAACAAAATGTGATAGTGAAAATAAGGAAGCATTGTACATCTCATAACGGGTCGAATCTATTGGGTCAACCCAAATATTTGTGATAAATTGATCTCGCCTCGGCGATGTCCTTCGTGCCATGAATTAAGACGCGACCATCCTGAAAAAGAACGATTCGATGCGTCCCGATAACAACGGATACCAGGTATGGATTATGCTCCACTTTGCCCCCCTGACGGGATAACAAACGTGCCGCTTCATTCAGATCACGTACAGCACCCGAAGCCGGGCGGATTTGAACCGTATCTCGTCCGCACAAGACAGCCGTTTTAGCCTGATGCTCCGATTGTAAAAAAGGATACACAGGGTGCTCACCACACGTTGGGCAATCGGCTTTCTTCATGGCGCTGATTTGAATCGCCTGATGCTGATTGTTCCACAGATCGAAAGAAATCAGCTTATTTTGCAAAGCCGAATCGTCCCCGGTGAGCAGCTTCAATGCTTCGGCGCTTTGATAAGCCGCCACCATCTGTACAGCCGGGCTAATCACACCGACCGTATCACAGGTTGCACCGCCGAGCGGTACGGTTCCGAGCAGGCAATGCAGGCACGGTGTCTGCCCCGGCACGATGGTAAAGGTTGTCCCATAACTACCTACACATGCCCCGTAAATCCAGGGTATTCGGTGCTTGACCGCATAATCGTTCATAAGCAAACGTGTATCGAAATTGTCAGTGGCATCTACGATGAGATCCACCCCTGCTGCGATATCGTCGATTTCCTCCAGCGAGACGTCCCGGACTAGCGCACGAATGTCCACGTCCGAATTGGTTTGCTGCAATCGCTTCTGCGCGGCCACTGCCTTGGGGATCTGATTACGGGCATCCGCTTCGTCATAGAGCTGTTGGCGCTGCAAATTACTCCAGTCTACATAATCACGGTCTACCAACGTCAGCCGTCCGATGCCCGCTCGCACCAGCATGTCAGCATTGGCAGTGCCCAGTGCGCCGGCCCCCACCATCAGCACGTGCTTACTACGGATATTTTGCTGGCCTGTCGGTCCAATTTTCGAGAATAATTCCTGTCTAGAATAACGGGCATGAGACGTATGCGCATGTGCAGCAACTTCTATTTTCTGGATCTTGTCCATTTCTGACATCGTTGATTTACGCCTCCATACTTATCCATTGATAGCTACAAGTTGATCAGACAAGCTAAAAGTTCAAATGTCCTCGCCCTTATTTGAAAGCTTTGGGGTACTTTGAGGGTTCCAGCCACCCAGCTGATGCCCCTTCCATTCTGAGCCGTCCTCCCACACTTCCTTTTTCCAAATCGGTACGATTTGCTTTAACCGTTCAATGGCATGGCGGCTGGCTTCATAGCAAGTATCGCGGTGTGCAGCTGAGACAGCAATCACCACACTCGTCTCTCCAATTCTTACCGTGCCAAGCCGATGTGTAATCGCAGTACGTGTGGAAGGCCAATGTTCTGTAATTTCGTCACCAATCTGCTTCATCGTGTTCATGGCCATCGGGACATACGCCTCATATTCAAGCAACACCGTTCGCTGACCTTGCGTAAATTCCCGAGTCGTACCATTAAAGGTCAGCGAGGCGCCATGAGAAGGGTCGAGTACCTTTGAGGTTACTTCATCGGCATCAATCGGGTCGTACGTAATGGCAAATAAACCACATTTTGAAACGACCGTCTCCATCCCGGATGCTGACTGATGAAGAGCAATTGCATCTGATGGAAGCACAAGTTCATTTGGAGAAGCCAGCTTTTTATGATGGGTAAAAAAAGAACCTGGCAGTTGTGAAGCCACTTCCGGGTACAGCTCATTCAGCTTTTTTCGAATGTCTGCAATGGTCACCGCTTCCTGTGAAAGTTCTACCGTGATCACATCACCAAGTTGCTCCGCCATATCTGCGAATAGTTGAATACGATATTGCATATGATCTGCCCCCTTGCACCTATTCTATCGAATTCACCTATCCTATTAATAGAATTTACCCTCCTGAAACCGGAGGAATAATCGCAATCTCATCATGTATACTCACGAGGTCCTCAGGAGCGGCGTAGGCTTGATTTCTGGCAACAAAAGAACCCTGCAACTGAGCTGCTGATTCAGGGAAACGCTCGGATAGCAAGTCTTTTAATGCGGCAACGGTCATCGTTTCTTGCTCAGTAGGCACCATAATTATAGGCCCTCCCATCTGTTCCGCAAGTCCAGCAAATACTTGAATATGATAGTTCATTTAACATCCCCTCCTTTTCAGTACAGTGACTGCCCACCACATATGTACCAAGAAAAACCAACATGAATGAATACCTCGAAAGGTTTTTCCATGCTGGTTAACTATGACGGTGTACATTGAAGATTATTATATTATATTTTAGATTCGACCAGTTCATCAATCCGTTCGGTATGCGTATATACATTCAGAGAACGACTGCGTATAAAGCCAACGGTCGTAATCCCCAGGTCCTCAGCCAACTCAAGTGCAAGCTCTGTAGGAGCTGACTTGGACAAAACAACTTCACAGCCAATCTTCGCAACCTTCAACAAAATTTCAGACGAAATGCGTCCGCTGAATACTATGATTTTGTCTTGTAATACAATATCATGTTTTAGGCAATGCCCATAGATTTTATCTAGCGCATTGTGTCGGCCGATATCTATTCTGGATAGGATCATCCCGTTTTTATCGCACAGCGCTGCATTATGAACACCACCGGTCTCCTGAAACGTAAGTGCCGAGTTTTGCATTAAATTCATCAAACGGAAACAATCGTCAAAAGACAGCGTAACATGGGTGTCATTCATTCTTTTTGCCACTTTGGCATCATTTATAAAATAAAAGCCCTGTCTACTTTTTCCGCAACAGGAGGTAATGTACCGTTTGGAATGAAAGTTTTGATAAAACTCATTCATTCGACGGGTTTTAATATGAACAAAGCCTTCTTTTTCCTGAACCCAAATATCTTCGATATCATCGTACCGTTGAATGACGCCTTCAGAGGCCAAAAAACCTACTGCCATATCCTCCACATACTCCGGTGTACAAACCATGGTAGCAAATTCCTGCTGATTGATTTTGATGGTCACCGGATGCTCCGTCACCACCGTGTCTTCAAAACGCTTGATCTGACCGTCACGATAACGGAAAATCTCACGTTTTACCTCAGCTGGCTTTTCCATGTGCTCCACTCCCTCATTTCTGACAGGCTGGCTCTTCGGCTCACCCGCCGATGTGTGACATTTCAATTTTAGACGTTGCTTGCTGTGTATGATTCAGTCGTTCCTCTGAATAACGATCGGTACGTTCTCTCCAAACACGCTCAATGTAAGCTCTAATCTCGTCATCGGACTGTTCGGAACGTAGCATCGCGCGAAGCTTGTACCCTTGAGAGGCAAACAGGCACGTGTACAAGGAGCCTTCAGCAGAAATTCTCGCTCGTGTACATGTGGAGCAGAAGGCGTCCGTAACAGACGAAATAATACCGATTTCCCCGTCTCTGTCCTGATACCTGTAGCGCGTCGCCACCTCACCTTTGTACTGGGGTGCGACAGGCTCTAACGGCATATGCTCGTGAATGGCTTCGATGATCTGCTGCTTGGAAACGACCTGATCTAATTTCCAGCCATTGGTGTTGCCTACATCCATAAACTCAACAAAACGTAAAATATGCTTTTTCTTTTGGAAATAGTCGGCCATGGGTACAATATCCTGATCGTTAAAGCCCTTTTGCACGACCATATTTATTTTCACCTGCATCCCTGCTTGATCCGCAGCCTCAATACCATCCAGCACCGCCTTTACGCTGCTTCTGCCCCCGTTCATTTGGCGGAATCGATCATCATCGAGCGAATCCAGACTAACCGTCACTCTCTTCAGTCCCGCCTCTCGCAGTGCTGCAGCATATTTAGGCAAAAATACGCCGTTTGTCGTCATTGCAATATCTTCAACCCCATCGAGTTGAGTTAACGAATGAATAAGCGAGGACAAATTTTTCCTCAGCAACGGCTCACCACCAGTAATACGCAGCTTCGTAACGCCCAGCGAGACAAAAATACGGGAAAGGCGTGTGATTTCCTCAAAGGTCAATATTTTTTCTTTTGGCAAAAACGGATAGTCATGGCCAAATATTTCTTCCGGCATACAATATCGGCACCGAAAATTACATCGGTCTATGACGGATATTCTTAAGTCCCGTAACGGACGATTCCATTGATCGTCGCTCCGGTTCGCCATCCTGTTCACCTCAATCCGTCTTCATTAATAAAACTCTTTACCCTTTAAATCGGAACGGTATTTCCATTCATTTTATACTGAACCAAAAAACCGGCATCACAACAACTTCTTCGCTTATGAATATCGAAGAATCTGCTAAATGCCGGTTAATTTATCTACATCAGGATTTTACGAATCCCACATCATGCGATATAGAAAAATCAAACTAACAAGCGCTGCGACAAATAAAATATACGCGATTCCCACGTACACTCCATTTACGATTGCTCTGAAATAGACTACATTCCTATTGTTAGCAATCCTGGAACGTTTGTCAATGATTTTTCGTTTTCTCAAACGATAATCATTATCAATTAAAAAAATAGTAATGTACCGTTGAACTATCTTAAATTTTACGTTATAGTTACACGAGATAACATGCAGAAAATGACATATCTAAGTTATTCAGAAGTTATTGATATACAGACGGTGCGTACTGTTTGTTATTAATACATATTCAAATGGCGGATTGGCCTCCAGGACCTAGAGCTTGGTCACTACTCCACCATAAACACAAGTGCTGGAACATGAGCACTTGTGTTTATGGTGGAGTTTTTTTATTCCTAATTTTTAAATTTAAAATCTGAAAGGAGCCTGAACCGTGACTGATAGTACGATCAAAATTACATTAAACGGACAGGAACTGAAAACGAAGAGCAGCGCAACGATTCTTGAAGTGATTAACGAAAACAATATCGCCCATCCCCAGCTGTGTTACGTTCCCGAAGTCGATCCGATCCGTACCTGTGACACATGTATCGTGGAAGTGGACGGAAAACTTATGCGTTCTTGCTCGACATTGGCTTCGGATGGAATGAATATTCATTTACATTCGGATCGCGCGAAAGCAGCTCAAACCGAGGCTATGGACCGATTGCTGGAAAATCATCTCCTCTACTGCACCGTATGTGATAATAACAACGGTAATTGTACTTTACATAATACAGCAGAGCTTATGGAAATTGAACATCAAAAATATCCATATCAACCGAAAGTTGACCCAACAGAAGTAGATATGTCTCATCCCTTCTACCGATATGACCCCAATCAATGTATTGCATGCGGCCAATGCGTAGAGGTATGCCAAAACCTTCAGGTTAATGAAACACTGTCCCTCGACTGGGAGGCTGAACGTCCTCGCGTCATATGGGATGACCGGGTTGCGATTAACGATTCCTCCTGCGTTAGCTGTGGTCAGTGTGTAACCGTCTGTCCATGTAATGCCTTGATGGAGAAATCTATGCTGGGAGAAGCAGGCTTCATGAGTGGCATGAGCAAGGATTTATTAAATCCGATGGTGGATTTAATAAAGGAAGTGGAACCGGGCTATAGTGGGATTTTTGCTATTTCCGAAGCCGAAGCAGCGATGCGCGAAACCCGTACGCAAAAAACGAAAACCATCTGTACGTTTTGCGGTGTAGGTTGCAGCTTTGAGGTTTGGACCAAAGGTCGCAAAATTTTGAAGGTACAACCTACCTCTGAAGGACCTGTTAACGGCATCTCGACATGCGTAAAAGGTAAATTTGGCTGGGATTTTGTGAACAGCGATCAGCGTCTGACCTCCCCTTTAATTCGTCAAGGTGACGAATTTGTGGAAGCAACCTGGGAAGAAGCACTGAGCCTGATGGCCAGTAAAATGGGAGCTATTCAAGAAACTTACGGTGGCGAAGCACTCGGCTTTATTTCTTCGTCCAAATTTACCAATGAAGAAAACTATTTGATGCAGAAGTTGGCTCGTCAGGTCTTCCAAACGAATAACGTCGATAATTGCTCACGGTATTGCCAATCTCCTGCGTCATGGGGGCTGCAATACACCGGAGGCATCGGTGGGGACAGCGGTACGATTAAAGATATTGCCAAAGCAGGTTTGGTCGTGCTGGTCGGTTGCGCGCCGGGAGAAGGACATCCGGTGCTGGCTACGCGTATCAAACGTGCGCATAAGCTGCACGGTCAAAAGTTAATCTCGGTCGACCTGCGCAAGCATGAAATGGCAGAACGCGCAGATCTGTTCATTCGTCCGAAGCAAGGTACTGATTATGTATGGTTATCCGCTGTAGCCAAATACATCATTGAGCAAAACTGGCATGATGCAAAATTCATTGAAAAGCATGTAAACTTCTATCCTGAATATTTGAAATTGCTAGAGCGATTCACCCTGGACTTTGCCGAACAGGAAACTGGTATTTCCAAAGAGACACTGATTCAGGTAGCGACTATGATTCACGAAGCCGACGGCACTGCCATTTGCTGGGGCATGGGTGTGACGCAAAACATCGCAGGCTCTTACACTTCGATTGCGATTGCCAACCTGCTGCTGGTGACTGGAAACTTTATGCGTCCGGGTGCAGGCGCATATCCGCTTCGCGGACATAACAATGTTCAGGGTGCTGCCGATATGGGTACGATGCCGGATATTTTCCCGGGCTATCAGCCCGTGACGAACGATGTCATTCGTGCCAAGTTTGAAGCAGCCTACGGCGTACAAATCCCAGGTCAACGCGGACTGGACAACATTCAGATGCTAGAAGCCATTGAAGCAGGTGAGCTCAAAGCGATGTATATCGCTGGAGAAGAGATGGCATGGGTGGATGCCGACTCCAACCATACCCAAGAAATGCTGGCGAATTTGGATTTCCTTGTCGTTCAAGATGTATTTCTGAGCAAGACAGCTGAATTCGCTGACGTTATTTTGCCAGCCGTACCTTCACTTGAAAAAGACGGAACCTTTACGAACACCGAACGTCGTGTCCAGCGTTTATACGAAGCACTCCGCCCTATGGGAGACAGTAAACCGGATTGGTGGATTTTCAGCCAATTTGCCAAGCATATGGGATTTGATTGGGATTACAGCCATCCAAGTGAAATTTTTGAGGAAATGGCGTCGCTCACTCCATTTTTCTCCCAATGTAATTATGACGTATTGGAAGGCTGGAACAGCTTCCACTGGGGGTCGCCGGATGGTAGCAATACACCGCTGCTGCACACCAACGGCTTTAACTTTCCAGATAAAAAAGCGCGTTTGGGACTTTTCGAATATGTACCACCAAAAGAATACCCTGTTGAATTCGATCTGACCTTAAATAATGGTCGACTGCTCGAACAGTTTCATGAGGGAAATATGACGACCAAATCGGCAGGCATTCAGCTCAAACTCCCAAAAGTATTTGTGGAAGTGTCACCTGAATTGGCTGAGGAGCGCGGAATCCATAATGGATCGCTGGTTCGACTGGAATCCCCTTATGGTGCGGTCAAGCTACGCGTTCTGGTTACAGACCGGGTGCAGGGAACTGAAATTTATGTGCCGATGCACTCTACCAGCCATGATGGTGCTGTCAATCTGTTAACTGGTGGAGCGTTCGATGTGGTCACCCGTACACCGGCCTATAAACAAGCCAAAGTACGGATGCAAATTTTGGAGGTAGATGGTCAAAATCCACTCCCACGTATTAATCCGCGTTACAAAAAGCGTCACCCGCAAAATGGGGTTGAAGTGGACCGTAAGTGGAATCGTCCCGGTTATGTTGATTTGGTAGATCAAAAATAAGGAGGTCGAACCGTGGCTAAGCCTATTTCAATTGTAAGAAAACGCGTTTTGACAGAAGAAGAACGCCAAAAACAATCGCTGGATCAGCTTACTGCTGATCTGGCGGACAATGGAGTGGCATTGCAGAAGACGCTTGAAATCGTACGCGAGCTACACGACAGTGGTCTTCTCGAAGCAGCTCAGTCTATGCTAAAAGCCAAAGAAAGCATCGCTAAAATCGCTGTAGGACAAGCGACACGTAAGCCTGTGACGAACATCATTAATAATCTGATGGGAGCAGCAGGGATGCTGTCCGAGGTAGACCCCGAGCTGATGAAAAAGCTGGCAAACAGTGTTACCAATGGCCTGAACGAAGCTGATGAACATCTAAAGCAGAATAAAAAAACTCGTCTGCGCGATCTTATGAAGGCGATGAATGATCCAGATGTAAACCGGGCAATGGGATTTGGCATTCATTTTCTCAAAGGAGTGGGAAAAAGTTTGTCTGATAAATAACTCATAGAGTGTGAAGGTAGAAGACTAGTAACAACAGACAATAAAAAGAGCTGGCTCCGAAAACGGGGGCAGCTCTTTTTATTTATTTTTTATCCACTTGCAATAGCGTCACCGTTTTAAGAGAAACAGCATCTTTTATTTGCTCCTCTGCGATGACCTTGAGCTTAAGCAAACTGGCAATCTTCGACGTATCCGGCTTGGAAAACAAGCGCCATAGCTGCGGATCAGGCAGTGAATCATACAGCTTTGTATGATCGTATTCCTTACGGTGCTGCTGCACAATCTTGACCCGATAGTTGCCAATTTCCCAATCTGACACTTCCTTCTGCGCACAATGAGCGGTAATGTCATTACGCAAATCAGTCAGTTCACCTTCAATTTCTTTTTGCTTTTGCTTTAACTGGTAGTATCGGCGCACCTTGTTTTCCAATCCCATCACGCTCCTCTGCTTACATATGTATGTTTGCAGAAGTGTTTTAGGACAAGTTTTGTGATGTTAGGATTGAAGGCATAACTGCAAAAGCATTTCCCGGGTAATGGAAAGATTCATAAGTTGAACCATCACAATCCAAACTTTATTTCAGGATTTTTGTAAAATCCTCATTTAGGTACATTCGTCCCTGGATTTACAGGCCCTGCTCCTCGGGATTTCTCCTTACGCTTCATATAATTGGCCCAGTATGCCGTCAGAATAGGTACCAAAATCGAGGTCACAATGACTGAAGCGGCAACTAATGCCGTTGCAGATTGCGCAACAGGCAGGAACTCAGGCTTGATATTGGCGACAATGACTGGGTTCGCTACTGCTGCACCTGCTGTACTGGAAGCTGCGATCCCTGCTGTACCGTTGCCACCACCGATATATTTGTCCGTCAAAATTAGTGGAATACCTGTAACGAGAATGACAAAAATACCCAATAAAATACCAAGCATACCTGTCTGGACAATGACACTCAAGTCAATGGAACACCCAAGTGCAAAACCGAAAAATGGAATTAAGGCTTGCGTTGCGTTCCCAAAATACTTTCGGAAATCATGATCCAGATTGCCCAACATAAAGCCGATCAAAAATGGTAATACCGCCCCCACAAATGTCTGCGGTTCGAAAACGGCCAGTCCGGTGCTACCCAAAATAATCATGGTCACTAATGGACCCGATTCCAGTGACATCAGTACAAATGCTCCCGCCTCTTCCTTGGAGCCATACTGCTGCATAATGGAGGCGTATAACCCGCCGTTCGTCATATCCATAGCCGAGATCAGCGCCAGCACCGACAAACCTGCAAATAGCCCACTTTCTACACCCCCAACAGGCAGCAATCTGGATGCAATGATCGCCACTACCCACGCGACCGCGATTTTAGTCAATACGAGCGTTCCTGATTTACGCAATACAGTACCCGTCGCTCGCACATCTATAGAAGCCCCCATACAAAAAAACCACACTGCTAAAATGGGTACCGTACCTGTCATCAGCCCCTTGGTAAAAGATCCAAAATAGTCGCCTGCCCATGGAGTAAATGTATGAAAAAGCGCGCCAATAAACAGCGGCACCAGCATAATGCCCCCTGGAATTTTATCAATGTTTTGTTTGATTTTCATAACTTCGTTCAACCCTTTCGTTTTTGCCAATGCAAAAACAAGGCCGTGTCACTTGCGGCTCAAACCGAGCTCGGGAATCAGTCTCGCGAAGGTATCATGACTCTCCTTCAGTTGTCGCGCGAATGCGTCTGCATCCTGGACACGCAATCCCAACCCATGCTTACGCATTTCCTCCCTGAATTCCTCGTCTTTCGTTCCCTTGATCAGTGCATCCGTTAGCGTTTGAGCAACTGCATCCGGTGTATCCTTAGGCACAGCCAGCCCTCTCCAAGTGCCGATAAAATGTACACGCAGCCCAGTGGCTTGCTGTAGTGTCGGCACTTTTGGAAACGCTTCCGAAATAGTGTCTGACTGGATCGCCAGTATGCGAAGTTTCCCTTCGTCCACGTATTTCTTCACTTCTGCGGGACTGACGGGTACAGCATCCACAAATCCGCTCATTAAAGCGGAGACGGCTGGGCCTGCTCCCTCATAAGGAATATGGGTAAAGCGGACTCTGCTTTTCTGCTCCAGCATTGCGGCAGCAAGGTGCCATATGCTCCCTGTGCCTGCATTCCCCATTTTGAGCTTGCCGGGATGGGCCTCAGCATCCTCCAGAAATGCCTCTGCTGTCTTCCATCGTGCATCCGCCCGAACCGTAATGGCGGAAGGGTCCATATTGGTTTGAAGCAGCGGCTTAAATCGCTCATAGGTGAGCGGTAGCAGTCCCAGATGAGGCAACGTAGTCAGCTCAGCGACCAGATACGTTACGGTATAACCGTCCGCCTGCGCCTCAGCCCCTTCCATCAGCCCGACAGAACCGCCTCCTCCCGTTCGATTGACGACGATGATCGGCTGATCGAGATGCTTTTCGGCGGCTTTCGCCAACGCTCTCGCGGTAATATCTGTACCGCCTCCGGCTGCATAGGGAACGACAAGGGTTATTGGCTTCGTAGGAAATATACGGCTGTGATCCTGCAGGGTGCGGTGATCCACATATTCACTGATACTCAAGGCAGAAAGCATAGCTACTCCCGCCGCAACCAGCACATATTTTTGCCATGGCTTTTTCTTCATTACGTTTCCTCTTCTCAAAAATGAACTGGGCCCGTCATGCGCCCGTTTTCACCTCCAACGTTTTCGGTCTTGTTGTTTGCGTTTACATGAAGTCAATGTACCGCAACGTGGAGGGCTACAGCTATCGCTTAATCTTCGTATTTATCTTCTATTTCGCCAAGTATCAACCTTTTGACCGATCTGCATATTCATTGGAAGATTTGCTGATTTGTCTGAATTTCCCTGGGGTCACT
This sequence comes from Paenibacillus sp. EKM206P, assembly GCF_011066155.1. Lineage (NCBI taxonomy): Bacteria > Bacillati > Bacillota > Bacilli > Caryophanales > Paenibacillaceae > Paenibacillus > Paenibacillus sp. EKM206P. Next base: position 168,590 of record NZ_JAAMNQ010000011.1, on the reverse strand, counting down.
TGCTTATGCTTGCGGAATACCCGAATAAAGCTGTTCTCATTTCGGTATCCAACCTGCTCTGCAATTTCTCCGATTTTCAAATGGGTTTCACATAGTAATGTGCATGCCTTTTTTACGCGTAATCCAGTCAAATAATCGTAAACGGTGGTCCCTGTTTCTTCCTTGAACATACTGCTCACCGAGGACACGCTCATGTGAACATGATCCGCAATTTCCTGAAGCCCGATGTTCAAATGCAAATGATGTTCCATATATTCGATCATCTCTTGTACACGCACAAAATCTTTGGACTGAATACGTCCGTGCCATTTTTCTTCAATATCAGTCAACATAGTGACCAGCAATACCTCAATGTCTTGAAGGTCTAGCGTCAGAATCTGATTCCAGTGGTAATCAGCAAGCTGATCCGGCGGCGTCACACTCTGAGTGGCACACCATTTCAGCAAATCTTCCAGCAATTCATGAACAAACAAGTAGACCTGGGCTGGGGATGTTCTGTGGAGTCGAAGTTCTTCTACCCAGTGGCTGATTAGCTTTACACTTGCACCCGGTTCCTGCGACTCCAGGGCATGAATTATTTCCACACGCCGATCGTCCAACAATGTTGAATCCTGAATTTGCTCCTTTGACTGTTCATCCACTGTATTATCCTTTTTCACACTTATATCGCTGTCCATATTCGTATATGAACGTCCATACCCCTCATACAAACGCAAATTAAGGGCCTCTTTTCCTTTTATAAAAGATGCCCGTGCCTCTTGAATATCCGTGACCATATGACCAATCCCTATAGAAATGGTCAAAGGAAGATACTCACCGACAACCTGAATCAGTCTATCAACGCTTTTGTGAAGCAAAATACTCTCTTGGAGGGCAGTCTCCGAACCAACTTCAACTTCATTCGAACTCTCGCTGTACTGTAACAGCACAATAAAACCACTTTCCTCTTCCGGCGAGCATACTGCTTTCCAGTAAGGTTCAAGCATCTCTAGCAAAATATTGTTCAGCGCATACTTGAGCAGCATTTTATCCTCTTCTGGAAAGCTTGCAGCCCACGCAGAATATCGGTCGATGGACACGATTATGACAAACAAAGAATTACCGTCCCAATCGGAAAAATACTGTTCCCATTTCATACGCATTTCCTGTATGCCCATTCTACGCTGGATGACATCTTCCATATATTTGGAACGCAGCTCCGGCAGGCTTCGCTCTACCACCAATGATTTGCGATGAAACTCTCCAACCAGTTTGCTAATCACAGGTTCCAGGTCATACAATCCTCCTTGGCGCGTTCCCTTATTACCCGAATTCAATAGGCTATTAATTTTTTTCATGGGGCGAAAAGCTGCATAGTTGTAATAGTAAACTGCTGAGCACCCAGCCAGTATGGAGATAAAGGCCAGCCACAGCATCATATTGCGCGCCAGCTTTACATTTTTTAGCAGCTTGTCCATCGGAACGAGCGAGACTAGACGCCAGCCCGTTACATCAGAAAAGGTTTGGTTCGCCATATATTCCATATTCCCTATCTCCACATAAGCATAGGGGCTCACATCCAGCTCTTTCAAAACCCTGCCCATATCATTTAAGGGTAAGGACAATCTCAGCTTGGGATAGATCAACTCGCCCTCCAGATCATACACGTATTGCGAGTTGGATAAATGAATATATAGTTTGGAGAAAAAACGGTCGTAATCCAGATTGATTAGCACCGCACCCATGACCTGACCATTCTCTACTATGGGCCTGGCCAGCGAAAGCAGCTCTAACGTCCCCTGCTCACGATCGGTGCCGTACCATCTCCGCTTAATCAACAACGGCTTTTTTTGAATGTCCTGAATCCAGGGAACCCATGTGGTATCCGGCGCCTGCTTCCAATCAGGCATGTAACCATAATTGCTGGATACGAGAGCATGATTGTCCAAAGAAATCACTTCAACCGAATAAATTTCTTCGTGTGAAGAAAGGGTTTTCAAGTATTTCTGAAGCCGATCTATGACGGAGGCGTTATCTTCCAGCGATTTCCTATCCGTTTGGACACGTACAAAAGCCTCTACATCCGGATGATATGCTGCATCCAGCGCCTTGTTATCAGACTCACGAAAAGCCCGATTGGTTACATCCAGATTGATTTGCAATAATTCTATATTGGGTGTGTTCAACTCGGTATCCAAACCTTCACGGTATCCTGAATACGATAGCAAGCCGATCACGCTAATCACGAGCGACACACACAAAGTGAGCAGTAGAATCAGTCTTGTCTGTTTATTTTTCAGTATCAATTGAAGCTTAAGTCGCAACATTCCCGTAACTTCATCCTTCCGGACTTCGTTGTCCATCTTCCTCTTGCCCATATACGTGGTGACATATTCTCCCTAAATCTATTTGACGTAAGAGTTGGAATTCCCTGCCTATGTAAATCAAACTTAATAAAACTTCATATGAGTACATCATTAAAATAAAAAAAGAAGAAGTCTCCCTGTGTTAGGTAGAACTTCTTCTTTGGCTGCTTATATTCATTATTCAGCAAAAACAGATACTCGCTTCACAGGTTTTAGCTTGTCTTTTCCACCTGAAAACGATCCAGTTCCCGCTGCATTTCCTCGCGAATCTGACGAAGCTCTTTTACCTTCTCAGCCGATTCCTCAAATGAACGCTTCTGCTCTACCGTGGAAGCTGTAATCTCTTCGCTGCCTGCGGCGGATTGCTGAGTGATTGCGCTGATATTTTCGATAGCTTGCTGCACCTGTACGCTCAATTCTCGCGATACATTCATGTCCGTTGATAGCTTGCTGACTTGGCCGGCAATTTGCTGCACTTTGCCACTAATCTCTGTAAACGATTCTCCGGTCGAGGAGGTTGCCTTCTCCTGCTCACGGAACAGCTCCTGACTTTGCGCCACAGAAGTCTTCACTTTATCCATAGCCTGCGTAATACCGTCAACTGCGGTATAAATTTTCTTTACAGCAGACTCTGATTGATTCGCCAGCTTTTTCACTTCATTGGCAACCACAGCAAAACCTTTTCCTGCTTCACCCGCACGTGCAGCCTCAATAGAAGCATTCAAGGACAACAGCGATGTTTGGCTCGCAATTTCGGATACGTATCCAGTCATGGTTGTAATCTCGGCTGCATTAGCTTCCAGCTCCTTGACTGTCTGCTCCACTTCGGACATGGCTGAACGATTTTCTGCAACAATACGCAGTTGATCGCTCATGACCCGCGTACCCTGCTCAATGACACGCAAAGCATCCTCACTATACGCGGTCGATTGAGTGGTCTCCAGCAGATTCGATTCAAACTTTTGCTGCATCTCGTCCACAACACCAACTGTCGACGACAGATCCTCAGCAATTTTCTGACTGCCTATCGCCAGTTCCTCTGTTGACGTGCTGACTTGTGTCACAATTTCCTTCATGGCCTCATTATGGTGATCAATATCCCGAGCCATCAGATCGACACGATTACCCGCCTGATCAATGGAGAGTACAATGCTGCGCAAGTTCCCGATCATTACCCGGAAAGATTCATTGAGCTCGTCCAGCTCATCGCGTCCCTTCGTTTGTGCGAGCTGAACGGTCAGATTCCCCTCGGCAATTTGCTTTGCGGCATCCGTTAACTTACGTGTTCTAAGGGCAAGCTGCCTGGAGGTGTATGTATTATATAGCCCAACTGCCACCAGAAGTAAAACTGCACCTGCTAAGGCCAATTGCCAAGTAAAACGAATGCTCTTGGTCAAATCTTCTGTGTATTGGTCATAACGTGCCTTGGTCAGCAGATCCAGCATAAAAACATCGTTCTGAATCCCCTGGGCGCGCATGGCCTCCCGCTTGGACTCCGGACTGTTTTGGGTACTCATTGCTTTCTCCGTTGCTACTTTCAATTGGCTGAATTTTGTTTTAATCGTATTCAGTCGTTTTTGCTGTTCTTCGGTCTGCATCATGCCCTGTGAAAGCAAAGCAATCGTCTTTTCAGACTGAGTCAGTTGATTTTGCACATCAGCTTTGTTGCTCTCTGTCATGGAAGCAGAATAATTTTGCAACGCCTGTCCCGACTGAATCAAATAGGCATTGAGCTGCTGTACATTCAACATAGCCGGAACCAAATTACTACTTTGCGAGTTAATACGAATTAATTCAAAAATGATATATGCCACTAAAGCCAGACAAGCGATCAAGGAAATCATCGCATTCAGCACCAGTTTACCTTGCAGTTTCATCAGCTTTCATCCTCCGTTTGCGAAAATTTATTGGGTGGGAACAGTAAGTGTGCCGGATTTGATTTTTTCCTTTAAATCATCCAACAACTTTTGCTGATCCGGACTCAGTGTCACGACACGAATAGGCGCTAAACCTACGCCATCTTCTGCAAGACCAAACACCATATCCTTCTCCGTAAATTTTCTTTGATGATCTGCAAAGCCTTTGACTGCTGTATAAATTGCAATGTCTACATTTTTAAACATCGAGGTCACTACCGCCTTTTCCGCAATAAAAAACTGGTCGCTATCGACCCCGATGGCTAATTTTTGCTGTTTTTGCGCTTCCTGTAGCGCACCTACGCCCGTGAGACCTGCGGCTGCAAAGATAACATCAATCTGATCCTGATTAATCATGTCATCTGCAATTTTCGTACCCAGTTCCGGCTTTCCAAAATCTCCTGCATACGTTGCAGTAACTTTGGCATTAGGCTTGACTGATTGCACCCCTGCGCGGTACCCAATTTCAAATTTTTTCAACAGAGGAGATTCCGCACCTCCAAGAAAACCCACCTGTTCGGTGCGACTCGTCAAACCGGCAACGACCCCAGCCATAAAACTGCCCTCTTCTGCTTTGAAGCTAATAGAGGCCACATTCGGTAAATCTGATTTCTCATCCACGATTAAAAATTTACGGTCTGGGTATTTTTTGGCAATGGATTCCATACTGTCCTTCACCATATAACCCAACCCAATGATTAAATCCGCTTTTTCTTGAGCAAGCTGCTCAAAAGCCGCATCATACGTCTTGGTCTCCGTTATTTCCCGGTATTCAAAAACAATCTTCCCCTCATCCCGTGCCTTGACCAAACCTCGAAAAGCCGCGTCGCTGTAAGATTGGTCACCCAGACCAATATCTGACAGTACGATTCCCACCTTAATGGGTTCGGCCTTGGTTTGTACGTCTGATTGCCCACATGCACTTACCAATAATGCAAAGATCGTGACAATGGGAATCCACCTAAAAGTTAATAATAGAGCTCGTTTCTTCATGACATATCACCTCAACATAAAATGCAAATCCCCAACATCTTTATATCGGTTATAAAAGCATATTTTTTCATAAGAGTTTCTGTAAATTCATTGTTAATAGAAGTGTGATAAGTGTGATGTCTTTGTTTATTATGTAAAAAATGTATATTTTGCTTTGTTTTTATTATACGAACTGTCCAAATTCATTTATTTTCGTTTATACCGGAAGAATAAAGTGTAATTTGGAAAACATAGGTACTTTGAAACCATCACCCTATTTCAATCTGAAAGGAGCAACATTTAAAATGACTTCGACCCATTTAATTCCACAACCCAAAACATATGGTCCCTTAGGAAATCTGCCCTTGATTGATACACATGCCCCTGTCCAGTCTCTGGTTAAGCTTGCTAATGAGTACGGTCCCATCTTTCGCATGGATCTGCCTGAAGGAACGAACATTTATATTTCCGATCATAAGCTAGTGGCAGATGCTTGTGATGAATCCCGTTTCGATAAGCAGGTGTGGGCTCCCTTACAAAAAGTACGAGCTTTTGCCGGAGACGGACTATTCACAAGCTGGACTGAGGAACCGAACTGGCGCAAGGCCCATCAAATATTGCTACCAAGCTTCAGTCAGCGGGCTATGAAGGGTTACCACAATATGATGCTTGATCTTGCGGTTCAGCTGGTGCAGAAATGGTCTCGGCTCAATCCAGATGAAAGTGTAGAGGTACCGGAAGATATGACCCGGCTGACTTTGGATACCATCGGATTATGCGGCTTTAATTATCGTTTTAACAGCTTTTACCGCGACCAGCCCCATCCGTTCGTGACCAGTATGACACGCGCACTGGATGAAGCAATGGGTCAGTTGCAACGCCTCAATTTGCAAAACAAGCTGATGTTATCGAAGAAAAAACAGTTTAAACACGACATCGAAACGATGTTCTCTCTGGTGGACAGCATTATTCAAGAACGCAAAACCCTGGGCAACCAAGGTGAAGAGGATTTACTGGCACGTATGCTGGAAGGCAAGGACCCGGAAACAGGTGAAACGCTGGATGATGAAAATATCCGTTATCAGATCATCACCTTCCTCATCGCCGGTCATGAAACGACCAGTGGGCTTTTATCCTTTGCCATTTACTATTTGCTTAAAAATCCACGAACGCTAACCAAAGCCTATGAAGAAGTGGATCGCGTGCTCACCGATTCGCTGCCTTCCTATACTCAGGTGCGTGAGCTCAAGTACATAAGGATGATACTGAATGAAGCTCTGCGGCTATGGCCGACAGCGCCCGCCTTCTCGCTCTTCGCCAAAGAAGATACACTGCTCGACGGAACCTATCCGCTTAAAAAGGGCGACAGTGTAAATGTACTCATCCCGAAACTGCACCGTGATACCGAGGCTTGGGGTGAAGATGTTGAGGAATTTAGACCGGAACGCTTTGAGGACCCATCCGCCATTCCACAAGATGCCTATAAACCGTTTGGCAACGGTCAACGGGCCTGTATTGGACAACAGTTTGCCTTACAGGAGGCCACCCTTGTGCTGGGTATGGTACTGAAACATTTTGAGCTGATTGATCATACTCATTATGAGTTGAAAGTCAAAGAGACGCTCACACTCAAGCCTGAGGGCTTCACCATTCAAGTACGACCGCGTAGCACACAGACTGCCGTCATGCTGCCGGGTGCCGCTCAAGAACTTCATGAACAGGAGGAACAAAAAGTTGCAGCTCCTCATGCCGAAAAACATGATACTTCTTTGCTGTCTTTGTACGGCTCGAATCTGGGTACAGCTGAGGGACTTGCGGGTGAACTAGCCGATTTAGGTCGGAATTGGGGTTTTAACAGTAGCATAGCAACTCTGAATGAACATGTGGACCATTTGCCTAAAGAAGGCGTGGTACTTATTACGACTGCATCTTATAACGGACATCCGCCGGATAATGCTGATGCCTTTGTAGAATGGTTGAAGCAGGTAGACGAGGGCCAACTGGCAGGCATAAGGTACGCTGTCTTTGGTTGCGGTGACCGGAATTGGGCCAGCACGTATCAGCGTATTCCAAGGATGATTGATGAGCTAATGGCTGCCAAAGGGGCAAAGCGACTGTATGATCGGGGCGAGGGCGACGCCAGTGGTGACTTCGAGAAGGATTGGGAAGTCTGGAATCGCGGCCTATGGCCGGAATTGCTGAATGCTTTCGGCATAGAGCACAGTGATACAGAACCACAGGACACCAGCAGTCTGAGCATAGAGTTTGTAAGCGACGTACTTAGCGCTCCTCTGGCGGCCAACTATGAGGCAACTACTGCCGTTGTTACCGCGAATCGTGAATTGCACGCTGCTGAAAGTGAACGCAGTACACGGCATCTGGAGATCCAATTACCAACCGGATTGTCCTATCGCGAGGGTGATCATCTGGGTGTTTTGCCGCGTAATCCTGCTTCGTTGGCGAATAGAGTAATGCAACGCTTTAAGTTACAGGATCAAGACTACATCGTATTGAGAGGCAGTGACCGGGATGCGGCGCATCTCCCCTTAGATCGGCCTGTCAGCGTAGGAGATTTGCTCACTCTCAGTGTGGAACTGCAAGAACCGGCAACGAGAGCCCAGCTACGGCAACTAGCATCCTTTACAGTGTGTCCACCGCACAAGAAAGAAATCGAAGCTTTGCTAGAGGATTCTACCTTTGATCAAGAGATACGACAGAAGCACGTCACGATGCTGGATATTCTGGAGAAGTATCCAGCCTGCGAGCTGCCATTTGAAAACTTTATCTCGCTGTTACCTCCACTCAAGCCTAGGTACTACTCCATCTCAAGCTCTCCGCTTGAATCGGAGAATTCAGCGAGTATAACCGTGGGCGTCGTGCGTGGACCAGCCCGTAGCGGACAGGGCGAATACCTGGGAATTGCCTCCAACTATTTGGCGCAGCTCCAACCAGATGATCCAATTGTCATTTTTGTGCGTAAGCCTCAGTCGGGCTTCCGTTTGCCGGAAGATCCGACGGTGCCTGTCATCATGGTCGGTCCAGGTACTGGAGTGGCACCATTCCGCGGATTCCTCCAAACCCGCCATGTACTTAAAGAAAGAGGGGAACAGCTCGGCGAGGCTCACCTATACTATGGCTGCCGTAATCCTAAGCTTGACTATCTGTACAAGCAAGAGCTGCAAGCCTGGGAGCAGGAAGGAATCGTTACGCTTCATACAGCCTTTTCACGTCTGCCCGATCAACCCAAAAGATACGTGCAGCATGTCATGAAAGAAGATGCGGACACTCTGATTCACTTGCTTGATGAAGGAGCGCATCTATATGTATGCGGTGATGGTAGCCGGATGGCTCCCGATGTAGAAAACACCCTTTGTGCTGCTTACGCGGAAGCACACCATACCAGTAAAGAAGAAGCACAGCAATGGTTGGATCGTCTCCAACAGGAAAAACGCTATGCCAAGGATGTCTGGACAGGCATCTAATGATAACAGTATAAGAACAAGCATCATGTTAAAAAATAAAAGGGACTGATTACTGGCCTTCAAACTCGTCGCCAGTAGTTCAGTCCCTTTTATGATTATCTTTCACTCCATTTGGAAGCAATCACATCTACTTTACTTTCTAATAGGTCCATAACCTCCTCGCGGTGCCTAGCCTTGAATAAATCTATGATGTCGATCAAGTCGTTGCGATCTAATAATTTAACCCCGTTGACAGCAGCAAGTGTTTTACAAGATTCCGTATAACGGCCGGAGGTGATAACGATAGACTTGTCGGCCGCATAATAACGCATAGAGGTGTAAATTTCCTGTACTGCTCCCAAGCCCACCGGATGTTGTACGCCATAACGTTTGGCCTGTATGACAACTCTGATGCCTTCACGGTCTGTAAAAACCAGATCCGCTCCAAAATCCCGGCTACTGGTTGTTTTATAGATGTCCTTATAGCCAAGCGCGGATAATAACCGTTGCAAATAAAGCTCAAATTCCGAGCCATCCTCCATACGATCTATATCCTGAATTCCAATTTTGCGTGGGTCCAGATCACGTAAAATCCGATTTCTGCGACCACGTATCAGTCCTCTGATGATGAGCGCAAACAACACCAAAAGTACAATGAGTCCTATTCCTAATTCCTTGTATGCCAATAATTTTTCTAGCAACACCCAACTCTCCCTTTTCTACCGTAAGCGTAGCCGTATCATCCTTAACAGGGAACTCCCCTATGCACGCTGGCTCCCGTATTACATCTCTCTTATCACCATAACAATAGCCCCGCCAGATTCGACGGGGCTATCTTCGTCTTGCCTCAAAGCTATCTAAATTCCATACTCCGTATCATTATTCGCGATTCAGCAAAGATTCTCCGGCAATACCAGGCTGAGTCATTTGGTACGGGTCCAATATAATGTCCAACTCTTCCTCGGTCAGTACATTATACAGCAGGCACAGCTCGCGCACCGATTTCCCCGTCGTAATTGCTTCGCGGGCAATACGTGATACTACCTCATATCCAAGGTGGGGATTGAGTGCTGTAATAATACCTACACTGTTCTCCACATATTCATGGCACCGCTCCACATTTGCTTCAATTCCTTCTACACAATGTATACGGAAAACGTGGAAGCCCTGCTTCATAATTTCCAGCGATTGCAGCAGATTGTAGACAAGCACAGGCTCCATCACGTTCAGCTCCAGCTGGCCCGCCTCTGAAGCCAGGCAGATCGTATGATCATTACCAATGACCTGAAAAGCAATTTGGTTAATGACCTCACACATCACCGGATTTACCTTGCCTGGCATAATGGATGACCCTGGCTGACGAGCAGGCAGACTCAGTTCTCCCAGACCTGCACGAGGTCCGGAAGCCATTAAGCGGATGTCATTTGCCACCTTAGACATATTCATCATACAAATTTTCAAGGCGGCAGACACTTCAGTATAAGCATCCGTATTTTGTGTAGCATCTACAAGATTTTCGTCAGCTTCCACAGGGAAGCCACTGACGTCTGCCAGTACCTCTGCGACACGCTGAATATAACGACGGTCTGCATTCAGGCCAGTACCTACCGCAGTTGCACCCATATTAATCGTTAGCAGGTGCTGTTTGGTCGCACGCACGCGTCCGATATCACGACCCAGCACACGCGCATAAGCCTGAAACTCCTGTCCTAATCGGATTGGCACTGCATCCTGCAAGTGGGTTCTACCCATCTTAATCACACTATCAAACTCATTGGCCTTGCGGGAAAATGCTTCCTGAAGCTCACTCATGGTAGCCAACAGTTTATCAATCATGCTTAATACAGCCAAGTGTACGGCTGTAGGAAAAGCATCGTTCGTCGATTGCGCCATATTAACATGATTATTAGGACTGATCTCCTGATAATCTCCGCGTTGCTTGCCAATCAGCTCCAACGCGCGGTTCGCAATCACTTCATTTGTATTCATATTAATGGACGTGCCTGCGCCGCCCTGAATGGGATCGACGATGAAATGATCATGCAACTGTCCTTGTATAATCTCATCAGCAGCCTGAATAATGGCCTCTGCTTTGGAGCGGTGTAAACGAGTTAGTTCCATATTTACCGTCGCTGCTCCCTTTTTCACGATCGCCATGGCTTTAATCAACTCAGGGTGCAGTCGTTGGCCTGTAATTGGAAAATTTTCTTTTGCCCTCAGCGTTTGTACACCGTAATAGGCATCTAATGGTACTTCCTTGGTACCTAAAAAATCATGCTCCAACCTCATATTCTCTGATTCCTCCGCTGTGTTTGCTACGTTCTTCAATTCAGTACAGCCAAATTGACATAAAAAGACCTCTTCTGATCCCCTCTTCATTATACGTTCCGATTCCCGTGCTTTACCAGTCGAATAAACGCGGAAAAAGGTTATGTAATCCTATGACAAGTTATGATTACCCGTATATACCACGGTTATTCGGCAAATGCTCAGCTATGACTGGAATACGGATTTAATGGCTTATAATAATATCGAGTGGCATGCAGTTGACCATCGGCTGATTGAGCATAACCCGGAATAACACCAGCTTCCACGAACCCGATCGACTCGTATAGTCCATTGGAGGGATCACCCACCCGCGTATCTAGCACCAGTAACGTTCTATCCTGACTTAGTGCCTCTTCTTCCGCTGCCTTCATTAACTGACGTGCGATCCCAAGCCTGCGCCCGGACGGATGTACCATAAGCTTTGCAATTTCCGCACGATGAATAGCGTTAGCTTTTTGAGCCAAATGAAGCTGGACCGTCCCTACAGGTACTTCGTCCTTCTCGGCAATCCACAGAACTACGCCATCCTCAAGTACATTATTCCAATAAGCTGCTGCTTCCTGATAACCTAATGGAGGTAAGAAACCTATAGATGCACCGTCTGCAACCACGTCGATTAACAGTCGACTCAGTGAATCTGTCAGGGCTTCGTTCAGAGCTTGAACAGGGTAAACTCTCACTTCGTTAGACATTGTGATTCCTCCCGGTGAGTTCGATAACATACAATAAAGAAAGTAAACTATCTTTTTAGGATAGCTTACTTTCCATGGTACTTTGTTTACTACTTAATCACCCTTACTTCTATTACTGCTCTGCCATATAAAAGAACTCCCACAAATGACCATCCAAATCCTGAAAGCTCCATCCATACATAAAACCATGATCTTGAGGTTCATTCGAGGGCTGGCCGCCTGCTTCCAAAGCCTTGCGAACGATCTCGTTCACCTTTTCTCGGCTCTCCACCGATAGAGCAACAATCGCTTCTGTGCTTTTCGTGGCATCTGAAATTTCCTTTGTAGTGAACGCTTTAAAACGTTCTTCAACCAATAGCATGACAAAAATATGCTCACTAACAACCATGCAGGTTGCATGTTCATCAGTGAACTGAGCGTTAAATTCAAATCCAATTGTAGTGAAAAAATCAATGGAGTGCTGTAGGTTTTTAACTGGTAAATTCACAAAAATTTGTTTAGCTGTTACTCCCACGATGCTTCACCTCTTCATTCTACTTTATCATACGACTTCTCCACAAAAGATAACTTAACTACCTCACAAAGTCAATCAATCTGACATTTGCAATTAAACTAACAACTCTTACCTTGTCCCTTAGCTTGCTTTACACCAAGAATAGGCTTGTACAACAAAATGGCTTCAGATGTTTTTTCATCCTGATCCACTTGATCATCCACTCTTGGATTTAGAAGCTGTTCCCTTCCCCAATTTAGCCATGATTACGCTTACAAACATATCCTATATTTAAGATACCACAAATTAGCCAATTTAGTACTTAAATTATGTAAAAATGAATTCTTCTTGCCGTAGCGTAATCAGATCATATTATTGTAAACTTGTTCTAATACAGAAAAAGGTGGCACACACGCTATGGAGCATTTGCTTAACGATCAGGTCAAAAATATTCAAATCAGCGGCATCCGCAAAATCGCAAATAAAGTTGCCGCATTACCCGGAACGCTCTCCTTAACGATTGGACAGCCGGATTTCCCTACCCCTGCGCATATTATGGAAGCTGCCCATCGGGCGATTGATGAAGGCCGGACCACTTATACACCTAATCCGGGACTGCCGGAATTACGAGAAGCCGCAGCGGCGTTTGTAGCCCGTAAATACGGCCTAAATTACCGTGGACAGGATGAGGTTATCGTAACGAACGGAGCCAGTGAAGCGCTGGATATTACCTTACGCACGATTTTGTCACCCGGTGATGAAGTCATTCTACCCGTGCCAATCTACCCAGGGTACGAGCCATTGATCCGTTTGTCAGGCGGCATTCCTGTGTTTGCCGATACCCGCAGTAGCGGATTCAAGCTCACAGCCGAGGTGCTGGAGCCTTATCTGACCGAACGGACAAAAGCAGTCATTCTCGGATATCCTTCGAATCCGACCGGGCGAGTGATGAGCCGCGAAGAACTGGAAGCGGTCGCCGATTTACTGAAGGAGCGCGATCTGTTTATCATTTCGGACGAAATATACAGCGAACTGATTTACGATCCCCCCCACGTGTCCATTGCAGCTCTTCCAGGTATGCGGGAGCGCACCATCGTCATTAACGGTCTGTCCAAATCACATTCCATGACGGGATGGCGTATTGGTTTTACACTTGCACCCGCTGTAATTACACAGCACATGGTCAAAGTCCATCAGTACAACGTGACCTGCGCTAGCTCAATTAGCCAATATGCAGCACTCGAAGCCCTGACCGTCGGGGTGGATGATGCACTTCCGATGCGCGAGGAGTACCGCCGACGTCGCGACTATGTACACGGAAGACTGACTGATATGGGAATTCCACTAGAGAAGCCTGAGGGAGCCTTTTATCTCTTCCCTTCCATCGCCCATTTTGGATTAAGCTCGATGGGTTTTACCTTGAAGCTGCTGGAAGAGCATGGAGTGGCTGTAGTACCTGGAGATGCCTTTTCTTCCTATGGCGAAGGATACGTTCGCTTGTCCTATGCTTACGGACAGGATGTGCTGGAGCAAGGATTGGATAAAATAGAGAAGTTTGTTAGAGGAATGGTGAGGGGTTAAGGTGGTTAGAGGCGCTACGCAGTCCATTTGATCTTCCGATCGCTGTTGCTGGGGGATTCTTGAATTGGATAAAACATTTATAGGTAAGAATCCCGCCACAAAAGCGAACGCTGCCGCTTCTCCAGATTCAAATGACCCGCTTCGCTCACTGCCCACCTTAAAGTCCCAAAATTCTCTAACGTGTGTGTGGAGCAGCAGGATAAAAGAATACTCACCGCTTTACACGGTGAGGAAACAGAATAGGCCTCTGAGGCACCCCTACGGGTGGCTCAGAGGCCTATTCTTCCACTACTCCCACGCGCTATCGGCGTAGGGATTCATGGGTGACTAGCTTTAAGCACGGTGCAGCGGAGGGGGCGGAATGGTACTGGACAAGCGAAGCGGTCGCCTTTAAATTCCGATTTCCACCTTTATGCGGTAATCATAAAAATCGGAATTTAACAGCGATGGTAAGCACCATCCGCCTCCGCAGCGACCTCTAAAGCGCAAACCTGAATCCTCACGCCACTCCCCTACTTTAAATGCATTTTGAATTGCAGGAACAATTCGTTGTAATGAGCGAGCATGCGCTTGCCCAGATTGTCGTACACTTCCAGCTTATCTGTAATGTCGGACGGAGGGTAAAAACGCTCGTCGCCAGAGATATCTTTAGGCAGCAATTTCTTTGCATCCTTGTTTGGCGTGGAGTATCCTACAAATTCGGCATTTTGAGCGGCTACATCGGGCTGCATCATGAAATTGATGAACTTATGGGCCGCATCCACATGGGTAGCGGTTTTTGGAATAACTATATTATCAAACCACAGGTTGGAACCTTCATCCGGCACGATGTAATCGAGCTTATCGTTCTCATCCATGATTTCAGACGCATCACCGGACCATACAACCCCGGCAGCAGCTTCCTCGTTTGCCAGCAGCATTTTAATCTCGTCACCAACAACCGCTTTGACATTGGGCGCTAATTTCTCCAACTTCGTCAAAACCTGCTGCAAATGTGCCTCATTCGTATCATTCAAGGAGTAGTGGAGACTGTTCAGCGACATGCCCATAATCTCCCTAGCTCCATCAACCAGCAACAGGTTATTACGTAACTTCGGGTCCCACAGGCCATCCCAGCTATGAAAATCAATGCCTTTCGTCAGCTCCGGGTTAAACACAATCCCGACTGTACCCCAAAAATACGGAACCGAATATTGGTTATTCGGATCAAACGAAAGGTTTAGATAATGTGAATCTACATGCTTCAAATTCGGCAGCTTGCTATGGTCCAACGGGAGCAACAAGTGCTCCTGCTTCATTTTAGCCAAAGCATATTCCGAGGGAACCGCTACATCAAACGAAGTTCCTCCCTGCTCGATTTTCGTCAGCATCGCCTCATTGGAATCAAAGGTCTGATAAATGACAGTAATCCCCGTCTCCTTCTGAAACCGTTCCAACAACTCAGGGTCAATGTAGTCTCCCCAGTTGTACACCGTCAGTGTGTTGCCACCGGAGTAGCCTTGACTGGAATTCAGCCATGCCGCCACTCCCATCAGCCCAAACGAGATGATGAAAATCGACAGAAACACGCGCACAAGTGACTTCATCTAGGCACCCCCATTTCTGCCGCAGGCTCTTTTTTACCATTGCGATTCGCCTTGCGCATAATAAAGTAGTAGCCCACTACCAACAACACAGTAAATAGGAAAATGAGCGTGGACAGCGCATTGATGGACAAGGAAACCCCTTGACGGGCACGTGAGTATATTTCCACCGATAAAGTCGAATAGCCACTGCCTGTCACAAAAAAGGTCACCGCAAAATCATCCAGCGAGTACGTTAACGCCATAAAAAAGCCCGCATAAATCCCTGGCTTGATAAAGGGCAAAATCACCTTGGTCAGTACATCCAGCCGGCTGGCACCCAAATCACGCGCAGCATCCACCAGGGATGGACTCATTTCTTGAAGCCGCGGCAAAATCATAATGACCGCAATCGGCACACTAAACGCAATATGGGACAATAAAACGGAGTAGAATCCCAGCTTAATCCCGACCATCGTGAACAAAATAAGGAAGGAAGCGCCGATAATGACGTCCGGGTTCACGATCAATACATTATTGAGCGACAGCAGCGTATTTTTGACTCGACGGTTCTGCATCTGATGGATAGCCAGCGCACCCATAATGCCAATAATCGTAGCCAACGCAGATGACAGCAAAGCAATCACCAAGGTGTTAATGACAATAATGATCAAGCGAGTGTCTGCAAACACCTCTTTGTAATACTGGAGTGTAAAACCCTCAAACTCATGCATCGTCCCGCCGCTATTGAAGGAATAGTACATCAAATACAAAATAGGCGCGTACAAAACGAGAAAAACAATCACCAAATAAATATTTCCGAATCGGTTTTTATTTACCATGCCGCACCCTCCGTTTCGTTCCCGAGGTGAGCAGCATAATGATCCCCATCGCCAAAATCAGGAACACGGCAACCGTAGAGCCCATACCCCAATCCTGAGTAACCAGAAAATGCTGCTCTATCGCCGTCCCCAGTGTAATCACACGGTTACCTGCAATCAGGCGGGTAATCATAAACAGCGACAACGCTGGAATAAACACAGCCATGCAACCAGATCGCACACCCGCAAGCGTTAACGGAAAAATAACCCTGCGAAACGCAGTCCACTTGGAGGCTCCCAAATCACGGGCTGCGTCCAGCAATGAAGGGTTTAACCCTTCCAACGCGTTATAGATGGGCAAAATCATAAAAGGCACAAAAATATAAACCGACACAAACACAAAGCTGGAGCTGGTAAACAATAATTGCTGACCTCCCAACCCAACCATACCTAACACCGCATTCACCGGACCATAGGTTCCGAAAATCCCAATAAAAGCATACGTTTTGAGTAACAGGTTAATCCAGGTCGGCAAAATAATGAGCAACAGCCACAGCTGCTTATGCTTGGTGCGTGTGAGTAAATAGGCTGCCGGGTAAGCAACTAACAGTGAAAATACAGTGATCAGAAATGCATACCAAAACGAGCTAAGCGTCATGCTCAAATAAACAGGTGTCAGAAACTGAGCATAGTTGTTGAATGTGAGATGACCATCCACATCAAATAGTGAATAGTAAAACACAAGTACAACCGGAGCCGCCACAAACAGCACAATCCATAAATAATAAGGCAGCAGATACGCTGCTCTTGTATTACCGGACATGTTGATCCACCTCTTCATAGGCTTCCAGACGCCGATCAAATTCTTCCTCTGTTTCCCCGAACCGCATCACATGGATCGCTTCCGGGTCAAATCGCAGACCGATTTCACTGCCCAGCTCCGCCTTTTTGGTAGAATGCACGAGCCATTCCTGTCCCGAATCATCATAGCAGCTTATTTCATAGTGAACACCACGGAACAATTGGGTATCCACTTTTACACGCAGCTTGCCTTCAACAACACTCGTAATCTCCAGATCCTCCGGTCGGATCACGATTTCAATGGGCTCGTTCGGACGTAAGCCTCCGTCGACACATTCAAACTGTCGGCCGTTAAATTCCACTTGGTAATCCGCAATCATCCGTCCTGGGACAATATTGGATTCGCCGATGAAATCAGCAACAAACCGATTGATCGGCTCATCATAAATATCATTAGGCGTACCACTCTGCTCAATCTTACCTTTGTTCATGACAAAAATTTCGTCCGACATGGCCAGTGCTTCCTCCTGATCATGCGTAACGAAAATAAAGGTAATTCCAAGGCGCTGCTGCATTTCGCGCAAAATGTACTGCATTTCAGTACGCAGCTTTAAATCCAATGCAGACAACGGTTCATCCAACAAGAGAACGTCAGGCTCATTAACGATAGCCCGTGCGATGGCAACACGCTGACGCTGTCCTCCGGACATCTCAGAAATTTCCCGCTCGCCGTAGCCTTCCAGATTGACAAAGGACAACGCCTGTGTCACCTT
This sequence comes from Paenibacillus sp. EKM206P, assembly GCF_011066155.1. Taxonomy (NCBI): domain Bacteria; kingdom Bacillati; phylum Bacillota; class Bacilli; order Caryophanales; family Paenibacillaceae; genus Paenibacillus; species Paenibacillus sp. EKM206P. The sequence goes on along the minus strand of NZ_JAAMNQ010000011.1, from coordinate 150,845 downwards.
CTCTTGGATGTCCTTTTTATTCATCTTTTTGATTCGCAGACCAAAGGCTACATTTTCAAACACATTCAGATGCGGAAATAGCGCATAATCTTGAAAAACCGTATTGACCTGCCGCTCATTGGCTGGAACACGATTAATGAGTTTTCCATTTAAATAAATAGAGCCTTCTGTCGGCTCCGCAAAACCTGCAATCATACGCAGAATCGTCGTTTTACCACAGCCGGAAGGCCCCAGCAGTGTATAAAATTTACCACGCTCAATTTCAAAGCTGACGTCCGCCAGCACTGGGGGATCGTTGTCATATTGCTTGGTCACCCGTTCAAATCGGATGATGGTTTGCTCTCCCATAACACCCTCCTTCAAAAATTCGACTTCATTCCATTTTATTAAACATAATTATTCAGGGCGCCTCATTTACCCTTGAGACTTCCATGTAAAATAGTCTGTCAGCACACGAATGGCTACACCAATCGCTTCTTCCGCAGGCTCCAGCTTCGCATGATGCAAACCATAAGGCGTATCAACGCCAAGCCAGAACATCAGACCGGGAATTCGCTCCAGAAAATACCCGAAGTCTTCTCCGGTCATCGCTTCTCCGCATTCAATAAGCTGCACATCCTGCCGGTTACTGACCCAGTTCATAAATTCCTCGGTCACCTGAGCTTCATTGTACACTTGCAAATAATTGGAGCCATAATGAATCTCGGCATGGCATTCAAACCCAGCTTCCACACCGCGCACCAGCGCTTCGATCCGCGATTTAACCAGCGCCATCGTATCGGCAGACAACGTTCGGATCGTACCCTCCAACCGGGCGGTTTCTGCGATAATATTTTGCTTCGTGCCTCCGCTAACCTTACCCACAGTAATGACTGCTGCATCGAGTGGATTCACATTACGGGCTACAACCGTTTGTAATTGTCCCACCAGTTGGCAAGCAGCCACTACCATATCATTCGCCTTGTGTGGATACGCAGCATGCCCGCCCGTACCCTTCAGGTCGATGAAAAGCTCCGACGTATTGGCAAATAGGATGCCCGGGCGAGTCGCAATGGTACCGACAGGATATTCAGGTGCAACATGCAGCGCGACAATTTCATCGGGTATCCAGTCTGCCAGCTCTGTGCTGTCCCGCATAGGCAAGGCTCCGCCCGGCCCTTCCTCAGCCGGTTGAAACAATACAACCAGATCATCCTTAATCGGATGGCTTGCAAAGTGAGTAACAATTCCCAATCCAATCGTCATATGTAAATCGTGTCCACAAGCATGCATATAGCCGGGATGGGTCGAACGGAAATCGTAACCTGTCTCTTCTTCAATCGGTAAACCATCCATATCACAACGATATCCATAGCGGCGTTCAGGAGCTGATCCATGAATGAACACTAACACGCCCGTACGCCATGTACGAATTTCCAACCGCTCCTGAGGGAGCGTTTCCAAATAATCCAGCAAATATTGTTGTGTTTTGTACTCCTCAAAACCCGGTTCGGGAATTTGGTGTAAATCTCTTCGTATTTGGACAAAAGAACGATAGTCGACCGTACTCATTGCTGCCACGCCTCCTCTTTATAGCTCATCAGCTCTTATCGGGCAAAAGAACAAAAGGACAAAAGCCCGGCGCAGCCGCCGAGCCTTGTCCGTTGTGCTTCGTCCCTAAGTTATGCTGTCAGTGCATCATGCTTCTGACAAGGAATCGTTCACCTTTGGTACATAAAAAACTTCTGCATTCTTACAGAACGCGCAGTTCTTTCAAAATCTCAGTTTTAGATTTGGTCTTATCGTCGACCTGTTTGATCACACGTGCAGGTGTACCCGCTACTACGGAGTATTCAGGCACATCTTCAGTTACAACCGCTCCGGCTGCAACAACTGCACCTTTACCAATGCGTACGCCTTCCAGTACAACCGAGTTCGCACCGATCAATACTTCGTCTTCTACGATAACAGGCTGTGCGGACGGTGGCTCAATGACACCCGCCAAGACAACGCCTGCACCGATGTGGCACATGTTGCCTACTTTAACACGACCGCCCAGCACAGCATTCATATCAATCATCGTGCCTTCACCAATGGTGACACCGATGTTAATCACTGCACCCATCATGATGACTGCGTTGTTACCGATGCCAACCATATCACGGATATATGCGCCTGGCTCAATGCGTGCATTAATGCCTTTCAGATCCAACATTGGAACAGCGGAGTTACGGCGATCATTTTCCACCACATAATCTTCTTCTTTAGCGTTTGCGCTATCCAGTACCGGCTTGATATCAGCCCAATCACCAAATACAACACCACTGTCTCCAGAAATAAAAGCTTGAACATTCTCGCCAAATGATGCGGAAGCCAAAGCTCCTTTTACATATACTTTAACAGGCGTCTTTTTCTTGCTGTTTTTAATCACGTTGATGACTTCTTGTGTATTCATTTCGATGGACATAGTAAATCTAACAACTCCTTCATCGCTTCATACGACTTCGCAAGCCGGAATGATCTTATTCTCTCATCCTTTATAGCACAAAAGTGCAGGTCTCGCAATTATAGATTAGACCCTTATAGCTCTAACCTAGCCCTTAAAATAACCATTTTCAGCGGCATGACTGCCTTAAATTCATGATTGTAAGCCGCCGATCATCCCGCATCAAAGTAGGGTTATTTATTAGCTTGCAGGCTCTCCAGCGATGTATAAATGTAGGATTGGAATCCTTCAGCAGGTTCACCTTGTGGAATGTTCACTTTCACGATGAAACCGCCTGTTTTATTTTCTACAACTATATATTGCTGTGTCATCTTCGAACTGCTCGCTTGTAAGAACAGACGGCTACTGGATAACGCTTCAGGTATGGCTGCTTTGTCCAGCTTTTGCACCTTACCGATGGAAGCTAGATCCTTTTCGCCTTCTTTTTGAAGTTCGTCCAGATTAAAATCGGAGGGTAGCTTCGTAATTTCAGCATAATAGTTATCATCTACAGCCAAGGCAACACGGTTTTGATCAGGAAACAGGGACATCGGATCAAACACATACAGCGAATATCCCTCTCCTTTTGCTAATGTCGCAGTCTGCTTTTCCTTTTTTCCCTCAAGGGTGAGATCAAAAGTTTGAGTCTTTGTGCGTTCTCCGCCTACTGCTTGACCAGCTCTTCCGTTTTGATTGCCATCTGTTGCAGCCTCTGTTTTTTGTATTTTCGTTAAAGTCAGTTGCTTCGCCGTCGCGTCGCCCTCTACTGCTTTTTCGGTGTATTCAAACGCTACTGTATCGCCTTCCTTAAGTCCAGCTATTGCCGTGTCCAGTCCGTCCCCCAATTGGAAGGATTGGGCTTCGCCATTGGTTCCAATCTCTACCGTATGCGGGTCAGCAGCTCCATTGTATACACCTGTGCCTTTTTTAACCTCCGACTCAGCGATTGTCTCCGGTTTAACTTGCGGCTGCTGTTGCGTTTGCGGTTGGTCTGACCCTTGAGGTGCGGTGCTATTGGTTTGCGGTTTCGTTCCACAGGCTGACAGAGCCAGCACTGCCACTACAGTCAGTAGTATGATTGAAATTGTGTTTTGTTTTTTCATAAAATCCACCTCCACTATGATAGACGAGCTTGTGCAGCAAAAGTTCTACGCAGCATCTCACTTAAAATCCAAAATCCTACCTCCTGCTCCCGTTTATTATATTCTCAGGATTTTGCAAAATCCTAATACCACGGGAATGTTAGGTACGGTATAATGGGCTGTATTAACCTAATTTTCGAGATACCGCTTGGAAGGAACATAGACGTATTTATTTTCCCCCATACGGATGGAGCTGCCACGTGAATCAAGCACACAAACCGTCGTTTTCCTTTGAATTATTGTACATCATAGGTATTATCGCTATTTCGTTCTCCTCGATCTTCGTAAGATGGTCTGAAGCCGAGGTGTCCGTCATCGCTATGTACCGTTTGTACCTAACCAATCTGATCATGCTGCCTTTGGTCTGGAAGTACCGCACTGAGCTGTTTAGCCTGACCCGCAAGCAGTGGATGCTGATCCTCTGGTCCGGTATTGCGCTGGGGCTGCATTTCTTGCTCTGGATGGGCTCACTGCGACTGACCACCGTTGCAAGCTCTACCGTTATTATGACATTGGAGCCGATCCTTGTCATGCTCGGTTCATTTTTGTTTTTCCGGACGGGCACGAATCGCGCTATGCTCATCGGGATGGGTATGGCTTTTATCGGCTCGCTGGCCATCGGAGCTGGAGACTTCCATGTCTCTGGACAAGCCCTGCTCGGGGACGCACTGTCCTTCTTGGGTATGGTAGCCGTGTCCATCCATATGCTGATGGGCAAGCATCTGCGCGAGCATTTGAGCGCGTTTGTGTATAATTTTTGGGTTTTTGCCATCGCAGCCACATCACTTGCGCTGTATAATGTGGTCGATGCCATTCCTTTTACCGGATACGCTCCACGGGAATGGGGACTGTTCCTGCTGTTAGCCATTGTACCTACGCTGTTCGGACATTACCTATTTAACTGGCTGCTCAAATACATTAACGCAACTGCGGTGTCGATGGCGGTACTCGGCGAGCCCGTTATTTCTTCCTTGCTAGCTTGGGTGCTGCTCGGGGAAAGGTTGTCTACTTTACAATTTGGTGCAGGCTTTTTCATCCTGTTCGGGGTATGGATTTTTATCCGATACGGAACGGATTTTAAAAAGAAAGTTGTCCATCAAAGTGAGTTGCCCGACACTGAGCATCCCCTGAAGGCCAGCTCTTAACTTATTTACCCCATTTTCATAAACCATACTCAATGAATTAAATTCACTTCTAAAAAAAGGAAGGCGGAATTCTCTATGAAATCCATCGTATCCAAACGCTGGCTGCTAGCCCGATTGTATGAGCCGGACATGATCATCGCCGACTGCCGTTCCCTGCTCGGACAAGCCGGAGCTGGGCGGACTCAATTTAATGAAGACCATATTCCAGGGGCGGTTCATTTCGATTTGGAAGAAGACCTTACCGCTCCTCTTGCTGAGCATGGGGGTCGCCATCCCTTACCTGATGTGGATACACTTGCTGCACGTCTAAGTCGTGCCGGAATCAATGCTGCCTCGCGCATCGTCGCTTATGATGACCAAGGCGGTATGATGGCTTCCCGCTTCTGGTGGCTCCTGCGCTATCTCGGACATGAGCAGGTATATGTGCTGGAAGAAGGCTACAGCGCTTGGAAGGAAGCGAAGTTCCCCGTTACGGCAGACCAGCCGATTCGCATTCCAAGTACATTCACACCAAATGTACAGCCACAAATGCTCACAAGTATGCAAGAGGTGCACCATGTATCCGAAGATTCTGTTCCTGTTGGCTCCTATATCGGTTTTTCACCTATATTAATCGACTCCAGAGAGCGGCCTCGCTACCTGGGGCTGGAGGAGCCCATTGATCAAGCAGCGGGACATATCCCCGGTGCAGTGAATTTCTTCTGGAAAGAGGTCTTGGACGAAAAAGGCAGCTTTAAAAATGCGGAACAATTGCAGCAGCACTTTGCCGATCTTGATCCAAACGCAGAAATTATCGTGTATTGTGGTTCTGGCGTATCCGCCTGTCCCAATGTACTGGCCCTGAATGAAGCTGGATTTAGTAAGGTCCGTTTATATCCGGGAAGCTGGAGCGACTGGATCAGCTATGAGGAGAATCCGGTGGCGACCGGAGAGGAATAAAAAGTTTCAACGGATATACAGGTTCAAAAGACAAATAAACTGCCTTAAGCGATTTGGCTCATGGCAGTTTATTTGCTTTGTTAAAAAGTACATAAAAAATCAACTTGAGCCGAGTGAAGCGACCTTATATAGAATTCCAAAGCTGATTTTTTTCTACGTCCTGACGATTTGGCGTAAGTTTCTGACTGGTTCCACATCTCCCGAAATTCTTCTACCAGATTGAGATGATAGCCGGTACAAAAATACGTTGTTAACTGGAACTTATTTCGCCTTCGAATAGCATCGCATTGCTCTATGCACTATACGTTCACCTCATCCCATCTATAAATAACATAGCCGAGTTGACATATAACTAGTAATAAATAAATTACGTTTATACATAGATATATTTTAATTTTTTTCTTGTATTTATGTAAATCTACTTCTTCGTTCACTTCTCTTTTCTTTATTTTCTCTCTCCAACTCATTAATCTTGAGAATTCTACTGTGCCTAATACTCCCCATAGCAATGTAAATACTAAAAATACGGCATTTACTAGAGACAATAATATCCCCATTCCTACATCCATTGTTCTTATTGATCTAAAACAAATGTGCACCACTAGTGTCAGACTAAATAATCCCAAGCCTATAATACTTACTATCGGTTTATCTTGCATTCTCATTTTTTATTCCCTTCAGTTCCAAATACATGTAACGTTTCTTTATTCACGATGTCCCAGCGCTTTAAGATTAACAGTCCAGCTGCCACTTGCGGTAGCTAAGCGATGGGACATGTCTGTTGAATTACTTCCTCGAAATAGCTATCCAATATTTTGAACAACTATATATCTTAATTCATATTCTTTCTGTTGTTTCTCTACATATATCAGAGTTTCTCTCATGAAACCCATTTCTAATATATTCAAATCATTAAAATGTTCTTTTAAATCTTTTTCAGTAAAGAAGTGAGCATATTTCCCTTCCTTGTATTCATATGTTCCTTCCTCAACTTTCCTACCTACACCATTATTAGAATCACGATCAGAAAAACATGTGAAATACATTACTCCCAATTCCTTCAAATGCTTCACGCAATTCTGTATCAGTTTTTTTCGGTCTTCTAACAAAAATAAATGTAATAAATCATAACAATATATTCCATCATACCTTTGGCTTGTAGTAAACTCTAATACCGATTCTTGAATAAAATTCGTTTTTAAATCCCATTCTTTTGCTAGATTTATAGCTGAACTAGATATCTCAATTCCATCAACCTGAAAATAAGAAGAGAACGCCTTCGTATTTCTTCCATATCCAGCACCAGGAACCAAAATATCATGTACATTATTTTTTTTGAACAAATCTATAGCTTGGGTTACAGTTTGACTTGGTTCACAACCCCAAATCATTCCTTCTTCAGTAAATCTTTTGTTCCAATAATCCCCCATATTATTCACCCGCCTATATACTCACATTGCTCTTCTTTTAAGCTCATCAATCTTTCTGATATGATGTTGATCATGCCAGATAAAATCTCTTAAATATGATATTACAGTAAACTTCCCGTCAGCATATTCTTTAGTAAACTTGTCGTCTTCAAAACTCTCTATACTCTCCAATATCATGTTACGGTACTGAATAGTCATTTTAATTAATTCTTCTTTCGTTTTTGTTTTTCCATATTCAACAGCATCCTGATTAAATTGTTCAAAATCCATATGTGTTAATGTCAAAGGCGCATCGTTTAATATCGGATTTATGGCTACTTCATAAAAGTATTTATCCCACAGTAATATATGACTTACGATATCGTGAACTGACCATTTATCTTCAGCAATCTTTATTTTCCAATCCATTTCACGAATCTCAGAAACAAAACGTATCCATTCCTTGAACTCCTCTAGTAACCGCGACTTCTCATTCATGGTATCACACCCCTTTTTTCGAATTATTCATTGTTCCTTTGCCATTCATCTGTTAAAATCGCATGTTGATATGCATTATGCCAAATGGGTTGTCCTTCTTTTCGCATCAACAAGCGCTCCAATAATCTTCACGATGAAGCGTTTTCTGGATTACACATCGCAATAATCCGATGAGCCTTTAACTCTTCAAATCCATATTGCAATACTCTTCTACTTGCCTCAGTAGCATATCCATTTCCATAGTATCTTGGGTTGAATATGTATCCTATTTCCCATGTTAAAAACTCAAACGGTACGGTTTGATTAAAGTAAATGTGTCCTATCATTTTATAAGTAATCATGTAGATCATTCCAATCATCAGATCGAAAATTTCTTATAAGTAATCTTTCTGACGCTAAATCTATCATAATTATCGCCTCTAATACGTTTATTTAGCCTTTGCCTGAATTACTTTTACCGATCATTTAAACCCTCTCCATTGAGAATTTTCTGGATACATTTTTCAACCCTTGACTCCCGAGTTTTGGATTGTTTGGGTGCAGAAAAATACATAATAGAACTACTACGACCTGGTATTCTTCATTCATTCTATCTGCTCGTATCCAACTCATTTCCTCAATGCTTAATAATTCTTTAAACTCTTCTACTAACTGATGCTTAGATTCCAGTTGTGTATAATAATTATTATTCAAAATATCGTCTAATTGTTTTATTCGCTCATTATCTAATTCAAAAAATCTAAATGTTTTTAGATTGCAATTTGTAAACTGTTTTGCTATTTTCTCATTGTATTCATTAGATCTTAGAACTTCTTCAATTAATTCAGTTCTGATTTTGTCCCCTCTAGGGTCGACATATAGAAATTCAATGTGATCTTCCTCTGGATATCTTTCTTCAGCAAGCTTAATAATTGAAGTATCTAATAACACATATGATATATGAAGACTTGCTATCTCTTGTGAATTGTAAACTACCCGGTATCCCCAACAGTGATCTTCAAAATTATAAAAATATAACACTGGGATTTTTTCTGAAATTTGAAATAAACTTTCTGGAATTTCTTCACTTTCTTCTGTATCTTTGGTTATGAAAACAAACCATTTGTCATTTAAATCCTCCGCGTATATAGGATCATGCTCAAGAATTGCTTCTTTATATTTCAATAGTGATAAGCTTCCTGAAGTCAATTCACTCATTGTTTTGGCCCCTTTTTGTTTTTTAGTCATATTTCAGCTAACGTTCTTGTATTCATGAACCACTAAGGGGTTGTCTGCTGAAATGCTTCTCCGAAATCCTCTCAGACCCATACTCCGTAAGGACCGCTGCTTGAATATGATGTTAGGCGATACCCTTGATCTCTTTTGAGTTCCTTAAAATAATCCTTATTAATACTGTATTTTAACTTCTCAAATCGACAACCATCGTGATTGATGAATCAACTTTCCCAACTTCTTTAAATCCGAATCTCTCGTAGAGTTTCATTGCCGCTGCATTACTCGGATCAACACTGAGGGATAATTTTTTATATTCCTCTTCCTAGCTTCTTTAAATAATTCATCCATTAAGGCCATTCCGATTTTTCTTCCCCTGTATTCTTTTAACAAAGCCATTCCTAGTTTGGGTACATCATTATCAATAAATCCAAATCCCTTATTATCCTCGTTAAAATATCGAACTGTTATTGATCCGACGGGTTCACCCTCATGGTTCATTGCTATAAATCCAAAATCCCCATCCCTTCCCCAACCTTCAATATACTTTGATATATAAGGGTCTTTTATTATCGCTTTATCGAATGGCTCTTGACCTTCTGGGACAAATAATGATTCATATAACATCTCCCATAAAAAAAACACATCATCTTCTATTATTGGTCGAATTCTGTATTGCATCATTGAAGTTACCTCATTTCTAGATTCTCAAAGGTTTCACCTAACGTTTCTGTATTTTCCATAAAAGCCGTAGCTTGAATATTATGTTATGCAATTCCTCCATCCTCTCCGAATCAACGTTCCAAAGATTGGCTTGCTTCTGTTAATTCATCATTTACCTCTAAATATTTCAATGTTTTTTCAATATCGTCGTGGTCCATTGTTTTCGTTATAATTAGATGTTTAATATTAAATCCTGGTGGTTCCATTTCTTTTTTAAAGTGATTTACTAATTTTTGAGGGGTTGTCACCAAACTCCATCGTTCACTTCCATCCGAAAAAGTAAGGGTCACCTCCACCAAATCAAACTCCTTTGGATCATCATCAAACTTCCATCTTTCTAAATAAGGCACTTCTATATTTCCTTCAATAAAATGAGCTTTTGATATCCAAACTGCTTTTCCATGGTTTCCAATAATTCTATACTTGTCCCTATCTTCTTTTTTTACGATGTATTTATTGCCTCGTGTAAGTGCATGAGCATAAACGCCTATACTCATACAAGTTATGATTGGTCCCTCCATCAATTCACTTCCATACCGTATTTAACTTACTGAGGTTTCGCATAACGTTCCTGTATTCATGAACTCCAAAAGGGGGTGTCTGCTGAAATTCCCCTTTGAAATCGACCTATCAGACCAAGGCTCCGTCAGGAGCCGCTGTTTGAATATGATGTTATATGACGGTACTTTGGACTACTTTCAAAATACATTATTTCTTTAAGTATTTTCCCATGTTCTTTTTCGACTTGAATTTTATAATCATTGTTTGTCATCTATGAAAATTCCTCCAAAAGTAATTCTTTTTTTAAATCTGCACTCATGAAGATGCCCAATTCAGAAAGTTTGTTTAGTTGATCTTCAAATATTATCTTCTTCTTCTTAAATAAACCAAACAACTTAAACACCTTCTTTTTATGGTTTGCGTCCCTTTTCTATAACACTTGTATTCATGAGCTCCGTCAGGGGTTGTCTGCTGAAATTCCTCTTCGATATCCAGCTCGCAGACCAAGGTTCCATAGGAGCTAACGAAACATAACTTCTTCGATTCACTTACAAAATCAGCCCTTTATCATCCTCGCCTTCGAGCTGTTTATAATTCTCAATAAAATATCTATAAGCAATTCTCTTAATCGTAGACAAAATTGCTTCGCATGAAAATGCCAACATTTATTTGTAATCATAATCCCTTAATGATAGTTCTTGAACAATTTTTCTACTGTCCTTTATTCTTAGAATTTGCTTCGGTTTATCATATATCCAAGCAAGCTTTATACAATATTCAATTAATATGGATTTTATTAAAGGTCTATATAAGTTAATGTAATAACATTCTTTCCAGTCGAAAGAAATTTCAATAAAAGAAGTTTTATACTTCCTTGAATAAGCTCTAAACAATACCTCATAAGGTTTCTCGTCAACAATGCAAATGAATTGATAATGTCTAACAATGATTGGGATTGCTTTTTTTTGAAATACTTTCATCATTCACCTCAACATTACTTTATCAGCAATTATGTCTAATAGCTTTCTTGTGTTCCTGAACCCGAGAAGCTTAAAGAAGCGTAGCGACCGGCTAGCTTCGGTTCTTAGCCTCGCAGGATTGTCTACCTGACTTTCACTTTCAGGAAAACGATGTTATGTGATACCTCTAGTTCTTATTTAATATATTCTTCAATCCTTGTTTAATATTATTTGGTCTCGTCTATTCTAGATTACTCTATTAGAAAAATCTCTGTAGTCTAAAGTCAATTCCTTTTTTAGTTCTATATTGGAAGAAATACACCACATATTATTAGCACTCTCTTCTTAAAATGCTTTTTACATTGATTTCCTCAACGTCAATTTTTGTTTAAAACCTTTGTCAGTATTATTTCCAGAGGTTCATTCTCAAACATTAAACATCCAGCATCTCTATATCCAAGCTTCCTATAAAAATGTTGAGCTTCTTCATTCGAAAGTGTTGAGGTCATAACCATTTCAAAACCTTTTTGTTTCATTAATTCCTCCCAATAGTGGACAACTTTTTTACCAATACCTGTTCCTCTATACTCCTCATCTATCCATATCATATTCATAAATGGTGTGTTGTCCCAGAAAAATCCGTATCTCATCCAACCTATTTCTTGATTGGATTCTCTGATTATTAGGATTTCATTTTCTTTTATTTTTGGTCTTATAAGTGTCTTATGTATGTGCTTGTCTCTTAACAAGATGTACTCATAATCTGATTCAATCGCAAAATCAATCTTCATTGTAAATCCTCCCTTTCACTCTTTTCTTCGAATATCTTCTTGGTAACACTCAGCACTGATGTCTCATAACGTTTGTACATTACATAATTTTATAAAGTCTTTTTAAAAATGTATAAGTCACCTTCTTCTCTAACTTTAGTAAACCCACACTTTGAATAGAAGTGATGATTCTTCACATTCCAGCTAGGAGTATCCAGCCACCATTCAGTGCTGTCTGGAAATTTACTTTCAATTTTCTCCATCATCTTCGTTCCGATTCCTTGATTTTTAAAATTCGGATCAATAAAAATTCTTCCTAGATTATGCACTTGATTACATTCTACAAATATCATAGCTCCCCCGATTATTTCTCCATTAAAGAGCACCTTGAAATATTCGCAATTTTGCATCATCTCTTCTTGCCAATTTATGGAGTCATATCCTATGGGCCCAACGGTTTCGTTATTATTAAAATGCTTTGATTCATCCTCAAAACTGGCCTTTTGTATTTCAGCAAGTCTTTGCGCATCATTTTTTCCAGCTTTTTCTAATGCCAGCACCAAACATACCTCCATTATCTTTTTATTTTTTCCAGGGTTGTCTGCTAAAATGCCCCCCCAAAACTCTATACCAGCAGGTCAAGGCTCCGTAAGGATTCGATGCTTGAATATTATGTTATCAGAAGTTACCGAACTTCTTCATTATGCATTCAAAATCAATCTGCAATTTTTTTATCAGCGAATTTTCTTATATGGTCTTTTTTTATTTTGTAATTTGATTATTAGTTCATCTGCATCTCTTTCACTTTTTTGAGCTTTTAGTGACTCTTCTTCTGTTATTTCTATTTCTATCATTTGAACCACTATTGTTCGTGTCCCTCGACACCACGGTTCAGCAAATTCCAAAATTGTTCGACCATGACCGATGCCGGATATGGCATTGAACGGGTAATCCACCATTCCAATACCCCCACTGCCGCTGAAATTAAAAATTGCACCGTAATGTCCCTGTTCATATCCTGATCGAGGTTGATCGAATCCAGATGCTCGCACAGACTTTGCCGGAACATTGTCTCTATTTGGTTTCGAAAAACCGTACTTCCCTTGTTCGTCAGCATTATTGAGTAGAATGAAGCATGCTGCTCCAAATATTCAAACGTACGCAGTAGTGCGGTTTTGGAAGGGAGATGAAAGAAGTTATCTTCAGACATACAATTGCGTAGTAACTCTTTAATTTGAGCTTCCATGCATTGATCGCGCAGATCGTACTTATCAGCAAAATGCAAATAAACCGTTCCGCGATTGACATTCGCTTCCTCAGCAATTTGATTGATCGTAATTCTCTCGAATTCCTTTTCTGACATCAGCCTCATAAAAGCATCAATAATGGCTTGCCTCGATTTTTGAATACGCCTGTCCATATCCTTCTCCCCTTTGTGCTATCCGAAAAAATGAACACTTCGAAGTCCTCTGTTGAAAAATCAACAACCACGCTTGTTTTAACCATTGAACCCCATATACCGCTCTGATACATTCACTTTATAAAATTTATGTTGATGATTCAACATATGTTCAATTTTAGTGGAGCTGTAATCATGAAATCTATTGTTTTACAATCTTTGGAATGATTTAAATCACATTGAATTAGGAGGGTTTAAAAATTGAAACTTACAGGAAACACGATTTTTATTACAGGCGGCGGTTCGGGAATTGGACGTGCGTTAGCAGAAGCTCTCCACAATCTTGGAAACAAAGTTATTATCGCCGGTCGACGTAAAGAGCGTCTGGAGGAGACGATCAAAGCGAATCCCGGCATGTCCGCAGTGGAATTGAATGTACAAGACCCTGCCAGCATAAAGGCGGCCGCCAAGCGGTTAATCAAAGAATACCCGGATGTTAATGTCTTGATTAACAACGCCGGCATCATACAGTCCGATGACGCGGCGGGCGTGATCGATGAGGATGTTTTGATTTCGACTGTCACGACAAACTTTCTAGGTCCCATTCGGTTGATTTCTGCATTCATCGAGCATTTGAAGTCCAAAGAAGAAGCCGTTGTCATCAACACGACTTCGATACTTGGATTTGTACCGTTAGCGACAACTGCTATATACTCAGCGACGAAGGCAGCACTTCACACCTATACGCTGTCCCAAAGGTACATGCTTAAAGACACATCGGTAAAAGTAATAGAAATTGTGCCCCCATGGGTTCAAAGCAACAACGATGAACCGCGTGCGATACCACTTGATTCATTCATTGATGCAACAATTAAGATACTTGGCACGGATACAGACGAAGTTCTGGTGGAAGAAGCGAAAATGTTTCGAAATAACCCTGGCCCGAACGAAGGTGTTTTTGTGACCCAGCTTAACGATTTGATGAATTCTGAACCTCCAAAGATCCATTGATCCATCTGTAATTCAGTTTTTAAAAATTTAAGCGAGCATGAAGTAAACACTCATCTCCGTCTACTTCATGTTCATTTTACTGCAACTTGCACGTGGAATAAGAAAAAGCGCAACCGGCCACACCCATGTTTACCTCTTAAATAATTTCGTTGATTTCACATAATGTAGGGAATTCCCGAAGTTCAAACAGCCCTTTGTTAGGTGATGTCGGGGACATCCTCGATTTACTAAAAAAATGTTTTCATGATCTTACCTCATTTAAAAATCTTGTTATTATCGGTAGGTCGGGAGGACTTATTTGATTAGGTATCTTGTTTAAATCAAAAAATCGTATATCTTGTACTTCAGCTTTATCACCTTTAATTATTCCACTGTATTCTTTACATATATAAGCTGCAACTACGTTATATACTTCATCTCCATGCGGATATCGATAGTAGAGTTCCGGGCCTGAAAATATATCAAGTAATTCTAACTCTTCGGCTTCTAAGCCTACCTCTTCAAAAAGTTCCCGGCTTGCAACCTCCTTCATATTCTCACCAGGCTCCATTGAACCTCCTGGTAATCCCCATAGACCATTGTCAGTTCTTTGCTGCAATAGTAATCGTCCCTCATCATCTATGAGAATCACACATGCTCCTGCCATAATTATAGGTCGGGTACCTACTAACTCTCTTAATTCTCTTATGTAATTCAATTTCTTCACGCCCCTTTGAGATCCTTCAACAGACCAAGGCTCCGTTAGGAGCCACTGCTTGAATTTAACGTTATATGACGGATTCACTTCTAAAATCTACTTTCGTCAATGGATAAGGCACGTAGTCCGGGTGGCTCTGCTACTTAGCCGGTTGAATGTTTCCGTTGAATCCGCCCTTCCGAAATGCATCTTCCGGGCTAAGGGTCGGGCTTGTCCCGGCCAGATGAGTTGAATGCTATGTTAAATAACGTTGACTTTTTTCGAGTTAAGTAATTATTATTCTCGTTTCCATTTATGTGTTTCGAGTAGTTTTCCAGTTTCATAAAAATACTTTATTACTTCAAGCATAGGAATTAATTCTATACAAATGTTATCGCAATAATTGCCTAACTGGCCACCAGCAACCAGATGAATTTCACCGTTTCCCTGTTTATTGTTCATAAGAGTATATATATTACCATCAATTGTAATAGACACTATAAAATATTCCGGTCCGCCTCCAACCAATGCTGAATCTGTATCTGATACCTCAAAAAAAACTAATGTAAATTTATCTCCATCGAGTTTTTTAAAAAAACTTAAAGTGTCTGCCCACGTAGGATTCATAACTATTTCTTCATTGAATGTGGTCCCAATCCATTCATCAATACTAATAGATTTTATCACTTTTTCTTTTCATCCTTTTTAGATGGTTTTATTTATTCGGGGGCTTTCATCTAACGATTCTACATTCACGATCCCAGCGAGTGCTCAGGTGTCCTACAGTGATCTCCTTTTCCGAAATCCTTCTGCCGGGCCGAGGGCGTATGCCGATGTGTGATACTATGTTATCAGATGAACTATGACAATTTTGAGGGTATCTACAAAATTTCTTCTCCCTTTAATATTTCATTTGAGAACTGGTCCACAGCCAACCACGTCGAAACATCCTCTTTGATATTCTTATTCCAAGCAACTAAAAAATGTACTTGGCATATCTCATTAGAATCAATTAGTGTCATAGGAATTTTAATGCCTTTATCAGAACTTAGGATAAAACCGTGCTTTTCAAAGTCAGAGTTTAAACATAGCGATTTAGGAATCATATCTCCTTGATTTCTTCTTGCCATTAACATATCCCCGTCTTGTGTCCCCAAGTGTAAACGGTATATCTGATTCTCGTATTCGACAGCTTCAAGATCTTCCCCAGTATTAGATCCATAATCTGTCCAACTGTAACCCTCCTTCCAAGAAGCAGAAAAGCTGCACGTACTTATTTGAGTGTTCGCATGAGGCTTTATTCTAAAAACTGCTCCCCAACATTCTTCTACTGTCAGATGTAAAGCGAGATTGAGCTTGGGTCTACAGACAACTAGCTCACAATCAAATGAATCATAATAATATTTATATAATGATCCACCATTTTTGAGTTTATAACTTTTTTCTGGATAATAGAAGTTATCAGAGACTGTGATTGAAAATTCAATTATTCCAAGAGGAGTATGTATTTGTGGCTGTAAGAGATTGTTTTCTTTAATTAAGACTTGTTCTCCATGAAATAGCTTCATTATTTTCCTCCTCATAGTCTTTCTAATAACGTTCCTGTATGCATGAACCCCAACTCGCTGGCCTAGGCTCCGATAGTATGTTATGCGAAGCTTCTTCGAAAACTTTTGAACCGATGTTGCTCTTCTTAAAAACAATATTGAACTTGTATAATTATCACTTAGACATAAAGAAATTGAATTGTTAATATAGCAGACCAAGCCATAGAATACAGAATTTCTTCTTAAGCCTGTCCATTGCTTATGATTCTCTTCTGTATTTAATTTTTTGGCTAACTCAAAGACATGAGAATTCAAAAACATCTGGTATTCCTCCATCTCTAAGCAGTTTCGCATAACGTTCTTGTATCTACGAATCCGAGAGGCTTAAGGCGCAAAGCGCCGGGTCCATCGGACTTAGCCTCGCAGGGTTGTGAGCTGATCCCGCTTCTCTCTCTGCTTTCCACTTCTAGCGAACCAAGGGCAACGCCCGCAGCGTAGATGCGATGTTATATGAGGTCAGCTTTTCTTCGAGTCAACTAATAATTATGCTTCCTTGCTAGTTTCCACTTCATAAATAAATTTATATCACTTATAGCATCTAATATTATTCCTTTATGTTCTATATTATTTTTTAATTCTTTCAAAATGATTGGTTTTACTAGTCTTTTATCTAACTGTTTTTTAGTTCTTGCTATATGTGCTAATCCCAATACAGAATTCGCTCTTACATTTGGATTATCATGTTGCGCTGATTTAAGACATATATCTTGAGCAAACTTCCAATTGTGATGATACATTCCAACTGAAAGTGGTAAATATATAAGTTCTTCTACTTCTTGACGAGTTAAAATATCTTTTATTTCCTGATCTGTGTATTCTTCGATATGCTTGTAAATTCGCTTCATAGTACTTGCTCCTAAATATAGCCTTTTTATTCCTAGCTGATCTCACATAACGTTTCTGTATTCAAGACGTCCGGCGTATGCCGAATATGTTCGGCTGATTCTACTTCATGGCTTCTCAACTTCTGCCGAACCGAGGAGCGAATGCGACGATGCTTGGATGTGATGTTATACAGAGGTACCATGAATTCATTGAATCTACTTAGAAATCCTGTTTAATTCACCATCACCATTCTCTCCATTCTTCTGTAATATCTTGATCCTCCTCAATTTCTAATCCAGCTAGTCTTGCTGCCTTATCTATAAATTCAGCCAGTTCTTCACGTTCCATCGTTTCAATAAAATAGTGTTCTTTTCATTCAATTCATTAAACGTAATTACAATTTCTTCTACAGCCTTCATAATACTTTCAGGATGTTTAGTTTCTTGTAATAATATTAATTGGTTTAGATAGTTATCAAGGACTTTATCACACATTAATAATCTCTCTTCTGTAAAAAGGTCATCTCCGTATTCAACCATTCTTTTGTTTTTACAATTGAGTTGGTTTTTCATTAAATAGGTCCTGTAATGTCATTGGGCACATCCCTCATTTTCTTGTTTTTGTTTTAATAGATTTTTAAAATTGTTGCATAGTATTTCGCATATGAGTTTGCTTACTAACTTGCTTTTCACTTCACTTATCTTATTTTTTCTTTAATTCATCTTTTTTCATCTGTTAGCACACTTAAAGAAAGACCAATTACGGTCAACATCTGGTCATTACAATTGGCTTGGAGGGTTTATTCCCTTCTAAGTCTCAGATAATAAAAACCCACCTTCGGCTCTTAACCTTTAGGTGATTTTTTACCTTCTCTTGTTGTTATTGATGCATGTTAAAAGTGCAAGAATAGATGTCCAAAATAGTAACATTAGAGTCATCGCATCTTTTACTTCCATGGTCTCACTTTCGAAGGAAAACCATACCCACCCAAGAGTCAATTGTATCTATATTTTACCTGTGTTCACTCCTGCAAACAAGTGTTCTCATCTATTTTCTTGCATTTTTCTTTTATTCTATCTGTTGTCCATCATTTCTAGCATATAACGCTTATGTGTTCACGATGTCCCTCTGACTTATGCGAACGAAATGAGCGGCCGCCGTGCGTTTGTGTCCGCCTGCCCCCACTTCCTGGCAATCCTCTTTGCCGGACCGAGGAACCGCCAGGCTCCGATGCGTGGATATGATGTTATCTGATGGATTGGCCATAAAAAAACAGTTCAACTTTCCCTCTATGACATAAGGCAAAGATGAACTGTCTTTAGTTCCTGTTAAAATCTCTATGCGCACAAGTAGCAACTTCTTCTCCCATCAAGCCAACAAAGCCTGAGCGATCTGATCCACAATGCCATTGATGCCTGTGGGTCCATAACAGCCAATCCATGTCGCGGCATCGACCGAGTGTATGTGCTGGCGCTCAACGGTATCAAGCATTCCCCAGACACGTTGCTCTGTTGCGGATATTCCCTCCTGCATGAGTTCATGGCTAAGCAAGAAGTAATGGCTGGCGTGTACAGCCGGTAGTCTGTCAACTGAGATGTGATAGGCCGTGTCGGAGGTATCTGCCACAAATAACGGAACAGGCAGACCTAGATCATGGTACAGCACAGCCCCTGTACGATGAGAGGCAGAATGCACGCGAACCAGAGAATCCAGCGGACGGATCAGTGCCACGCTCTTGCCTGCCAGAACGGGAGCAAGTTCTTCGGACAGCAATGTGGTTCGTCGGTGATAATCCGTTATAATACGCTTTGCCTCTTCTCGTTTGCCTGTCAGTTCACCGAAAAGAGTCAAAATAGTCTGCCAGTTTTCATTGCGCTTAAACATGAGAACTGGAGCGATCCGGCTTAACTGTTCATAGTGCGGCTCATGTACCTCGGTGCAAATAATTAGATCCGGAGACAGTCGCTCCACTGCAAGCAGGTCGGGGTACTCATATGTTCCGAGTAATTCAGTATTCTGAAGTCCTGCCCTGATCGTTTGAGGGAAATGTAACACTGCATTGCCTAGTCCTACACTACCTGCTGGAGAGAGCCCCAGCGCAAGCAAATGATCGGCATATTGCACATCGAGTACAGCGATACGCTTCGGAGATCCGATAACATAGTATTCCCCTCGCATATGGCATATCACCGAGCCTTGGGCCGATTCATATGAAGAAGCTGTGCGGTTCCGCTGCAAGGAATGAGCATAGTCTATATCTGTTTTCAAAGCGGCATCAAGCCTATAACGCAGCGGAGGGATGCCATAATATTTCTTAAACGCCCTACTGAAATAATACATGTCGCGATAGCCCATTCTGTCAGCAATTTCACCGATGGGAGCATCCGTGTGACGCAGCATCCGCGATGCACTCTCCATGCGCAACTGAATGACATACTCAGTCAGTCCGAGCTGTTTCTCTTGTTTAAATCGTCGCTGCAGCTGTCTTAAGCTGCATCCAGCAAGGGCTGCCAGCTCTTTAAGCTCCAGATTCTGGCGATAATGCGACGCTATATATGAAGCGACAACATCCACCATGCCAGACGCTTCTCCTCCCTGACCACGTTCGTAATCCATGATCAGTTCGTAGATCATACCCTGAAGCAACGCATTGGCATGAAAACGTTCCATCCCTTCACCACGACGCCATTTGGCAACGATTTTTTCTGCATTCTCGATCCATTCTGCTTGGGTTACCGAATTTTGCACAAATGAAGTACGCAACGGGTGTTTGCGATATGAAGGCAAAACAAGAGAGGCTCCCTCCATGGAAGAAGCCTTGTACATGATCATGATATAATAAATGTCGTCTGATCTGGCCGTCAGCGTTAAGGATGTCCCCTTAACAACATGACCAGCAAAAGAAGCTCCAATGTGGCAAACCTCACCATTCATTGCAAGCTCCCCTTCCCCTCCGTATGCCAGCAACAACACATTCGAAGTTAATTCCGTTTCGCGAAGAACACTGCCTGTCTGCAAAGTACCGCTATACCCGTCAAGCATCTTGATCGTTGTATCACTCCATAGATTTGTCTGTTCTTGTAGCGGCATTTCTCTCATCTCCTGACAATAGCATCCTTTGCTAGAGTGACTCTCATGACTGGGCTTAACCAATTAACTACAATCAGGCCTGTTAGCAAAAGTAAAATTGTTGCTGTTGTCATTTTAATTGAGATTTATTCTCATTGTCAATTTTCGGACATTTTCTGCAATATTCCCCTGACATCTCGTAATAAAAACAACAGGTGGTACGCTTGCTTTTCACGGCTGGAATGCTGTCCTTATTTTTTGTGAACCGGGTGAACGGATTTCTTTTTACACCGAACAAATGCCCAGGCGCTCCTTGCGTCAGATATGAAAAATCTGCCTGGATGTGCTGACTTTCTTGGTCAGCATTGTCTACTTCAGGAGTATATAATGGGACAATACGTATCATGATATTCTCCCAAAGGATACTCATCGAAAGAGGAGCAATCGCAGCAAGCGTCTTTAACAGCGGTGCAAGGTGTAACGCAAACATCTCCTTTACCACCTTTTCCCGCCACACTTCCCTGTCTCCAGTTAGTGCTTCTGCCCGAAGCCCGTTCATAGCTAGAAAAGGAAAATGCGTCCCCCCCTCGTTAGCTGTGAGCGTCGGATGATAGAGAAAGCTGTTGTCTAGCCGAAAAGAAACATGCTGATGATGAACGGTCATCGCGGTCAGCAACGGAGCAATCCACAGGTAGCCGATTCGCTTAGCTAACATTGAAGCAGCTACCCTCATGTCAGGCGCACCAATATACTCTTGAAGCCAGCTTAAATACTCTCGGCATGCAGCTTCTTCATGTAGTTGGCTCAAAGCAATAATACGGACATTATCTTCAGACGGCTCACCAAGCCGAATCGAGTGTTCATCCACCGTTTGCTGCCATAAGTCAGTCGATAGATAATGGTCCATTTTAATTCGATCCCAACAGTGCTTCCGATGCCTGATCTACAATAATATTAATTGCAAGTGGGCCATAATAAGCGATCCAAAGTGTAGAATTAACATCATATGCACGGTTATTTTTGACTGCATCAAGGGATTTCCATACTGAACTGCTATCCAAAGCCTCTGCCTCTGCCGCAAACAACTCATCAGACAGAACAAAATAATGATCTGCACCAATCTCAGGAACTTTCTCCATCGAGATTTCAACGGAGGTATCATCTTTGATCTTCTGGACTAATGCAGGCATTTTTAAGCCCAAATCCTCATACAGAATGCCGCCTGTTCGATGCTCAAGACCATGAACACGAATGCCTTCTTTTCTCGGACGAATAAGTGCTACCGTTTCCTCTCCTAACTTCTCCGACAGCTTCTCCTTCAGTCCTGCAATTTTGTCCTCATAAGCCTTACGCACAGTTTCTGCCTCTGCCTGCTTACCTGTGATCGCAGCCACCGTAGCTAACGTATCTCGCCAATCCTCGTAGAAGTCAAGTACGATTGTGGGTGCTATTTTGCTTACACTCTCATACTCTTTCTCTTGAAAATCAGTCATTAAAATAAGATCCGGGTCCAATGCTACAATCGCTTCCAGATTGGGCTTGTCCCGTGTGCCTAAAACCTGTACGTCACCCGGCTTATCGCCTAAATATTCTGGAAATGTGGTATTGCCTTCAGCGATAACACTGCCTGCCGGCTGCTCGCCAACGGCTAGCAATTGATCCAGAAATTTGACATCAAGCACAGCAATTTTCTTTGGTTTCTCGTTAAGCGTATACTGACCCTTCATATGCGAGATCGTAACCGGGAAGGCTCCGGCAGTCTGAGACGCTCCATTCGAAGGCGTGTCCGTTGGAGTTGTAGCAGACGACTCATTGCCGCCATTTGTACCTGCTCCGGCACCGCAAGCCGTCAGTACAAGAACAAGGGCCAGCATCCAGCCCATTAAAAATCGTGATTTATGGTTAGCATGTGCCATGCTTCCGGCAGCTTGCCTCTTTGTTCCTTTATTCATGCTGAATCCTCCTTATGTATGATAATGATTTTCATTATCGAAATATAAGGCGAGTATAATATATCTCCACATCGCGTTACCATGTACTTTTGCGACATTTCAGCCGGACTAATGCGACATGTAAACCGCTATATCTTCATTTACAATTCTATCAGCTCTTTTACTAATTACTGCATAATCATCGTCTAATGTATCAAGCCAATAAAACCAAGAATCTCCCATTTTTTCTTTCCATTCATTTGGGAGTTCCGTTATTTCTAATCTAGCAACAACTATTTGATCTTCATTTTCTTCAAAAGAATATTTTTCTTTTCATTGATTTCTACCTCTTGCGTCAATGTACATTCCATATCCATTTGTTCCATTGAAACTACAACAGAGGTTTGTATGATAAATTTGTGGATGCTCTTCATTAAATTCTGAATGTGGAAACTCATAAAATGTTCCTTTGGATTCATAAGCCATTTTCGGTGAAACATCTATCTTCTTTAATACCCTTTCATCCGCAGATATTTCTAAAAGATTTTGCTTTCTCCTTTTATCAAGTATTTCCTATAACGTTCTTGTATTTATGAACCCGTTAGGGGGGTGTCTGCTGAAATGCCTCTCCGACACCCTTCTCACAGACCCAGGCTCCAAAGGAGCCGCTGCTTGAATATTATGTTATATGACGGAATCGCTTCTTCACTACTGGTTTTCTTCAGGTACATACTCAATTAAATCTGATAATTTGCAGTTAAATGTATCGCATAGCTTGAATAAAGTTTCCAGCTTTGTTGTTTCTATATTCGTTTCCCTATACAACTTGTTGATTGAATTCCGACTTAAGCCCGATTTCGCCATCAATTCTGTTATATCATCTATTCGATGTTCTGCCATGAGTTCTCGTATATTACACTTGATTACGTTCATCTTTTCCCCTCCATAATTCTATCTTATCTCCCATACCAGCAATCATCAACGAAAAGCGAAGTTTTAACTCTATAAAGCCAAATATTCACCTTGAAATTAACTTTATAAGGTTATATAATAACTCTATAGAGTTAATTAGAGGAGGAATAACATATGATTAATACATTAGAATCATTAACAGAGCCGCTTATAAGAATACGTTTAGAATTACTCTATACTGAGCTTCTGGAGTGTCATAAGGAGTACACTCAGCTTTCTTCGGAGACAGATCAATATTTTAAAACGCTTCGTGATGCTTTGCCCGATCAACTTCAACATACGGTTTTTCTTTACGAAGACGCCCAAATTTCTCTCCAATCCATCCTAGAAAGAAGTATCTACATACAAGGTTTCAAAGATGCTCTACAACTATTAAGTGAATTGCAAAATTCTAGTATTTAGAGGGTCATATGACCCTCTTTTTCTATTGTTCTTGATTCTGTCGTATAACGTTCCTGTATTCACGACCCTGCGTATGCTGGGTGTCCGGCTCCTGCCAGACCGAGGACGAATGTCCGATGCATGAATATTATGTTATACGTAGACTTTTTCTTCATCGAAAAACCTCACTCAATTTCTTTAAATGTGCTCTCAAAATAAGGCCCTTTAACATCATTTATATAGTTCTGAACAATCTTTCTCATAGGTTGAGGAAGGAGATTATGCTGATCCATCTCATTTATAGGTATCCAATAAAATTCTAAATGGCTTTCTTTTGCTTCTGGATTCTTTCGATAATCTGCATTTTCTAATCTAGCAGTAAAAACATGATTTATCTCTTGATGATATGTTCCTTCATCTTCGTGTTCCGCTTCTACTGCTCCTATGTAAGGCCCGACTTCACTTATTAAACCAAGTTCTTCATTTATCTCTCTATATAAAGAGGTTCTAATACTTTCATGAAGCTCAACATGTCCTCCTGGTAAAAAGGTGTTATCCATGCCTATGCAGTGAGCAACCAAAAGATGATTATTGCTCAATATGACTCCTCGAGCCAGCACATGGTACTTTTGTGGTTGTTGTTGCCCTATCATCTTGAAATGCCTCCTTGAAATTATTGGTTTTTAATGGAGCTAACAAGTTTTCGTATAACGTTCCCATATTCACGACGCCTGGCGTATGTCAGGTGTGTCCGGCTGCCTCTGCTTCCCCGAAATTCCTTTGCCGGACCGAGGGCGTATGCCAGATGCGTGAATATATTGTTATTTGTAGTCACCGGCATCTCGAATTTTCTTACATTTATCTATATCTTCAAGCAATAAAGCATTTCATCATCTAAGATTTCTCCTGTGTTTTCAAATCCAAATTCTTCATATAGTTTTTTTGCAGAGTAGTTTTCGGGTTCAAATGATATATAGATTTCAGAGCATTGCTTATTCTTGCTCATCTCTTCGATGATTAGACTTAACGCCTTTTTACCAAACCCTTGACGCTGAAATTTATGATCAATCATTAAACGGCATATTTCAAAAAAATCCTTTTCTTCTGAATATCCATACATTGCAAATCCTACAATGGTGTCCCCATCATAAATAGCTTTGGTTATCCATCCTCGCTCTATCTTTGATTGTGCAATTGAAACAGCATTTGAAGCTACAAACTTCTCTAAAAGATAATGATTGTTATCAGGATCAGTCGTTAGAAAAATGCATTTTGTCCAATTTGTTTTATCAATGTTCTTTAATAAAACTCCCACGAATTCGCCTTCTTTCTGATGTTCTATCGGTAATTTCAGATAACGTTTTCTCTATTCACGAACCCTCACTGGCTTAAGCGCGCTTGCGCGGGTCGTCAGACTTAGCCAGTGCAGGGTTGTCTGCTGGACTCGCTTCACCGAAATTCCTCTGCCGGACTGAGGGCCGGATGGCCCGATAAGTGAATATTGTGTTAGATGATGCCAGTGCCTTCATCGATTTGCTTACACAATTGTTTCCAATATCCCCATGCCTGTATATATTCAGTCAAGTCATTTGGATGATGCCGTACACTAAGTCCTATTCGACAATAAAGATGTATCAGTGTTTCCTCAATTAATCTGGTTCTCTCAACATTACCTTGTTCAAGTAAATCCGATGCGGCAAACAAAGTATCAGTATTAATATCATCAGGTGAAGAACAAAATGCATATAAAAAATCATATATGATTGGTCCCACCATCGGTGACGGATCAATCACACCAATTAGTGTTGAATCATTAAAAACAAAATTATGAACGCCTGTATCCCCATGCAATAAATACTTATTTCCTTGCTTTGAATCATCATTAAATAGTTTTTTTGACATTAATTTTACGTATTGATAGTCTTCTGGCGATAATACATTCTTCAGATTCATTCTTGCTTCTTCAATGCTAATTTCATTAAATTCCTTCCATGTTTCTCGTGAGAATTCTATTCTTCCCCATGTATTTCCCCCCTGATGTTCAACATATTGGTTGAGCAGTTCTTTTACTAGGATTCTCATCCAATTTCTTTTTTTACCACGATTAAAATGAGTTATACCATCAATGAATGTATAAACAAAATATGACTTATCTTGGGCTGATAAAATAACTTTAGGTAATAATACTGAATGCGTATAGGTATGAAGCAAATGTTCAACTAATTCAATATGGATTGGAGTATCAGACTTCAAAATGTACTTAATTCCATGCTTTGATTCTAATCTTAAAACTATTCCAGAAGTTGTTCCTGATAGTCTTTGAAAACTTACAATTTCATCATTTATATGGTGCTGTTGAAGCAATCTATTAATCGTTTCGATATTATGTTCAATCATTATATATCTCTACTCCTTACTTAAGATCTTGTATTGGTTTCATCTAACGTTCCTGTATTCACGACCCAGCGCATGCCCGCAGCGTGAATATCATGTTATCTGAAGTCTTTCTCTTCCTTGAAATCGCTCAATACCCAATCTGAAATCATTTTTGTGTAATTATCTATATCACTGAAGTTACTGGGCTCTTTTTCTTGAAATTCAAAGCTCCACTTTGAAACTATAAAATCTGCTCTGGCAATATTTTTTAAGTGCTCGTAAATCAAATCATGTAACTCTGCATCAATGCTCGAATCTCTTGAAGAATATATTTTATCAAACACAAGATCTGCAGAACTATGAATAATCCAGTTGCGAGACTCTCTTCCTCCTGAAGTAAGTTTATATCTTCATCAGAAATATTTAGTTTTTCGTTTTTGTCTAATGCATTTAAAGAGCCAGCTAGAAAAAGCTTGTCTAATTTCTCTACATAAGACATGTGCTCATCGCTTAGAAAACCAAATTTTCTTTCATCTATAGCAACTGCAAGGTTAAGCCACTTAACAATTTCCTTACATGTCTTTTCGTACTTCTGACAAAGTATCAGCAGCCTACCATACATTGATTCATATTCATTTATTTTTTTGAAATCCTGTTTTACAATCCACATTTATGTCATCTCACTTTTTAGAAGATTTCAGATAACGTTCTTGTATTCATGAACCCCGAAGGGGTTGTCTGCTGAAATGGCTCTCCGAAATTCATCCCGCAGACCAAGGTTCCAGCGGAAACATAGTGTGAATATTATGTTAAGTGAAGTTCAACCTTTTTTTGAATAACCTTTTTAAATTTAATGGCTTTATGAACGAGAGAGTTTAAAGTTCTCTAGATCTACATTGAATTTGCCTTTTACCAATATGTCTAATCCCAATAATCCGTTGACATTGTGATATTTAAATGAAGTAAAATCTATGAGTACATCTCTTAAAATAAAATCTCCTACCTGTATTCCCTTGATCCGTTTGGAAAATGCGTGTTCTTTCCCTCCAATTCCGTAACTTGTTATGATTTCGTCATCCATCCCGACCTGAATCCCAATATCATCTACTTCATCCTGTGAAATCAATGTATGGCTTGCTCCTGTGTCAATAACTATGTTATTTATGACTTTCTTTTCTCCATTAAAATGGACTGTTATTTCGGTGAACAACAGCCCATCCCTATATTCAATTTTCATTTATAGATTTCTCCTTAAACCAACATTCTTCCGAACCTTCACAATGACCTGGTCCTTAGAAGTATGATAAACCAAGGTTTTGTCTCGGCTATTCAACAACTCTCTTGTTGCTTCTTCGTCACTTACAGGACCAATCACAGCGACGTCATCTATGATTTCTTTATTTTCTGTCTCTTCGAAATGAAGAATTTCAAACTTTACAAATTGGTTCGGGAAGATTTGTTGTACTTCTTGCCACTTCACGTTAATCCCTCCTGTCCTTTTTATGGTTACATTATATCATTTAATTAGAATTTCACTTAACGTTCCTGTATTCACGACCCTAGCGAATGCTGGGATGTCTGGCCTCTGCCGGACCGAGGGTACATGCCCGGTGCGTGAGTATATTGTTTAAGTAAAGTCACTTATCTTCGAGTTATATTCGTCACGATTTAGAAAAATTCTCAATATAATGTTTCATAAAAATTATATAATTATCATGACTTGAATCAATATTAAATATCTGTCTATCTGTTACACCTTTCTCTCTTACTTCTATTTTTATATTTCTTTGGTTACGTTTAAACTTGATATCTAGAAAAACTTCTTTTATTAAATCGTGTTCTATTTGACTATCTCTCGGGAAATTAAAAATATGTTTTTCTGTACTTGCATTGAATAGTGCAACAATATCTATAAAGTCTGACACTTGTTCTTTATTTGGAACAACAAATTCATGTTCAACTAAATTCCTTACAGAATTTATTTTATTTAATATTCTAGGAGCAATAATTCCTAAGTTTTTTAAAGTCTCTATCTTCTTAGGTACATTCCATTTTTTTGAATTTCCAAAAAAACCAAATGCAATCATCAAACAATCAATTTGGCAGTCAAGAGATCTCTTTGCATTTGAGAGAGCATTTATTAAACTGTGTTTTTCAGTTCCCGATTCTAAATCAAATTCAGCAAAGGACAAGTATTCTGAAGGCGTAACATCAAATGGTATATCTATTTCTTCATGTCCACGAGAACTCCAATAACTATTATCATTACTTAGAAAATCAATCACCTCAGAAAATTCCATAAGATCAACTCCAATTTAGTATTTAGGTGATTTCACTTAACGTTTCTGTATTGAACCCCGAAGGAGTTGTCTGCTGAAATGCCTCTCCGAAATCCATCTCGCAGACCAAGGCTCCATTAGAGCCGCAGCTTGAATATTATGTTATACGATGGAATCACTTCTTCGATTAACCAACATTCATTCTTGATTCTAATCTTTCATTGTTCTGCTATATGTTCCAATAAATCTCCTGGCTGACAACCTAAAGCCGCACATAATTTATCAATCACTTCTAATGACACATATTCGTTCGTATTGAGTTTCGCCATTGTAGCAGACGAGATACCTGTCATTTTCAATAAATCCTGCTTCTTAATCTCCCTGTCGATCAATAATTTTTGAAAAGGTTTATAACTAATCATCTGAGATTCCTTTCACACATCAAGTGAATTTTTCTTTAATTATATGAAAGTATATTTTTTATATCAAAAACATCTTCAACATGTATTGACTTAATTATTCGATATGATAAAATTATATTTAATAAGTTGAACTTTTATTCATAAAATCAAATACATTGGATGGTGTCTAAAATGCATAATTCTTTAGAAGTCTTACTTGATTCACTGATTCATACTCGAATTGAATCTTTATATGGCGAGCTTATCAAAAACAACTCCAGCTACAATCAGTTCTCATCCGAACGGAATCTCTACTTCAAGCAGTTACATGAAGGCGTACCGGAGAATATACAGAATACCTTATTTCTTTACGATGATGCTGAGCTTTCTGTTCAAGCTATTTTAGAACGTGAAATTTATCTGCAGGGTTTTAAGGACGCTCTTCACCTGCATAACGAATTACATATATCTTTAGATTGAGAGCCTTCTGGCTCTTTTTCATTTTGATTCTGTTGTATAACGTCTTTTATATGACGTGCGATGCTTTTTCGAAATGCTATCAGAATATTTAAATATCCCATAAGGGCACTGCATAAACTGAGATCAAGCTACTTTTATTTAACTTTTTCAAATTGCACTCTTTACATAAAATTTGTAAGTTCGAGGGATCATTATTCCCGTAATTAGAAATAGGTACTATATGGTCAATCTCAAAATCTCCTCCTCGATTAATAACCCCCGTCAAGTCATTCCTACAAACTACACAAACTCCGTTATCTCTGTAAAACAATCCTTTCTTTAACCAGGCAGGCCATCGAATTCTTTTGACTTTGTTCCCCTTCTTAAAACTTTCAGGATATTCGAAATTCAAGTCATTTTCCTCGTAAGTTAAGCAATTCGCGAGTTCTTCGTGAAAATCTCTTAGGAATGATTTATTAAGCATTAATAAGTGAAAACTCGAATTAATTACTGTTGGATTAATTTCTTCTTGCATAGAAACCAGAAAATCTACAAATTCCTCAAATCGAATGCATTCAATACATTTTTTACAATGTTCACAATTAATAATTGATTCAAATTCTATGTCAACTTCCTGTAGGTCTATGCCTGCTCCTTCAATTAGCTTAACTTCGTAATAAATATAAGCTTCATATTCAGAAACACTAAGATTACTTAAAGTGCTTCTTACATCATGCTCAACAAATCCATCAACGTATTCTAAATAGTAGTGTAAGATAGTTTTTTTATGAGGTTTTAACAATCTTAATATTATTTCTTCTCTCAGTTCATTCCAAAAATCTTTAAATTTAAATCCATAAACATCTTCTTCATTGTAAAAAATCTCTATTGACCAATTCGCTAATTGAATTGCTTGACTATAACTAAATCTCACATGTCTAGTCTTCATCTGAACCTCTTTTTATTTTATTATTAACTATCGCATGTCATATAACGTAACGTTCCCGTATTCACGACTCAGCGCATACTGAGTGTCCGGCGAATGCCGGACCCAGGACGAATGTCCGTAGCGTGAATATATTGTTATCAGGAGTTGATTCTTCATCAAATTACAATCTAGTTATCTTACATTATCTATTCTATTCTGAATTGCTGTTTCCATTTGCTCTTTAGTCACTATAAGCAAATTAGAAGTATCAAATGTATTCTTTCTTGCATAGCGTAAATAATGAAGATATCTAACAAAACGTACAAATGATCTTAGTTTCTCTTGAGACCATGGCATAACTACACCTATCCTGCCTAGTGCTGATGCATTTATTGCTCCTCCCATTATGTGTTTATGACTCACAAAATTTTCGATCTCTATAGCCATAAAACATCTTGCATTATGATTCATATAAATCATATCTTCAAAACTAGGTACTTGGACAAAATCATCATTAATCATTCCTAGATTTACTCGATTTGCCTCATATAAATCTCTCTTAAAAAATCTTGAATATCAGCATTATTAAAAAATTCATCATACTCATATGCATATGTGTTTTCTGTAGCAAATGGTCCGACTGCCACATCAATCCGTGGTGAATAAATAAATAGATCTCTTTCGTTAATCATTGATGACCACTCAGTTTGAGCAACTTCTCTTGAGAATACTTGGTTAAGTTTCAATTTCAATTCTTCTTGGTATTCTTGTAAATCAGTTTTTTTCATGAACCTTCCTCGCATATCTCTCATAACAAATCCTTTCTAAATCAATTTCTGATAACGTTTTCGTATTCTCGACGCCTGGCGCATGCCAGGTGTGTCCGGCTGCTTCTGCTTTCTGAAATTCCTCTGCCGGACCTAGGGCGTATGCCCGATGCGTGAATAGATTGTTAGCTGGAGTTACCTGGCATCTTCGGGTTGCCTAAATATTATCTAGTCCTAGTTTACTTCTATATGAATTTATCTCCTCTATGTCGTGCTCTTTCAAGGATCTTATTCTAGCTTCCCACAAGATTGGGCTCGTTTCCGGCAGAGATACAATATAGCTATCAAATGCTATATGGTCTAGTATTCTCTCAATGTCTGTTCTGCTATCAACACCAACCGGATGTTTAACAGATTCATCGTACTCTAATGGTAGCATCATTCGCGTAGTGCCGAATGACAATGTAGAAAGTAGTGAATTCAGTTGATCTCGTAAACTAAATAAGTCTTTTAAATAAATTGTTGATTTATGAAGTTCTTCCTCACTAGCATTATGGATAGTATGAGCTATACGTTGATTTCTCCTAATTCTAATTCTTTCTAAGAGTTCATCAGTACTTTTATCAAATTTACTTTCTCTTAGTCTCTCCTGAAAATCCTTTTTGTAGGTCTCTTTCATGTTTCGAAATATTTTATTCTTGAATCTTGTAATCGTCCGGAAATCTCCATCATTATCTGTAACTAGGCGAGCAACACGCAAGATGCTCGATTCAAAAAAACTCCTTAAGACAGTACTAAAGAAAGTTGTTTGATCTGGACTAACGAATAAGTCAAATCTAAACCTTCTGATTTTATCTATAATGGACAACTGCACATTAAGATGGACAAGTTCGGAATAAAAGAATTTAATTTCATCTCTGTATTCTAGAAGAAAAGGCTCATCGAAAAATTCTTCATCTTTAATCATAGTGAAATTTATCATGTAATTTCCCTTCTCACTGTTCAGGTAATTTTAGCTAACGTTCCCGTATTCACGACGCCGAGAGGCTTAAGGACCGAGGGCCGTCATGCCCAAAGCGTGAATATAATGTTATATGAAGGATATGCCGTCTCTAACAGCTCACTAAATTACTTATTGCCTTCATTAAAATATGTTATTTCATTTCCATCTATTAGTCTTCTTAATCCATCTTTATAGTAAGGCATTAATTGTTCAGCCTTCTCTATATCAATCCAAGCTATTTCAGAAATTTCGTTAGGTCTAACTAATTCTTCATTCCCACCAATTACCTCACCTTTAAATGTAATAAATAATACATGTTCTTCTTTTTTTACAAATATACATTCATTCACTGACACTATTCCATGAACTTTAATATCTAGTCCAGTTTCTTCTTTAGCTTCCCTTATTGCTGCTTGGTCTAATGATTCGTCTCTTTCAACAGTACCGCCTGGAAGAGACCATCGGTCACTAGAATCATCAATATTCCTGACCATTAACACTTTGGAACTGGTTGGATCAGTAATTAAGGAGTAAGCTACATCGACTCTGATCATTATGTTTGACTTCCCTTCTGATTAGATCTGCATATCTTTCATATAACGTTCTCGTATTCACGACGCTCGGCGAATGCCGAGTGTGTCCGGCTCCTGCCGGACCGAGGGCGTATGTCCGATGCGTGAATATATTGTTATGTGGAGTAATGACTTCGAAGCTAGTACACCATCAACTCAAATCGACTAAATAAAATATATTGGCACTTATTCAATAATATTCTAATTCGACAGGCTTGATTACATTCGAAATATTGATGGATTTAGAGTTGATTATTTATCAGTTCTAAAGATGCATCTTAATATCTTGTGACCTCTTCCTGGCTGTTTCAATATGTTCATCGTAATCCAATCCTACCAAGTACTCAGGCAAATCACGATCAGGATAACAAGCTAACCAACATTGTTTTGATACTTCCATACAAATTTTTGCTGCAGACGACACCTTATTCAACCACTCATCTGGTTTTCTCCAAATTTCTCCTTTAAGAGGAGTAAAATGAGATGCAGCATCTCTAATTTCTTTTATTTCATTGAAAAATGTTTTAAAAGGTTCTTTAATTTGATTTTCATCGGTTGTAATAACTACTATACGATTATCGGATCTTATAATAGATTGAAACTTTTGAATTCTTTGTTCAAGAGGGATAAACCTACCCTTATGCTTCCCTTGTAAAACTTCAATTTCATTACTTTCTAGTTTGTCTTTATTTCTTAAGTAATAATCGAAACCTATACTATTTATAAAGGCTTCAGTAAAAAAGTAAAAGCTTTGTGTTCCTAATCGTGAATAAGTCGCAACTGTATGATTGTAGCTAGAAAGAATCAGGTAATCCTCTTTTGTTTCAACATCCTTTCCATTGTCTTTATACTTTTTTGCAATTGCATGCATATCTTCATGTACCTCATATGCTTTTACCAACAAATAAAAAGCATCTCTAAGCATAAATTCTTCCTCTATCCCAACAGAAGGAAAATGCGCTCCTATACCAATTTTCGATTGATATGGCAAGTCCGACGGCCATGGATCGTTGACAATTTCTATTCTCTCTTTGATCCATCCATATTCAATACCATATGAATACGGATTTCGATTTTCTTCAGCAAATAATTCATTAAAATCTCTACCAATCTTTCTGTGGTTTATTTTTGGTTTAATTACAGTTTTATACGTATTGTAAATCTGGACAAGGTATGCATAAAGTTGTACTTCTCTAGCATGAAATTCTAAAGCAGAAGATTCTTTTATAAAATTTGCAATCTCAAAAATTTTTTCTCTTACTGACTTGTTCATAATTCCACCAGAACTCTTAGGTGTTAATGAAGCAACAAGTTGCAAATAATAAAGCTTTTCAAGCATGTTTATTTTTGATTTTTCAATACCTTCTTCTCTACCAATATTCACATTTATGTTCCTTTCATCATTATTTCACATAACGTTCCGGTATTCACGACACTTTGCGTATGCCAAGTGTGTCCAGTTGCCTGTACTCTCCCGAAATCCCTCTGCTGGACCAAGAGCGTATGCTCGATGCGTGAATATTATGTTATGTGGAGTTGTGAAGTTCTATCTCTTTTAGGAGAAAACCCATTCTTCCTAATTTCAAAAATAGCATTTTTTGTTCTACAACGTATTCTTCTTATTTGCTATCTTCGTTGTATTCTTTCAATACTTTATTTTTAATTTCTAATAACATAGTTTCTGAGGGATATATTTTTTTATCAGAACAATCATTTAGTCTAGTGTTCCATTGGTAAGCGTAAAATTCAGGAGATTGTCTAATAAATTCCATGAGCATATGGTTGGTTTGGAGATTGATCGAGGCTTGAATATGCATAACATACTTATCGAATATTTGTAACAAAGCAATTCCATGCTGCCTTGCATATTCTATTGCCCCACTTTGAAAACCAGATGTAGAAATTAATATCCCTTTGTGGGCACCTAAACTTCGTACCTTATCAGCTAGAACCACAATTTTCTCACGTTCCAATGGACGTGTATAACGCTTACATTTCAACAATAACTTTGAAGCTTATAGACAGGGCTATAAATTCTGCAATAATATCAATTTGGTACTCTCCATCACTAGTCTGAACTTTTTGGTTATGAAGTATGGAGAAGTTCTTAAGTGCTTCGGTTTCAGCGTAAGCGTTCAATACTTATAAACAATACTTTTCAAATTCTGTGGCAGAAATACTGGCGACAAATTCACGGTATGGATTGATCATTTCCACCTCACTTTCGATTCCCTTGAACCTATTAATTTTAATTATATGATATTCTCAGGTTTATATTGGTACTTGATATAATTTCACATAACGTTCCTGTATTCATGAACCCCAAAGGGGTTGTCTGCTGAAATTCCTCTTCGAAATCCTTCCCGCAGACCAAGGCTCCAACGGAGCCACGACTTGAATATTATGTTATCGGATGTTGCTGACCTCATTGAACTACTACCAAGACCCTGTTCCTATATATTCCTTGAGTTTCATACATCCAATATCATAAAAAGAAACAATACTATCTTCAGGTCCGTTAATAATTCTTTTATATGCTTTTATAATTGGATTTGCTTTTATTTTATTTATTTCAAGTAATAATTCTCCATCTTCAAAAATCCATTTACACGGTTC
The DNA here is from genome assembly GCF_011066155.1 of Paenibacillus sp. EKM206P. NCBI lineage: Bacteria > Bacillati > Bacillota > Bacilli > Caryophanales > Paenibacillaceae > Paenibacillus > Paenibacillus sp. EKM206P. Next base: position 115,811 of record NZ_JAAMNQ010000011.1, on the reverse strand, counting down.
TCCAATCGACTTCTTCATTACTTCTCCAACATAAGTTCCCCATACTACTGCCATTGACCAAATTTGATTGTCAGTCGGCTTCTCTTCCTCATCAGCGTTCTTAAGCTTGTTCCAATTATGATTGAGAATTTCCTCAACAGTGTGGATTGAAGGTTCTTCAAAGGTTAGGTTGCAATTGAAGCTTTGTGCATAACTAATAGCCAATTCGCAATATTTGTTTATAGTCTCCTGAATCTCCAAATCCTCCATTGATTCCTCCTGCTTTTGTATGTGTTCCAGCGATTTCCGATAACGTTCAGGCATTCACGAACCCTCACTGCCTTAAGCGACCAACGGGAGCGGCCGCGATGCGGTTAGGCAGTGCAGGGTTGTCCGCCTGTTAATCTTCCCTGAAAATCCTCGGGCGGACCAAGGGGCGCGACAGCGACCCGCAGCGTGAATGTTTTGTTATCGGATGTCAATACCTTCCTCGAACCTCTAAAAATCTTGGAATCAGTTTCGCTTTTGTTTTTATATCTTATAGTTTTCTTGCCTTTATCACAAAAGTTACTGGAAGCATTTTTGCTCTCTTTGCCATATCGCTGTTATCATCCCGCAATTGCATAAACTCATAATCAGATTCCTCAATCATTAGCTCAATTACAAACCCAGCTTTTGCAAGCGCGTTTACATAAGTTGACAGCATACGGTCCACTAACAATAGCTCACCTTCATCAACTGCTACCGGATACCAACCTTCATTAAAGTAACTCTTATTAATTACAAACCTATCATTCTCTGTAGTAACCCATCTGTGTATAGGGTGAGACCAACTGAAAATAAATAGCCCGTCTTTTTTAAGGTAAGAAGATATTCGTCGAAAGGTACCCTCAAGATCGGTGGTCCAACCTATGCCATAAATTGAATAAACATAGTCAAAATAATCCGTCGGGATGCCGCATTCTTCTTCCATGGGAGAACATATCAATTTTGCTGCTATTCCACATGACTTCAAATGTTGCGCTGCCTTTTCAATTTGTCTTTCTGAAATATCCACAGCCCATAGTTCAGATGCGTTTCGTTCCCCTTGATATTGCAAGGATTGACCATTTCCGCAGCCGATCTCCAGCAGTTTTTTTCCTGAGATATCACCAAAGAGCTGGCACTTTTCTTCTGAGATAAATGCTCCATAATAAGGGAGCACGATTGCTTTTAAGAAGTCATTGCCTTTGGTATCCCAATATAGGCTTAATGAATTCTTGTCCATGAAGGCACCTTCTCTTAGTAGATATTTATATTTGAGCATTTCAGATTTGCATTAATTTCTGATAACGTTCCTGTATTCACGACCCGACGCATGTCGGGTGTCCGGCGAATGCCGGACCAAGGACGAGTGTCCGTAGCGTGAATAATATGTTAGGTGGAGTTATTGCCTCCCTCGGATAATTGCATCAATTTTTCTGTCTAATCCATTCGTTTACTAATAAATAAATTAAAGAGTGTGCTTCTGTTATATACATCGGTTCTTTAGGAGGTTCATAATCTAATGCATGTCTTGCATCCATTCCAATTGCTTTATAGCTGTTAGCAGTCCTAGTAAATCTCTTAAGGCTCTCTGAAGAAATTAAAGAAAAAGATTTTACATCAGCCTCTTTAGCTATTACTTCAAAAATTTTATATAATCCTACCCAACTTTCATCATCGTACGATATCAATTTTATTACTTTATCAATTACCTCGTTTTTTTCACACAGCTCTAACAAATCAGGTACAGAATCAGCAGGATTAGAAACAGAAATTTCAATTGTTCCATCAGCTTTTATTATTTGCGGAATTGCCTTCATACTCGCAGAACCAGAAAGCTCCGCACTCATAAAGAAGGTACGTCCGCCATATTCATTTAGAAGATAAATATCCGATACAGTAATTCTCTTATGTGTTCCCAACACTAACTTTGTCACACCATCTATTAGCTTCACTAGATTTTCTACTTTTTCTGAAACATTTTTATAGTCATCAGTAGAGAAGATATCTGATGACTTTAATCGATATTCACCTTCTTCTTTGAAAATTGTTAGCTTTTCGGTATTGAGTGACTTTGAAAGTTCATAAAGTTCCTTTTCATCTCCAGCTAAAGATATGACCCACTTCATAGTGCCCCTCATTTCATTTTCACAATAATTACACCTAACGTTCCTGTATTCATGACCCGACGTATGTCGGGTGTCCGGCGAATGCCGGGCCAAGGACGAATGCCGGGCCAAGGACGAATGTCCGCAGCGTGAATATTATGTTAGGTGATGTTAATATATGTTCTTCGAATCAAAAATCTCTACTAGGTTCAAAATTATAATAAGCTCCAAATCTATCGTAAATCCTATCTACTGCAACTTCAAAATCTTTGATGATGACTTTAAGTTTTTTGTCATTGATACTTAAATCCATACCTCCTTCATGAACAAATGTATTTCTTAACTCAACAATTTCTTCAATAGAGTCAAAAAGAGAAACTTTTCTGTTTAAAATCGGCTTGTTTAATACAGTAAATATATCTAATTTTTCATCAACCTTTTTAAAATTTTCTGCAACTATTCGTGGTCTTTGAAATGAAAATTTTTCAACTAAAGCTTCTTCAATTGAGGTATTCCCAGCAGAGATATCTCTTAGATTATTTACTGAAAACCGCGCTTCTTTAAACAGCTTGTCCCTATTATCTGTATATTTCAATATCACAATAAATGATTTCTTCAAATATTCTTCCCAAGTTGCTACCAAGTAAGGTATTAACAAGTTATTAGAAAAGAATCTTGGATTTAGATCATCTATAAATGAAATGCCTGTATGCTCTACCCTTGAAATATCACCTTTCAAATTCCTTGAATCTAAATATATTTTGGGTTTAATAAGTGCATTCTTGTAAACCCACCTAGCGATAAAAAGTCCTGCTTCTAACTCAGTAGGGACTTTTTTATCTATTATAAAATAACGGTTTTTGCCCTCATCCGTTGAAAAACTTCCTTTAAAATAATCTTTTATATATTTAATAGTTTTATTTTGATGTTCTAAATCCCAATAACTTCTCCCTGATCTAGTTCTTGTATAAACTAAAATATTACCGTCTTTCTTATAAATGTCGAGTTCTACTCCAACATACGATCTATAATTCTTATATTCATACCAAAAATAACTTGCTAGCATACCTTGATTTTTGAATTCGTTTCTTTGCTTTGTGTAGCCTAACAAGGCTATTAAATTTATTAATTTATTATAGGCTGTACCTTCAGGAAGAATATTTTCTGAAGTAAAACTCATCTTTAAATCATACTCCTTTGATTAAAAACAATTAATTTCACCTAACGTTCCTGTATTCACGACCCAGCGCATGCTGGGTGCCCGGCGAATGCCGGGCCAAGGACGAATGTCCGCAGCGTGAATATTATGTTATAGGATGTCAGCAGCTTCTTCGAAATCACTTCATTGATCGTATGGCAGGGTATACATCTTCTATTAATTTTCCTCTAATTTGTCCTATAGATGAGTATCTCTGATTTTTATCAGAGGATATTCCTTTTAAAATAAACTCCTTAACAACATCATTCTTTTCTTTATGAAAATTTGTTTGTTTACCCGTTAAAATAAAGTAAATGATTTTGATTAGAGCAAACGTTTCATGACGTACTTCATAGTTCTCAAATCCGACTACAGCAAGATCAGAATAATCGTTAATGGCTCCCTTTATCTCTGTTCCCTGCCGGGTAAGCTTACTATCAGGTCGTTTTACTAAGCCGAAATCTGATATCTTTATCATCGAGGAACTATCCTCGTAAATTTTTACAAGAATATTTTGGTAGCTAATATCCCTATGCAAGTATCCTTTTGAATGTATGTACTCAAAAGCATTCAACAATTGATTTATCAAAATCCTTCTCTTATGTAGAGTTAATTTGTTATTGTTCTCATTCATATACTTTTCAAGCGTTTTATTTGCATACTCCATTGTGTACTCGTTTTTTTCTTTGTCATAGTAATAGGCCTTAATAATAAATGGAGAATCTAAGGCCTTTAAATCGTTATACTCATTTTGAAATCTTATTAATTCGTCTTCCCTTAAATCCTGCTTAGCTCTTTTAATTACAAAATCACAATCATAAAACGGATCTTTATATTTAAAGACTTTTGCATACGATCCTTCTCCTATCTGCTTTAAATCTATTGTAACTGTTGCTTTTAATGTTTTTATTACTGTTGTATCAAGTAATATAAATACGGGTCTATCTTCGATTATCTTCACTCGCTTCAATTCATCTGGAATTGCACTACCTCCACTATCTGATAAAAACGTCTTACAAAAATCCATAATATCTTTATATTCTTGATCTATTTCGAAACTATAATTATCTTTAAGGGAAGCTTGAAGAACTCTTACATTATCAATTATTTTGATCAACGATCTACTTTCATCAGCATTATAATGCCCTCCTGATCCCGGTCTGTTTTTACTATTCATGAATGAAAACAAATCATTCAAGCTACTATGAAGTATCGAAAATATTTCTTTTAACTTCTCGTTAGATATGTTTTTATAAAACTCGTAAAATAGCACAATTTTTTCATTTTTATAAGCTGAAAGTTGATTGATTTTCAAATTCAAGAACCCATCTATGTTCTGCATGTATTCACCTCATTAGGTATTTAACTTTTTCTGTACGCTGATTTCCTATAACGTTCTTGTATTCATGAACCTCGCTAGAGGTTGTCTGCTGAAATGCCTCCCCGAAATCCATACCGCAGACCAAGGCTCCAGCGGAGCCGCTGCTTGAATATTATGTTATAGGAAGTGATCATCTCCCTGAAACTACTAGTTGTTATTTACTCTCTTTAACAGATAACGATATTTTTCTACAAATTCATTAATGGTGCTTATTAGTGGCTTCAAATCGTCATTAACAGTCAATAATAAATATTGACCAGTATTCCTTTCTCCATTTTTATGAACTATTAAATTCCTGATTTTTTGGAATCGCTTAATTTTTCTATACCAATTGTTCGCGTTTATATTGTTAGACTTGAAAATATCATTAACACTTGCCAATAAATTATTGAAGGTTTCCTCTTTGTTCAAAACCTTTTTTAGGTAATCTTCAAAAATTACAATGATATAAGTGAACAACGAGTAAATATGTACTCTTGTCTCAGCATAAGCATTTTCGCTGGATAACTTAATTAATTCAGTAGCTTTACTCAACTCATTTTGTAGATCCGTAACAAATAAAGGGGTGGAGTTCATTTCTATAGTTATCTCAATTTCTTTCTGATCTGAATAACCGTCATTACTCTGCTCTTCAGGCTTCATCTTGTTTAACGCTTCTGAAATCAAATCCTTAAATGGTAAAACATTATTAATGTTTTCAAAAGTGGTATCAAAAGCTTTATCTAAGTCTCCTTTAATACTGTCTTTGAATCTTCCCATATATCTCTCAACTGATTCTAAATTTCTGTTTAAATTTTCGGTATGAATTTTAAACGAGTTATTCATATACTCTCCTCAATAACTTGGAATTTTCTGAATATTTCCTATAACGTTCCTGTATTCACGACCCAGCGTATGCTGGGTGTCTGGCGAATGCCGGATCAAGGACGAATGTCCGCAGCGTGAATATTATGTTAGGCGATGGTCGAGAGTTCTTCGATTTACTCAAGTCTCTTTACAAACTCATCCGACAGTCCACGATAATCTCTACCTTTACCTGATGGAGAATGGCCACGTGTAATTATTTCGAATGCACTATAAACTTTGTTTTCACCGAAGTTGATTTGTTTGAAGTTCTCTCTAAGTGTGAAAATCAACGAACACTCTCGTCCACCTATATTATTATGAGTATATGTATCATCCGTAAATACGACAGAGATAAAATATTTAATATCTTCCTCAATCGATTCTTCTTCCTCAAATTTATATAAAAAGTCATCCGTGATATCTACTGTATAATCATCGCTTGTAAAACCATACTTACTTTGAAGTTTTAGATCTTGCAAAAGACTATTAATTTTTTCTTCTATTTGAGAATGAAATTTTGAAGACTCAAATATTAGATATGATCCTACTTCGTTTATTGGAATAAATTCGCTAGGATCATGTAATGATATGTTACTTTTAATTACCTCAATCAGTTTTTTTCTTTCCTCTGCTTTACTTTTTCCTTCCGTACAATAGCAAAGTGGCCTCCTAAATTTTATATCAAAAGGGAGGTCGGAATAGTCTCCAAAATCTGTGTTAAAAATGCAAATGATCTGATCCCATCCTAATACTTTTGCTGCATATCCCAATTCGATTAAAACATTTGGATTTGGTGTTTTTCGTTTGTTGTAGTCAGAATTGATAATACTAACATCAGCAATAAATAATTTTGATTTCTCAATTTTAGTGAAAATTGAATCCACAATATGCGGGGTTCCTGGCTCATCCATAGTATCTTTATCTATTCTAAACTCAATGTCGAATTGTTCAGATAGATTTAATTCTTTGATTGCACTCTCGATACAAGTTCCCAAAAAACCCCGATTGGTATTATTAGGTAAATCCGACTGCCAAGAATAAAAAATATGATTTTTCATTTTGTATAAATCCTTTCACTTTTACTTGTTTAATTTGACCAGCCTTTCTCGACTTTTGCCTAACGTATTATTTACGAACTTCCGAAAGAATGCTCTCTTCGTCATATTCACGAACTTCGTGAATCCTGCACTTTGTTCCTTATTCCGGCACTTTCTGCGTTTCAATCCTCCAGCCCGCTCATCCGATCCAACGGACTTTGAATCCGCCCAATGTCCCGTCTGCTCACATGTGTATACCGCTCCGTCGTTCGCACACTCTGATGCCCTAGCAGTTCCTGAATATAGCGAAGATCAATCCCATTCTCCAGCAAGTGGGTCGCAAAGGAATGCCTTAGCGAATGGATACTCACCTGTTTGCGAATGCCCGCTTCAGCCAGCGCTTTTTCAAACACTTTCTGCGCTGAACGTTCCGTCAGGTGGCGGCCTTCCCTCTGCCCAGGAAACAGCCAGTCTGCTGGCTGCCCCACCCCTATATACTGCTCGACCACCGCAAAAGCCGCTTCGGATAGCAGCGTTTGCCGATCCTTCCTGCCCTTTCCCTGACGAACTTTCAGTACTTTCCGTTCACGGTCGCAGTCTTCAAGACGCAACCTCACCACTTCGCTTACCCGCAGCCCGGATGTATACGTCAGGTACAGAATAGCCTTATGCTTTAGATTTTTCACTGCTTTCAACAGACGCATAACCTCATTCAGGGACAGCACATCTGGCAGTTTACTCTCCTTTTTCGGACGAACATAGGCGGCGGATTTGGGTTGCTTTAGCACATGGCGAAAGTAAAATTTCAGCGCGCTGATCGCTTGGTTAACATAAGCGTGCGAAAGGCCTTTTTCGAGCAGCACCAACGCATATTTTTGCACCGCCGCATCATTTATGCTTTCTTCGGTCCCTTGCAATCCGGCAAAAAAACGTTCCGTTTGCGATATGTATGCTTTAATCGTCTTGCTGCTGTAGCCCCTTGCCACCAATGCATCGCGCATTTCTTGCCGCTGATCCGAATTCCATTCACCTCGTTCCGAAGATGAGGGAACCACTTTAGCCTGCGCGTCCCGACGATCCAGCCACTCCAGGATGTACGGCAGCTCTTTATTCAATCGCTCGTCGCACTCGAACTTACAACTCCGATACGCTTCCAACAGGCTTTCTACAGCCGAGATACTGTACGGAATCGCCCAGATTTTTTCGTCTGGAACCCATTTTCTGCCCGGTATGGATCGAATCCCTTCTCTTTCCTTGACTCCGTGTCGCTCCAACCGTACGCCGATCGTTTTTTCATCCCGATAAAGTAGGTTTATCTTCTTCTCACTTGCCTCCTTAGTATATCAGCCGTTCAAAAAATTGGAAATCTAATTTTACACAAAAAAAGGGACTTAAGATGGATATTCATCTTAAGTCCCTGATTCTTTCAGAGTGAATTATTGATCCATTAAGTCCAATTTTCATCATCATAAAGTGTCTTGCCTTTACTTGTCCAGTTCCTCCGTCACATCATCCCATAGCATCGCCGCCACCTACCATGTTACTCGACCTTGAACTGTTTTAATTCGTCTTGCAGCTTAGTGGACAATTGGTTTAATTGTTTGGATAGTTCAGCAACCTGTTCGAAGCTCTCCAATTGTTCCTGCGTGCTAGCGCTGACCTCTTCGGTTGAAGCGGAATTCTCTTCCGTGGTGGAAGAGATGATCTCCAGCGCCTGCAAAATCTCATCTTTGTGCTTGTGGACTTTGGAGGTGTTGGTGCTGATCTGGATCATTCGTAATTTCAAATCTTCCAAATCCTTGTTAATGCTAAAGAACACCTGCTTCGTGTCCTCTACCGATCTGGCATTTTCTTCTGCAATTTTCAGACCATGAACGGTATGCTCAACCGATACACTGGTTTTTTCTTCAATCACACGGACCTTCTTGTAGATTTCCTGTGTCGCTAGTGCCGTCTGCTCAGCCAGCTTGCGAACCTCCCCGGCAACCACAGCAAACCCTTTGCCCTGTTCTCCTGCACGCGCAGCTTCAATAGAAGCATTGAGCGCCAGTAGGTTGGTCTGTGTTGCAATTTGGTTGACCGTATCCACGATCCCCGAAATCTCATGACGGCTCAGATCGATATCCTGAATGATGGCCGACATCGCTTGTGTGGAATTGTGATTTTCTTCCGCCCATCTGGATAACTGATCTACTACCGCAAGCCCCTGTCCGCTTTGCTCAGCAGAGATTTGCACCATCGTTTCGATGGCTTTCGTATCATTGGCAATTTCGTCAATTTGGCCGGATAAGGCTCCGGTTTTTTGTAAAATGTTATCCGTTTCGATGGATTGGTAGTTCGTTGCATTGGCTATTTCATTAATTGCTGTCGCAGTATCGTTCATCGTGATTGCGGTTCTGGAAGAAATGGATTGCAAATCATTTGAAGACTGATTCAAGACTTGAGCTGAGCCGCCTACCATTTGGAGCATGCCTTGAATTTTTTGAACCATATTGTGAACCCCTTGAGAAATTTGCCCGATTTCGTTATGGGAATTCGTATCAAACGGAACGGTCAAATCTCCATTTTCAATCAGCTTGATTTTGGCAAGCAATTTCGGAATGGATCTCAACAGGTAACGGAGCGTTATATAACAGATTACAACCAACAGAATAGTGGCTGCGGCAAAACCGCCAATCGTAATCCAGGTAAAGGTTCTTAATTCTGAGAGCGCCTCTTGTTCAGAAATGGTTAAGCCTACGGACCATCCTGTATCTTTGCTGGTTGCATACCCAATGTAGCGACGTTCGCCATTATCATTAATGAGCTGTACTCCAGACTCGCCAGCAATCATTTTCTTACCGATCTCGCCAAGATCACCTGTGCTTTCGTTAATCTTTTCTTTCAGCACTTTATTTTGATCAGGGTGATACAAAATATCACCTGTTTTGGATGCAAGAATCGAATAACCTGTGCTTCCAAGCGAATAGCTTTGCATAACGGCGGGGATGTCTTTGAATGCAATATCCACAGCTGCAAAGCCGATTAATTGGTTGCTGCTATCTTTGATCGGATAGAAGATGCCCATGACCACATTCCCTGTATTGACGTCCTTATAGGGTTCTGAGTAGTACAAACCGTCTGCTTCAACAGCTGGCTTGAAGTACGGACGCGAATGGATATCGAAATCCGGCTTGGAAGCAGCACCATCGTTCTGAAGAAAGAAGCCTTTACCATGTATTCCTGCAATCCAGGCGTCGGCAAAAGATGGCTCTTCCTTGACAATCGCTGCCAGAGTCGCTTGAGTTGCCGCAGCATGTGGAGAAGTTTTCGCCATCTCTGCTGATTCGGTGGTTTCTATATATTGTCTAAACAAAGTGTTGGTTGACATTTGCTTGACTAGCGAACCCTTTTCCTTAAACAACGCATCGAATTGACTAACGGTGGCCTGCGTCTTGGTCTGGAGCATGGCCTCTTGCTGCTTGACAAGTATGCTTCGCGTGCTTGCAAACATGAACGTCCCCAAGATTGCAAAGACGACAACGATAATAACTAACAAGACCATGGCCAATGTGTTCGCGATGCTGGATGATCTGGATACGCGCTTCTTCATATTTTGTGACATGCTGCCATCTCCCCGAGGAATATTGAGCGAAAAGCTCTTAGATAATATGTCGGAAGTTTGCAGCTATTTCAATAGGTTTTTAGTATATACAATTTAAAGTTTCGCTATCTGATTCCTCATAGATTCCCACCTAACCTGTTCCGCAACTCCAGCAAAAGATTAGGGCAGCACAAAGAGCCTCCGTCAGACGTAGGCTCTTTACTAAAAGCTATGTATGAACGCAGGGTTATGTGGACTTAAAGTGTACGAGCGATCAGTAAGCTCAACCCCATTATTCTCTATCATTAGCCTAGCTGCATCGTTGTGATACACGTATCGTTTTTCTCATATGTAGAGAATTCAGTTTCAGCCGTTTTACCTTCATGATTGACGCTAATGCGGTAGGTTTTATCCCTCGGCAGCCATAGATCAATAAAACCATTGGGTTGTGATTTCATGGCAGCATTCTCCATGATGACATTCCCTTCGGAGTCGTGAACGGTCACATTGAATTCTCCGTTTTTTATTTCGCCTTGGCAGCCGGTTAGACTATGAGTTGCACAAGGGTGGGTCTCTTCTACATATGGCGCAATCGAAACAAAAAACTCGTTGTCAGGCAAATTATAAGTTATGGGTTGGGCATTGTCTCCATTAACAATTAACTGACTGGAATTAATGGAAGCGGATTGACCTGTTCCCTTGCCTGCGCTGAAATCATGCACCAATTGCTTGATATCTGTTGTCCCGAGCTTGTCCGCTCCTTCTTTCTGCATATTTCCTGCAATCAGGTACGTGCCCAATGCCGCAACAACCAACCCTGAAGCGACCAAGATTCCTTTTTTCATCTGGAGTTCATCTCCTTGTCCGTTTTTAAACATTATAATGTAGAACGCGCCGTAACGGACAAAATACGGTACTGAAGTCACCAGATATTCACATCTTTGCTTGTTTATCCAGACGTATCTGCGTTACATTAGATGATCACCAAAGAGGGGCAAGGAAGTATGAGCAACTCTACTGTCTCAACGTACAAACACCCCACCACTCCTATGGAGCTATGGGGCACAATTCTTTTTAACGATCCCGGTTCACAATATAATTCATTAAGTGCTTCAGAAAAGCGATATTGCGGGGTACCTCTTTTAATGCTTCCATGGCAAGGCAGTAGTGCTCCCACATTTCTTTACTGGCACCTTCGTAACCAAGGATGGACACGAAATTCGAGTTATTGTTATCTGAATCCTGACCCACAGGTTTTCCAAGTAACAGCGTATCTCCTTCCACATCAAGCAAATCATCTTTAATCTGAAAAGCAATTCCCATATGATAGGCAAATTTCTGCAAAGCAGCAATCTCCAGCTCCTCGGCCTGTGCGAGCATGGCTGGCATAACGAGACAAGCCTCGAACGCCACTCCTGTTTTGTAAAAGCACATCATATTCAGCTGTTCCAATGTCAAAGCCTTTCCTTTGGAATCCAGATCCATCGCCTGCCCCATACACATATCCTCTGCCTTACGAGCCGAATATTGTATCAAGGCAAGTACAGTCTCAGCATTGAATTGGTTCAGTGACGATTGTTCCCCGATAGCCTTCTGGATCAGATATAGTCCGGTTAATTCCGCAGTAGCGCTATTGTGCACCTGATGTAATGTCTGACGCCCTCTACGGGTAGACGCGTTATCCTGGGAAGGCAAATCATCAAAAATCAGGGAGGCTGTATGCATATATTCCAATGATCTTAGAAGAGGCACGATTGCCGAAGCGTCTAAGCCATATTCATTCACACCCATGACCCAGGTCAATATAGGACGTATCCTTTTCCCATCCCCCTCAAGACTATAATTGGCAGCATCAATAAGATGTTCTTTCATGGCCTCGATCCCAGAAGGCTTGGTAATTTTCAATTGGTTGTTAATCTGGTCACGGACGGTTTTGACCATATTCATAAAGTCTTCTTTTTCCCTTGAATCGTTTTTCAGATGGGTAATCATCTGGTCCCGAAGCAGCTTATCGAAGAAATCTACATCCTCTGCTTTGCCTACCATCTTCTGAATGAGACGATTAAATTCAGGATTTCCAGATGCAAAAATCTCCATTATTTCATTGTACTTTTCTGCACCTACCCGTTCTTTATAACGTTTGAGTCCATTTATTGCACGGTCCAGTATCACCTCGCGAGCCATAGCATCCGAGTCATATACGTTATGGATCAAATTCGAAATGACCGCCCAGTATAGTTCGAAGGGATTGATCAAATCCGATCTTTGATGATGATATTTTAAATAATAGGTATAGGGTGTTACCGCACCGTCCCTCATATCGTCGGCCATATCTGCAAAATCATCAGCAAGCTGGTTATAGATACCATAATAGAATGTTCGTTGCTCAAACCCTCCATCCTCAGGAGCACTAATCACGGAACGGACAATCAAACGGGAAGAAGCAGATTTTAAAATAACGGGTATATAAAGCTCTTCATTGGTGTAATTAGCTCGTGTTAGATCCTTATCCCGGTCGATATCTTGAGAATGAAAGAAAACATAGGACTGCTCGAAAAAGGTTTGCTGTGTGTCTGGCCGCTGATGTGCCTTAATATACTCAAAAGCATCCGAGAGCTCCGAATGGATATAGCGAATGAACTTCATATGATCGCCGGACCAGTCGCCCAGTTCTGGCACAGATCCGGTAAGAAGCGCGGTACGTATCATATAGGAATATTGTTCTTTCTCTTGAACGGTCAACAGCTGAGAATCGAGCAGATCATCAATAAAAGGATAAGTCAACCCATAGGAATACCCAAGCCTGATGGCTTTATCCAGTCTGCGCGAACGTTCAACAGGTGACACGGCTTCGTCCATTTCTTCCATCACATGCAGAATAACCCCAATGATGATTTTAATCAGTTTGCGCTGGGCATGCTCTGCATCCATTTCCTCAGGAATATGAGAAGCTACAGAGTTAAGCTTGTTGATTAGCCAGATTACAGTGGTTTCGATCCCTTCCTTTTGAGACCACCGATACACCCCGGCTAAATTCATAAACTCCGCTTGATCTCTCCTGTTAGCATGGGTGGGTTGAAGCAAATATCTTTTTACGTCAGCAATGACGCGCTGAATCCGGGTCTGTGTGTCGACAGAATCTAGAGCCTTGCCTAGATCCCTCATGTAAATATAAGAGACACTCCGCTTCAGATAATCATCCAGTTTCCCTGTGTAACTCAGCCATTGAATATATCTGTAGTAATCCCGGGTATCCGGCTTTCTCTTATTCCGCGAAAAGAAGGATAACCATGAAGAAGAATGGATATGATTCCTTTTCCATATATGGATATCTTCTGTAAGAGAGGTCACATAAGTTTTATTCTTGACCTGATTATAGAGTGATGCAAAATACTGAAGCGCCTTCTGTTCAGCCAGCTGATATCCTGTATCGGCTTGAAATTTTTCATTCATATGATGCATTACCTCAACTTCTCATTTTGTTAAACATGGTTGCATTTCTCCCTGAGGGAACGAATTTGGATCATGTTTTTATCTTTATACGGAATAAAGTCTGTGAAGTTACGAATAGATTATATCCTTCTATATATATGCTACAATTTCAGAGTAGAACGAAAATAATGATAGGGAGGCATAACGTTGAGTATTAGTCTAGTTAAAGGACAGAAGGTAGACCTAACCAAAAATAATCCATACTTATCCGTGCTAAAAGTAGGCCTTGGATGGGACCCTATGAAGGGTAGAAGCATGGATATTGATGCGTCAGCGCTGCTTCTTAATGAGAACGGCAAGCTGACCCAGACGAAAAATCTAGTATATTTCGGAAACAAAAATAGCCCTTGTGGGGCCGTCGTACATAGTGGTGACAACTTGACAGGACATGGCGACGGTGATGATGAAGTCATTACCGTCTCCCTCCAGCAACTACCACCGGAAGTGCATAGAGTCGTATTTATTGTGAATATATTCCGTTTTTTCAGCTTTGGTAGACGTAAAGATTTCAGTATGGTGAACAATGCTTATATTCGAGTATTGGATGCGTCCCAAGATGAAGAGATTCTCCGATACAACTTGACAGAGGACTATAAAGGGATGTGTAGTATCCGTGTAGGTGAAGTATACCGCTATGGAGGGGAGTGGAAATTCGGTGCTATTGGAGAAGGAAGCACCATTACCTCCCTGAATGAGCTTGTAAAAACGTATGAATAAGCATTTTTGGTGTTAAAGAAAAACCCACGTCTGACGTGGGTTTTTACGCTAACTCTCCTATAGTCACCTGATACAGCAGAGAACCTTCTCGGAGCAGCAGGCGGTCTTTTCTGAAATCCTGTTCGTGCGGCTGAAGGAACTCTTGATCGTCATTTAAAAATCGAATGTGTTGTCCTTTGCTTAAGTTGCCTGGCTTCACATTCTTTTTCAAGACATATTGTCCGTTCTTTCCATACCCGCCATCGAACAAAAAGTGATACCCATCTGTAGCCACCCCGGAGCAGCCGGAAATGCTCGGATTCATAAACGTAATATTCGTACGGTCGCTACCGGAAATACGCCCTAACGAAAAGTCTGAATAGTAATAAAACCAGATTTCCTGTTCGCTGACCACGTTCAAAGCATAGCAATCATGAATGTCTGCCGCTTGGTTTTCATATATTTTGTGTCCTTCTTTATTCCAGGCGACAAGGCCGGAGGACCCCACAGGCTCATTCCAACCATAATTCCCAAATATACCTTCATCAAAATAACTGGTCCAGATCGTACCTTCCCCTGTAACCTGAACACTCTGGATACCGTCTCCAAGCAGTAGTTCATTTATGGTACGGCCTTCATAATCAATAATTTTACCATTTAAATCATATTGGCCGGTTCCATAATAATGACAACGCGCTCCGACGAGCAGTAGATGATGATGTAGAGGCTGTACATAATGATAGTTAAACTGCTGTCCCTCCACATACACTTCTTCAATATGATCGTCTATAATGAGTATCTTGTAAGTACGTCTCTCTTTAAGAGAGGCAGGCGGGAACATCCCTCGTACTCGTTCTGGGATTTTATCAATTAGCAAAATATACACGCGCCCATCAGGGCCAAATTGGGTTGAAACAATCTCAAACCCTTTAGTATAGTTGGAAATATCAACAAATGAATGAAGCTGTTTATTTAGATGTGACAATGTAGTTCCTCCTCTGAAAGATCAGTAAAGTGAAGTATGATTTGTACTGGACTTCATTTTGTCATAACAACATGCTACTGAGGAGGGCGGAAGTATGGCGATATGGATAGTGATCCCAAGAGATGAGGCATCGGCAAAAATATTGGGAACAAAAAAAGCCGGGTTCTGCTCATAATAAAAGCAACCCAGCTTGATCTTTATAGATGTCCCTCTTAAAGTGTCTGGCCCTTGTCGGCCTTCTGCCATAAAGCCTCAGTCAGCTCATCGATCATATCCTTCATCGCCAGCTTCTCACGCCAGTGATTCGGGATACCGCTTAGCCCGTAATAAGCTCCTGCAATTTGCCCATACACCGCCCCGGTCGTATCGGCGTCATCCCCCAGATTTACGGCCAGCAGTGCCCCCTCTTCAAACGAAGTCGAATGGTGAAATGCCCACAGCGCAGCCTCAAGGGAACGAATGACATAGCCGGTTCCCTGTATTTCGGGCGGCTCCTTATCCTTGTAAGATCCCTGAATGATTTCTTCAATGGCTGCCGAATAAGCTGGCTGTTCCTGCCGCCGCCACTTATAGCAGATGTCGGCTGATAACATGGATTCTTTGTCCGCTCCCCGCAGACCTGCCACAAGGATTGAAGCAAGCACAGCACAGGCCTCCACACTTTCGACTGCTCCATGGGTGGTTCGCGAGCTCAGTTCGGCGTACATCACGGCCTCTTCCGGACGGTTCGCATAGGCCATGGCAACAGGTGCAAGCCTCATGATCGAGCCATTACCAGCAGTCATGGGGTCAACGGACCCACTGTACGGCTCTCCAGTGGCCTCGAAGCGATGCAATGCTGCTCTCGTAGCACCGCCGATATCAAAGCACGTTCCCGTGCTGCTCATATATCCCAGGTGATACCAATTGGTGTAGCGACGCATTTGGTCCGCTGGATCAAAGCTATCTTTTTGCACCATACTCTCGGCTAAACAAAGTGCCATAGACGTATCGTCGGTCCACTGCCCCGGCTTTAACCCAAAGACACCGCCGCCCACGATATCCGTTACAGGTTCAAATGTACCTGGACTGCTGAATTCCACAGTGGTTCCCAAAGCATCACCCACGGCCAGTCCAGCGAGACTTCCATAAAAACGATCCTTGATCAGTGCCATTTTGATGTACACTCCTTTAATAATTGTTATAGCTAATGCATATATTTCCATATCACTGGAAGGAAGAAAATCCGGTAACGCCATTTATTCGTAGCTTAAGGCTGTACAACCGCTATCCGGTTTTAATTCAATGAAAATTCCTGCCTCTTGATGGTAAATGAGTGGAAATCGCTCCGTATCTACATCTTCACGCACACCTCTTGAAAGCCGCCATACCTGAAGCGGGACTCCTTTCCCCCATAAGAATAATCGGTCGCCAGAAACGACCATATCCGCTTGGGGATATGGATAAATCCCGTCTTCTTCAGGCTTACAATTTAAAGGCGGGATTGCAGGAAGCACGCGTCGGTACCCGGGCTGAGTCATATCGAATAGGACAACCGCCGGTTCCACTCCTTCCTCTCCCCAATCTTCCTCCTCCAGTAAATCGGCATCCATCTGTCCCCAAACCGCCAATCTATCAGGTCCTGTCCAGCACACTGGCCCATCCCAATCTATGGTTTGCCAAAGATGGCGAACTGACGGACCATTCTCCGATTCCCATGAGTTCAGCAGCCAATTAGATAAGGACCAAGTTCGGACTACTCCTAATGGAGCCCATACCCATCCCGTATCCGCAATCCACTTTCCCTCTGGAGAAGTCAGGAGCCTCCCATGAAAATAATCTAGATAATGCTCATCTTTGTTTTCGCTGTTATAAACTGGGGTAGGTCTTGCTGTCAAAAGCCTCCCTGTTTCTACATCCGTCAGATCCAGCCGATTCCATTCCGTCCCATGAACAAGGATACATGCACCGTCTTGATGTACAAATGCCAGGGGGAACATACTTTTATCGTAGTGGTATTCGTCCCGTGATAATTGCATTTTTTCTTGAGCATGGACTAAATCATACACTGCCGCATGTCGGCCAAATCGATTGGAGATCGCCACGTACTTGCCGTCAGGACTGGTCACCATTTGGACAGGTTGCAGGGGATTAAAATCAGGAATACAAATATGTGTGCATAATTCTGCGCTGCCAGAGCGAAGTTCTAGTCTCCACAGTTCTGCCTGTGTGTTTAGTGCTAGCAGGGTTATGCTTCCCTGAGAGCCACCCTTTAGTGGATGAATGGCCGTAAGACGTCCGATAGTCTGTGGTAAATCGGGTAAAGAAACGTGATGAAATGGCATCATTTAACCCCTTTTAATCTGGATAAATAATAATTTATACCCGTATTTGTGAAGCTGGATTTATCGACAAAAAATCTGAGTTCAAGCAATGCAGTCAATACTTTCATAAAAACTCCCGGTTTTTTCTTACATAATAGTTTAAGATATGTAATTTCGCTAGGATTACTTTTGAGAACAAAATAGGAGTAATTCATCAAAATCATATTGGAGATGAACTGCTCTGTTGGAGATTGATGCTCATTAATAGAGTCGATCAGCACCTCTAATACCCTATTTTTATTAGAGTTATAGGCTTGTATAAACATCGTTGCTTCTGCAAACGACTTGTTGAAATCATCATACGGAAAATCATATACATCATGACTGCCCAAGATGAAGTTGACCAACTGTCCTTGCAAAATTTTTATTTTCCCCAGCGCTGCTCGGGTATCCATATCCATCTTATTTTTGTTAATATGCTCATGCAACATGTCAATTAGAATGTGCAAATCATACTGCTGTCCGTCTTCCATGCTGTACAGTATCTTATTATTTTCAATCGTTAGACGATCATAAATGTCATCACCTAAACCCAGTTCAAATAAAAGCTGGTGAAGGAAAAATAGTCTGTCCTGAGTAAGCGAGAATTCATTGCCTCTCTCTGCTAGATGTGAAACTTGATATTGATAATAAACACAACATAAGTTTTTTCGGCTATAAGCAACATCTTTATGTATATCAAAAACGTTAAACATGAGCGAAAGCAATCGAATTAGACGTTCAGCATCCGCTACGCTTAAAATGGGATGATCCATTTTGGTAAATAGCGACCTATCAAATAAATCGTGCCATCGTACTAAAGAAATATGATTCTGCTCGTTTATATTCAGAGTTAATATTCTTAAATTTTGCTCTTGATCAGGATAGGAATAAAATAGATCTTCATGATTCAAATCAGAAATGCGCTCATTAAAGTAGGCTCTTAATTTGTAATCGTATATTATAGAAAAAGACATTTCTCTCCTCCATGCACCTTATTTTCGAACTCCTATATTGTAAAATTATTCTGGATCGACTGACAAGGTAGCATAATTACAGAAACATATGTTCTTCATTTCTATATTATGATATCTTAATGCTAAAAGTAAAACGTGATGTCACAGGTCATAGTCTACGATTAGAAAGGAATACACACCTATGAAACAGTTAAGCGAAGCGATTACCCGGTTTGTACACCAGCAAAACTTATATAATGCAGCCTACGGGCTGTTCCAAGACCACTATATCCAGCCCCGTTCAGAGAGTATAACAGATTGCTGGGACAAGCGGATTCCTCTATCCCCTGAGCTGGAGTACCTATATAGCCATTATGAAATGATCGATGCTAAGGCAGCGGGAACACACAAATTAAAAAATGCAGCCGTTGAAATCGGGGATGCTGCTGTTCTCTTTTTTGTCGCACCAGAACATTTATATCGCCAACAGCTGGGCTATCGCTTCATTACATCTGGAGAGCTTGTTCATGAGTCATCTTCGTGGCCCTCCCACCATGTTGTAATTGCCACGTTTAATGATGATCCAGTCATTGTCGATACTAGCGCACCTGCTTCCCCTGTATATGCTGCAATTGAAGGTGGCGCAGCGCAGCAAGTTGCTGACTCTTTAGCTAACTTCTTTACGGCTTTTTCCATCCTGATTGAAGGTGCCTGTACCTTTAAGGGAGAATTGATAGATGAAGATACATACGAAACCAAAGTAGCATATATCGAGCACGTAAAACCATTGCTACATCATTTGTTGGGCGAAAACCAAACCACGTATTTGCTGAATTACCTATCCCTTTGTTAGAATTCCTTTTTGTTTAAAGAGAGGTGGAGCTTTTTATGATCTATATCGCATTACTGCGGGGCATCAATGTTGGCGGCAATAACAAAATCGAGATGAAGAAGCTCAAGCAAACGTTTGAACATGCAGGTATGGAGCATGTGACGACTTACATTAATTCTGGAAACATTATTTTTTCCAGTCAGGAGCGGCCCAACCAGGAGCTATCGCTCATACTGGAACAGGCGATTCTGGAGGATTTTAGCTTACCCATCCGCGTCATCGTCCGTAATATGAAGGAGATTCAGAGCATTATGGAGGCACTGCCGAATGAATGGGCTAATGATACACAGATGAAAAGTGATGTAATGTTTCTGTGGGATGAAATTAACGATATTTCCGTTCTGGACAACCTTCCTTTAAAACCGGGAATTGGACATGTCATCTATACGACCGGAGCCATTCTGTTTTCTGTCAGCAAAGAACAAGTCACAAAAAGCGGGTTAACGAAATTAGTCGGCACCAAGCTGTATCAGCAAATGACGGTGCGGAATGTGAACACAACCCGTCAGATTTATAAGCTGATGCATGAACTAAACACTGAATAATGGGAGAAAAAGCACTGTGACAAACCTACAAAATCAAAAACAAGTATATATAATCCACGGATACACAGCTTCGCCAACAGATCATTGGTTTCCTTGGTTACAAGATAAATTACAGGAAGACGGGGTTTCGGTAAATATACTAGATATGCCCAACTCGCAAGCCCCCAAACTTAATGAGTGGATTGAGCATCTATTGCAAAATATTAAAGCTTTACATAAAGACACCTATTTTATTGGTCATAGCTTGGGTTGTGTATCCATATTAAGGTACCTGCAGCAAGTCAATATCCCGGAACCACTAGGTGGTGCCGTTTTCGTTTCCGGTTTTACTGATCCATTGCCAAGCCTGCCGTCATTAGATGAATTTACAAATGACCATTTGGATCATCAGCAGATCATGGATTCGCTAAAAGCGCGTGTAGTTATAGCTTCAAAGGACGACGCGATTGTCCCCTTTGCACTTAGTAAGAAACTAGCGGAAGATATCCAGGCTGATTTTCACGAATTAGATCATGGAGGACACTTTTTACAAAGTGACGGCTTTACCACCTTACCGATCGTCTCTCAAGTTTTAATGGAAATGATAAATGAAAATAAGTAGCGTTAAAAACCCGCAAAATAGACCTGGCAAAAAGGGTCCAGCTTGCGGGTTTTACATTTTCTACTGGATGAATTAGGGGGAATAAAGCGTATGTTTAGTCAAGATATCAATACAATGCCCATTTTTCCGTACACAGCTCTATAAATGAATGGGCAACCTGTTCACATTCGTCATATCCCAAACTACCAGAATGAGCAAAAAGAATGGGATATTCATTGTTTCTTTTTTCCTCTCTCATATCAAACATATAGTGGTTACCGCATCCATCCATCGCAAACGACACGGCACCCGGCATATACTCTGGCAGCTCGTAGGCGAGGTTCATTTCTCTCAAATCTTCAGTATTGAAAAACTGGAAATAACGTTCTCCATTTTGAAACTCCCCGCCGTTAGAGTATCTCAAAAAATCCATATAGCTATCAGGAAATTGCCCTTGGGGCAAATGCCAGCTCACAGGATCTAAAGGTTTATATTGATCATAAAATGGAGACGATTTCGGAAAAGGGTTCACTTGTCTTTGTTGGATTTCGTGAATTTCCTGCTCCGATAGCTTGATGTTCCATGTGCTCAAAAAATTCGCGATTTGTTCACCAGTTGCTTCCGGACATTTTATAAATTGATGTTCAAAGTGAATACTCCACATAATAACCACCCTCCTACCTTGACGTCTCTAAAAGTTGTTGTTGCTATCTTTTTCAACCTTCTCCATCTTTTTCAACCCATTCAGCCACACTTTCATGAGGTTGAAGGTTCTCACGTTTATAGTAAAAAACGGTCTTAAGCTCGTAATCCAAGCTTTCCGCAGCAATGAAAAATCGGGTACCAAACGTTTGATCCTCCATACAAATCACAGGCCCCTCAAGAAATCCGTAAGAGACAGTTTTTAACATTTCCGATTCCTTGTCATTAGCCAGTCTAAAGCATTCAATTGAAAATACACCACCCGGACAGGAAAGAAACGAGACCTCGTAAAATGTAATCTCTATGTTGTGATAATAGCTAAAGTCAAAGCTCCCTGCTAGTACCAGCTTGGGGCGACTTGTATAATCATAAATGTAGTAATGGTCAATGTTATTTTGAGAAAGTATTTCATTAAGCTGCATCAGTTTGGATTGAATGGAATGATTCATGATCTTATGTCCCCCTCCCCACTCGCGGCTATTCCCGATCCGTCACCGCCTGCCACGCTTCTGTTAGTGCTATAGGTGATTTGTGGCTGGTCTCTCCGCCACCTTCCTGAGTCCATAGCGGCGGATAATAAGCAAATACCTCTCCTGGCTGAAGTTGCTCCATATCCGACTGCCAACCATTCCAACGGAATGTCTGGTAGAACAAGCCCAAATCCCCCTCAGCCAACCAGCTCAAGAAACCGGAATAGGCCAGCTCAGTGGATTCCCACTCCAATGCATCCGGTGCAAAATAGTAGATATGGCCGCTACGTCCAAACTTCCCTGTATCCAATCCAAAGAAGCCACCTGCTGCATCATAGGCCACAATCAGCATTCCCCCAAGTGCAGGAACGCTCGCTGGCTCTTGCAGCCCGTTCCACGAAGCCAAACTACCGTAAATTTCAGGCCCACCTGCACCCAGTAAGGTGATCCATCCGTGGTCAAATATGATCCCTCCTGTTTCATAGGCAACCGTTCCCAAGTACGATTTTGTGCTCACTTGCAAACGGTAGAGCGAATCTCCCCTAACAGATTCCGATTCTGCCGGTACAATGCGATATGGATTATTCCCTTCTTGCAGAATGTTTCTGACCTCTTCCCATGCATGGTTGTCCTGATCCATTAGCTCATCAACCGTTAACGTATGCATATCCATTCTCCTTCCTGTATTCCGTATCTATCTTTCAACCTGTGAACTGATTTTCGAAAACCTGCGTTTGCTCTAAAATCACCCACTGATTCAGCTCGTCGTAGCCTTGGACAATCGCCGTGATCTCATGCCTCGGATACATCCACTCGGATGGGGCCTTTTCCGCATATGAATGGGTGTCTGCCAATCCGACTGCATTGTGCTGGAAAATATGAATTAGTGTTCCGTGTGGAAAAAAGGCTTCAATATATCCAGTTACCTTAGTCCCAACCGGCAGTGCGGTTTTGACTTGATGCCATTCCTTGTTGGAGGTGTGAAGATTGCTGGACCAGATTTCTTCAAACTCTTTTTTTGTAATTTTCGTATAATAGGGCTCTGTATCATCAATCGCTTTCTCTGCTAACAAGAAATGATATTGCTCGTGCTTACGATTAGAAGCAATAAAAGTACCGTCATCCTGGATCACAATTTGCCGATAGGCTACGCCGTCTGAGTCTATTTCAAAATACCAGGTTCCCATGCCTGGTTCCGGACAATCTTTAAGATATTTCATTCGTACCTCCTAAAAGGATGTATAACCGTGTCATTTCATCTTTCTTTTTCCGCTATAAGTCCTTGTCAAATATGCGAGATATTCCGAACGCGTCAGTCCTCCTGTTTGGCGATTGAACTCATCGTACGAAATGTCTTCCGGGAATCCGAATTCGGCCAGTGCTTTTCGGCGCTCTTCCCGATACAACGGGTTATCCAGCGTGTGGTGCCACTCCCGCTCTTCCCAAGGACCAAAACAGTCTGCAATGACACCTGAATATACACCGTTATTTAACAATTCGCGCGAAGACTTGAACACTGTCTTTTCTTCCGGTTTGGAAATTGTGCCCGTTCCCCAGGACAGTCTATATATTCTTTCTTTACTGCTATCTATGCTACTGCCGTAACCCATCGGAAACACAATATCCTCTTCCGCCAACGCTTTATGCCCTATCCGCTCGTAGGACCCTCGCATAAAGGAATCATCCATGACAATCCAGGTTGTATCAGATAACGGGGCGGCCGTGATGGATTCCAAAGTTATTGAACGGTCACGACTTGTACACAAATACGGACGTACGAACAAAGGCATTGTCATGACACTATTCCATATGCTCTCCTTTGCAAACAACTGATCCTTTTGCATTTGGCGCAAATCTCCGACGACCAGTACATAGCCATCTGTAAAAAGGTCTATTTCCACGCGGAAGATGTCTCCCGGAATGGTTTTATAACGCAGGTTTTTCATATGCTTCAATCGTTCCACCTTACGATCATAGTCGTTAGGCACAAGCGACGGGTAACGTTGAAGCCAATCGATGATCTCTTCTTTACTATGTAAATGCTCACATCCAGTGATGGGCAATCTCACGCCAGTTTTGCTATTCACAGCAGTAACATAACTAATATTACGATCTCTTCGAATGCCTGCTGAAAAGGACACACCTTCTGCTGTGATGCTCGAAACACTTGTATAATTCAGTTTTTTCTCTTTGCCACGAGCCGTTTTAGGCAGAACAAATGCCCGATCACGAGTAAAAATCTCTACATCAGCTTCTCCATAAGCATCCTCTTTGGAAGAAATTCGCTTGCGAATAACATCTCCATCCATACAAATAAAATATCCTTCTTTAATTTCTACTACGTCCCAATGTTCTTCCAGCGTCTCCAGCCCAAAATAGGGTCGTAACGCGTTCGTTAACCAACTATTCATCTGCTCCTCCTGTTCCGAGTACAATTCAGTAGACTTCATTTCTGTTATTCCAGAAATTATAACATAACACGGCATGTAGCTCGTTTATTCATACATTATTCTAGCTTGGACTAACTCCTCCTGAATCCAGCTACTGCTAGTAGACAGTTGGAGCAAGTCGGCCGTGATCTGTTTGATCTGTTCTTGCAGCACGTGTGGCTGATCTGTTCCTTCCAGAAAGCGACTCATAAAATGAAGAAAAACGTCTACCTTCCTAAGCAGCATTAACACAGGCAAAGCGTCAACCTCGGATTGGCTTAAACGAACCTGACGGCTGAAGCCCCGGCAAAAATCACGAACAGCTGTCGTTTCCTCCGGTTGTCCCAAAAATCCTGATAAAATGACCGCCGGATCCATGACCCGAACGTCCAGCGTACAAAATTCAAAATCAAGCAGTACAGCCACCTGACTAGGGTCAGAATCCTTTACCAACAAATTGGAAGCGTTCAAATCTCCATGTACAAGCTGATGCGGCAACTCTTCCAATGCATGAAGTGAATCTATAATCTCTTCATATACTTTTCCTATCAAACGCAGCTCCTCATGGAAATCTTTTAGAGGCTCCGGCGGGTTTAAACAAAAGCCTTGGATTACTTCCCGGTTACATAATGGATAGGATTGCTGCAAAGCATAATACGGCCGATAGACTGGAGTCATATCAAGATTGAGTGTTTCAAGTGCAGCAGATAATTCGCCAGCAGCCTCGCCAAAAGAATAGGCAAAGCTAGGATCCTGCTCCGATGGGGATGTGCCTTCTATGTATTCGAACAGACACACATATTTTCCACTATCCTTCTCAACCTGTGCAAGTGTCTCTCCCGTAATCGTTCGGATTGGCATTGGAACCCTGAATGATAGAGAATGCCTGCTCAGTTCCTGCAAAACCGCATGCTCAAATTCTATTTTGTTCCGATCCCTGTGTGTATCGTAGATGCGCAGTACCCCACTTCGCCCACCGCTCTTAACAAAATACGTCGTATTATTCCAACCTCCGGTTCGTCTCTGTAGTGTCCCGTCCCACTCCGGCCAGTGCCGTCTTAATACCGCTTCCAAAATGTATCCTCCCTATTAAACATCCGCTTATGAATTTGCCGATATTATAACAAATATAGACGCCCATTAGAATTGGACGTCCTTGTGTATCCTTCATTTCCTCATTTGTTTGTTTCGGATATTCTGCGGGGTGGCACCATACGCTGTTTTAAATTTTTTATAGAAAAAACTCATGCTGTTATATCCGACCTGCTTAAAGATCATTTCGAATGGCAGGTTGGTATTGACTACCAAAGAATAGGCCGCATTAAGTTTAATGTTGGCAATAAGCTGCGTGTAAGTAAGACCGGTTACTTTTTTCAACTTATTACTTAAATACGTACTATTGTAATTAAAATGAGTAGATAATTGCTGGAGGCTTAAATGCTGATAATGCTCTTCCATGTAATTCAGAATAGAAGTAATATTACTTTCCTGCTGGTTTAAGTGAATATTATGCTCGCTTTCCAATACACGGACCAATTCCCCAAATACAATGGACAAATAAGCCTTGACCAGCTCCATTGAATCCTCTTGCCTGGAAAAATATTCGATCAAGATTCTACGCAATATATATTGAAGGTTTTCATTATGCTGTGACTCAAAAATAATAAAGTGATTATGATGCTGATGCTGGAGGACTGAATTGGCAAGAAACTCGCCGATCAAACTTTTTTTCTTAGATAGCCGCTGTAGAAATAGGGATGAAATCGTTTCTCTTTGCAGGAGGATATTAATCAGTATATCGTTTTCTCCCAAAGGTGCGATGCTGTGCGGTACATCCTTATCGAGGACACACACTTGGCCTTCACAAAGCTCAATTTCTTTACCCGCTATGATTTGGTTGCACTTACCTGAGTAAACATAGTTTAACTCAATAAATTCATGCATGTGCTCCAGCATCGGAGCAAACCTGTTGTGCTTGCTAATATAAATATCATGTTCTCCGAAGAAAAATAAAGCAGGCATTCGATACATATTCTGATTTATATCAAAAAATCGCTCATTTTCCGATTCTTTGGAGAGATCATTAATCACTTGATTGTTTTGCTGTTGTAAAAGTTCAATTTCAGTTTTACTTCTCAGCAACTGATCCAACTCATGAAGGTTCATAAACACAGACTCCTCCTTCAGACTCCCATTAACTGTGAACTGCCGTCTGTGTTTTGCTTCCCTTTCCTCTAATAGCGATTCCCAGACAGAGGAGCGCAGCAATCATAAATACAATCGCAGAGACGAGAAAGGAAAATGAGGCAGTTTCATTCCCAGACAACACCCCAACTAACTTGATAACATAAGGCGAAGCAAACGCTCCCAAATTGGAGCCTACCATTGCAATCGAAATAGATATCGTCTCACTGCCTTTAGGTACGATTTTAGTTAGTATCGTAAAAATATAAGGAATAAACAGCGCAAAGCTAAAGCCAATGATCAGCATGGCAACCGTAACCATGGTCACATTCTGAGCAAACCACAGCAGGACAAAACCTGTCGCTGTTAATAAACTGGAGATAAAAGGTGCGTAATTTCTGAACCATTTATATATTCTACCGAACAAGAAGCCTGCAATCATAGTTGACAAGGAGAACAGCGTCAAAGCGGTCCCTAAAAACCCTGCGTTAGGCATACTCTTTTCAGCAATCATAATACCTGTTTTGGTATACACAATCATGATAAAGGTCATAAACAGGAAAAGTGCAGCCCCTAATCCAAGTACAGGTAGGGACATTCCCCCACTCTTTTGGCCCGTTCCTGTCGTGCTCACTGTAGGCTCCTCACGCTCTGGTTCAGGAATGATAAAAAAGAACAACAGTGCGATAGGAATAGTGATCGCATAGCACAAAAAAGCAAACGGCCAGTCGATTAGGGCAAGCTGTCCTGCCACAAAGGTAGCCAAGCTGCTTCCGAGCCCTTGTACAGCGCTTTGAAAACCTACCAATTGAGCACGTTCGTCCCCTTCAAAAAAATCACTAATTAAACTGACAGCCAACGAATTGAACATCCCCAGACCTGCACCTAGCACCAAACGCAACACGAGAATCCATGTAATGTTCGTAGTGAGCATAGGAAGTATTCCGCCGATGACCACGAGCAAAAGTCCTAGCAGGATTGTATTTTTTTTACCCAAGCGGGAAGAGATCGGGCCACTCAACAGCACAAACAGCATCATCGAGAAAGATGGGATTGTAACTATGCTTTCAATCAGTGAACTGGAGACTCCCGGTAATTGGTTCAGCATCATCGGGATGATAGCTGAAATAGCACTCGCTGATGTCAGGACTAAGGAAATGGACAACAATGCTGTTTTAAACCATATTTTGTTTTTAATATTCATCAAGCTTCTCACCTCTAGTCTATGTTATTTAGCCTCTGGTTGTATTTGTACTGGAACGTATACTGTCCAGATCCGACGGTAAACGTCAATTCATGATCTCCACTCAGTTCGAAAATCGCCTGTTCTCCGGGAGAACCTGATTTCCCGGCCAGCTCTTGTGGCACATTACCAGGCGGATACTGAATCGACGGGTATTGCTTAGTAATGGTCTGTTGTAATGCATCTGGCTCTAGAACGCCCGGAAGCGTAATCTCAGCTGTCGTATTATGTGGTACGTGAACCGTCATCCGCATTTCTTCATTCACGATTTCCCAATGGACAGCAACCTCACCATAAGGTGTCTCCAGCTTGCCATGGGCCGAAGTAAGATTAACAGGCGGTTTGGGTGCTAACCGTGACTTTTTGTAGCCCGCTTCAAGCACATCGATACCGGCAATATTTTGGTACATAAAGTCTCCAACTGAACCGTACGAATAGTGATTGAACGAGTTCATATCGGTGCTCCAGAACGAGCCGTCCACTTTGATACTGTCCCAATGCTCCCACATGGTCGTTGCTCCCCGTTCAACCTGATAGAGCCAAGAAGGATAATCTTTCTGAAATAAAATTTTATAAGCTATATCTGTATAGCCATTGTCGGATAAAACCAGGCATAGATAGGGTGTGCCTACAAAGCCAGTATCCAGATGCATATCATTTTTTTCTATCAGCCGTACGAGCTCCTGAACCACTTGCTTTTTATATTTTTCTGGTACCAATCCGAAGTGCAAAGCCACAACCTGTGCAGTCTGGGTATTAGAAGTCAGTTTGCCAGCGTCATCAAAATAACGGTTCGCAAAAGCGCTTCTAATCCCCTCATGCAAGCTTTGATAAGTGTTGTAATCGGTATAGCGATTCAGCAGTTTGGCGGTCTGCGCCAAGATATGAGTCGAATACGCAAAGTATGCAGTCGCTACCAACGTTCCATCGGTCGCTCCAAAATAGCTTCCTTCCTCGCTATCCAGCGCCAGCCAGTCTCCCAGCTGCAAACCAGTATCCCACAAATGTTCCTCGGTCCCCTGGGCACGAATATAATCGACCCATGCTTTCATACTGTCATACTGCTGAGCTAGAATTTGCTTATCCCCATAACATTGATAGATCGTCCACGGACATATAACTGCTGCATCTCCCCATGCGGCTGTCGTTTGGTCCATATTGTCTGCAAAGGTTCCTTTGAGGACATCCGGCACGACAAAAGGCACAGCCCCATTCTCCAGCTGGTTGTAAGCCAAATCTTTCAGCCACTTTCGAAAGAAGGAAGCACTATTCATATTGAAGCTGGCCGTTCTGGCAAAAATCTGTGCATCGCCGGTCCAGCCTAATCGCTCATCACG
Source organism: Paenibacillus sp. EKM206P (assembly GCF_011066155.1). Taxonomy (NCBI): domain Bacteria; kingdom Bacillati; phylum Bacillota; class Bacilli; order Caryophanales; family Paenibacillaceae; genus Paenibacillus; species Paenibacillus sp. EKM206P. Next base: position 86,802 of record NZ_JAAMNQ010000011.1, on the reverse strand, counting down.
CTGCGGGCAATCGGTCGGCACATCCAGGAAGTTCCCTTTTTGTCCCCATACAATATTGTGCTGGAGTTGGTTCAGCTTTGGATCGGATGTCTCGAACAAGCCAATTGTCGCCATGTCTGAATGCAAAACAACGCCTGTAAAATCTTCAATGGCTACGCCAGCCGGAAAGCCCTCAAGCTTCACATACTGGAAGCCTTGAAAAGTGAAATGCGGCCTAAATATCTCCGTCCCCTTGCCGCTGCAAATGTACGTAATCTGCTGCGCTGCATCACGAATATTATCTCGGTAAAAGTTCCCTTGCTGATCCAGTACTTCACCATGAACCAGATTCAGAACCGTACCTTCGGGGGCTTCCACTTTAAATTCCAGCCAGCCTACCATATTTTGACCCAAGTTAAGTACTAGTTCGCCTTTAGGAGTCCAAATCAGTTCAACAGGCTTTAATCGGTTCATTACACGGACAGGCTCGTTCTCCTGAGCAACCAGATGACTTAACGGAAACGGGGCGACCTGCATCATTTTCCGTTCGTTCAAGAAGCGATGTTCGGCTGCCTGCTGCTCCAGTCGAGCATCATAGATTTCGCCGTTATAAATATCTGACATCAAAATGGCACAGCTCGTTTCCTCCCAGGAAGAATCAGAGCAAATGAGTTCTGAACGGCCATCTTCATAGCTAATCTTCATTTGAAATAGCAAAGCATTTGTGTTCCCGTAGGTATCCTTGCGCTTTTGCCAGCCTAGATAGCCGCTGTACCAGCCTTCTCCCACCGTGGCTGTGATGCGGTTATGTTGTTCTCGAACGGTAGAAGTCACATCATAGGCTTGCACCTGAACACGATCGTTATAATCTGTCCATCCCGGGGTAAAGTAGGCATCGCCTACTCTTTGTCCATTGAGCTCCAGCTCATACAGACCAAGGCTTGTGGCATAAATGACTGCTTTTTTCACTTTTCTCTCAACTGAAAAACACTTGGAAGCAGCAAAAGGGGCTCTTGTCTGAAACTTTTCATGGATGCTTCGCTCCTGCACTGTAATCCATTGTGCCTTCCAGTCCTGCTCATGGAGCAGCCCCATTTCCCAAAAGCCAATCTCACTCCATTCCGATTCCTCGGGTTCGGTGTCACCCGCTCCCTGAGCCCATACTTTTACCCGGTAATAATATCTTTGTCCTGATTCGAGTGGAGGACCTTCATAGGGAAACAAAATGGATTGTTCCGAATAGGAAAAATGATTCCAGAGCAGCGGTTCAAAAGCGGGATTTATGGCTACCTGCAATTGGAAGCGTTTTTGGAAAACGTATATGTTGTCAGATTCAATTTGCCAACTTAATCGAGGCTTTAGACAACCCAGTCCAATCGGATTGTTTACATGTTCACATCTAAGCGCTTTCACTTTTAGCATCTTATGTCCTCCCTGAGATCTTCTTTTGTGTTTCTATACTCAAATTAAAACGCTTCCATTAGTTGTGCGCAATGTTGTATCCCTGCATGTTGTATGCTTGATTTACAGGTGTTGAATGTCCATCCCTCATATCGAATCTTAAAATGGGTCTATTAGAAAAATATGTACGTGTGACAGCGCAGTACTCAAAAAGAAAACTCTTGTTTTTTGTACATATGGATTGTAGTATTAAGCCGATCAGTGAAAGGAGAATTACAGTAATGGAAACGAACTACAAAAAGCTGCTGGATCAGATGATGGCACCCTATGATAAAATGCTGCAGAGTCTAATAAGTGATCACGCCGATTTTTCGAAGGTTGACTATTTGGAGCAACACAGTGAGGAATATGGAAAAAGTGATGCCAATTATACCAATCGCTTGAAGGTGCTTTTGGCTATGTATAATCGTGAGGATCGAGATTCCCCGCATTACGAACCGATTGTGAGAAGGCTGCTCGTTAATGAGATTATAGATAGGGAAACGAACAGTTTTCAGGGGATTGGCGATGCTCTATACTATGCCGTTTTTTTACTGCAAAAGTATGAGCGTGAACAGGACCAAATTTTGTTCCAGCAGGCCAAGAAAGCCAATTTCGATACATACGCCGGGTTTGATCCTGAGTTGATTTTGGAAACATATTTATTCAGCAAAGATACAGCTGATCTTGAAGATTGCATCAATATCGCGAGTGAACTCGGGGAAGATGTATACCTATCATTATTTATTGATTTGTGGATCAGAGAGCAGACGGATTGGGACAAAGAAAATTTGCGGACACTCGTTTATCATGAGAGATGGCGCAACCATCCAGAAGGTGAAATTGAAGCCCTCAAAAAGCTGGCTGAAATGGAGAAAATAGAAGAAAATTCTAGTAACTACTGTTCTACTGCATCCAGCTTGGCAGAAAAGCTCATTGAAACAGGACGATGGGATGAAGCTTGGGAAACGATGGCAACCATCATTCCGCTTATTACTAAGGAAAAAGAATGGTTCCTGTACGGACTTGGCCGCAATATAATTACAGCCTGTATCCACATCATCATGCATTTTGGAGCAAAAAGCCGACAGGCTACTTCGTTATGGCAAACGATAAAAGGGGTTCTTCAACCTGCCGCTAACAATATGGGGACCATTCAATATCAGCTTGCTGTATCTGTCAGCAAATTTATGGGTGATACCAAATTGGAGCAAAAGTTACTCCGGATTCGGAAGCAACGTCAATAATCCAGTTGCCATAAGGAGCCTGTCGCATGCAATGTAAAGAACGAGGCATTTGACCCAGCAGCTCGCTTTCCAGTTGCCCCTCGAAGCGAGGGGCAGCGAAAATACGGATTGCAGTGCATTGCCTTCCTCTACAGATTTCCGGTCACGATAATACCATCTGCTTGCTTCAAATGCGCTCTGACCCATGCTGTAAAGGAATCGATAAATATGCGTAATTCTGGCTCCTTGGCAGGCCAAGCATCCAATTCTGTTAATATTTCATGCCATACCGACGCCTGAATCGGATTATCCCAGCAGGCATCAAAAGCCTCATACCTTTCCCCCGTGTCAGGATCGACAAGTGGATATATGGACTTTAACACAGACAGCACGATATCAAAGTCATCTGCGTAGATGAAGATCATCTCCTCCAGCTTTGGCTCATCTGTATCCCCATAGCGCAGCGGTTCAAAAGTATATCCAATATTGGCTCTTGGACCACTATAGCGATAGATTAGTGTCTGAATCTCTGTTTTTCCTTTCTTAGTCACTCTCTCTTACTCCTCTCTTCGGCTACAACTCGAACCAATCCGCAGCGCATTTCTCTTCTTCCAGTGCCCTACACATTCCTTCCCTCAACCTTATCGCATCTCCGCCGCCAATATGAAATAGACAATAGATATAAGGTTCATCATCTTCTAACCCTTCAATATTTCTTGCCTCTTCCACTGAAATCTGAAGCGCTTCAGGCCAATCAGAATTATTCTGAAGCAGAACAAAACCATCCTCATCCCTTTGCATCCGATATCCCTCAATCCTAGGCAATGCTTCAGCTAAGCGTTCCATTAGCGCTTTAATATCCTTAACATCTGCGACCTTAATCCCATACTCCCAACCCATCTGCATTCCTCCAATTTTATGAACTCCTCCTTAATTAGAACCACCCCTAAATTGGGTTTCACCTTCTCATTCACCTCAGGAAATTCACTTGGATTCAGTCATAGTCCGCATATAAGAGGTATTCCTTACAATGCCTGCACTGAAATAAATAACCCCGGAACGATCCGTCACGTTCCATGCTTTCCCGTATTCGACTCTTAGCCTCTTCTTCATTATACAAAGCCAGAATAGGCATAAACATCAGGTTGACATCATTTTCTATCCCTCTACTGACAAGCTCCTACCAGCCCACAAAATCTATAAAAACACAGTAGTCATCACAGTGATCCAGCCACGCGGCGGTCTGCCATGCCTCATAACCGGGAGTCCGATGCAGTAGCTCATCCAGCTTTGGTTCCTCCAATTGTGCACAGCAAGCAGGGTCATGAAATGTTCCCTGTAGCATGCTCGCAGCGCTACCATTCGCAATACACCAAGGACAGATCGCCTCATAAGATAATGCTGTATAAAAGGGACCCGCGTACCAGATATCGGTCTGCCGTCCACAACAGAAACACGTTTTCAAAAAGCCTGATTTAAGGATCTGAGTGCGTACAGGGTCTTGATGATAAGTAAACACAGGGAGATCGGAAGTTTTCTTGCGCTTGGCTACTTTGATTAAAGGCTTAATCACCGGCAGTCGAATCGGGCTATTAATCATCTCTTGAATACTCCACTGTTTCTTCAAATCTGCTTTATTTTTCCGGTTCATGACGGACATAAAAACCTCTAGCGCCTCTTCGTATTGATGCAGGTGAAGATACAACTCTGTCAAAATTCTGGCAGCCTGCTCGCTTTCTAAGCCCTCAAGCTCTTCCTTCAATTGGTACATGGTTGTACAGCCTCGGGACTGGGTGCGTACAAACTATATCTTTTGTTTAGTGCCACCCATTTTTGCTGGATTTCCATAAGCCCCCCACTTCCTTCTGATTTTCCTGAAATTTCTTATAACTTATTATAATAGATATAGGCTTCCGGTGAGTATACCCCGGAAGCCTATGGATTCATCTAACCAATCTTTTATTTATTTTGCCTTATGAGGAACAGGCTCACTATTCCCGTTTCTTTTTCTCACTACCCACATAATAACAGCCATAACAGCTACCAAGACTGCTATAAGCGTAAAGGGAATATATTTGTCCACTCGATACAAGGTGGTCGTCAAAATAGGAGCAATGATCGCGGAAATTCCCTGTACCGCAGCTACCAGCCCCGCTGCTCCCCCTTGCTGCTCTTGACTGACTGAAAGCGAAGCACCTGCCATAAAACCGGGCATCAGTAAGCCTGTGCCTATGCCAAACATAAAGAACGCTGCATAGTAAACGACCAAGCTGGCTGAAATCAGAAATAATGCCATTCCAGCAATCAGGAATAGAGAACCAAGTAAAATCATCGGCTTAGGCTGCCATTTAAGCCATTTCATCTGGATGATCTGCACAATCAGCATCGCTGCCCCGGAGAACATAAGTCCAAAGGACACGACTCTTGCTGTTTCTTCGGATGTAAGACCTAACTGATCTTGAAAATAAAAACCACCTATAACCTGAATAGTCACAATACTTATCATCGTAACCAAGCCTGCAAACAAATACATTCTTAGACCTGGCTGGAGGGGGTTAATTCGAGCGGGTTTTTGCTGAATAACGGGCTGGGCCGCCGGAATCGCCAGCAGAGACACCACGAATGCAACAGCGGCAATGACAATTCCAAAATATAAGGGCCATAACAGCCCTATTAAAGTAAAGGCACCTGCAATCGCGGGACCAAATACCAGCCCAAGCCCATTCGCCGCACTAATAATAGCCATACCACTTCCACGCTCTTCTCCTTCCGTTACATCTCCCATATAAGCTTGGGACGATGACAACACCGCCGGGATAAAGCCGCCAATTAAGCCGCGTGTAACAATCAGCAGGACTAACAGCAGCCCCCCACTGAGCCAACCATTTAATCCTGCAAAAAGAGTAAGTGTAAACAACAGGCAGCTTACACACATCCCTATGAAACCAAGCAGAATCACCGGCTTGCGTCCCTTTGCATCACTTAGATTTCCCCATACTGGAGCCATTAAGGCCATCGTTATAGAACCAAGCGATATAATTAATCCGGAATGGCTTTCTCTTAAGCCTAATTCACGAATAAGGGGCGGCATAATTGGAGCAATGAGCATGAGCCCTAGCATAGCCACAAATACACTGAAAAAGATGCTCCCTTTTATTCTATTCATCCTCGCACACTCCTCTGTTAAAGATTCTCTCTATGCAGAAGTATACGGAGCATACCAAAACGCTACTGCCTATAGACGGATAAATTTGCGGTTAAACGGATTTAATTTTGCGTATAAAACAGCAGCCAGTCTTCAGACAGTAAAAAATGGCCTGCATTCTATGGCCCAATGGGCGTCGTTAATTATAGAGTCGCTCTTTCGTTGTGAAATGAACTACATCGGTCTCTTCATCGCTGACTGGATGGAAGGGCTTCATTTCCTGGCATGTTATTACGATATATGATGTACAGTCTTTTGCCTTTAGTAATTAGCGTAGCTGTGGGTTGAGTCTGTATATCGATGTCTAAGGGGGAAATCTCAGTGAAAACAAAAATAGGATCAATCATGAAGGTAAGATCGTTAAGAACGAAGTTAACCATAATGTGCTTGATTATTTTAATTGTACCCACATTCGTGATTGGAATCAGTTCTTATGTTGTTTCCAAGAATGAAATGAATGAATCAGGCAAAGTAGCACTTAAGAATAGTGTGCAAATGGTAATTGGTATGATTAGTTTCCTCAATGGGCAAGTCGAAGCCGGTAATTTAACATTGGAAGAAGCACAGGAAAAACTGCGCATCGAGCTGCTCGGTGTAAAAGATGCTAATAACAAAAGACCGGTAAAGATTAAATATACTGTAGGTAAAACAGGTTATCCGTGGGCAGTCAACCAAGATGCCGTTTCAGTGATGAACCCTTCAAATGAAGGCCAGGATTTAATAAATGCCGTATCGGAAGACGGTGTGCATGTGGGAAAAGAGTTTGTAGAAGCCGGTACAAACGGCGGTGGATTCGTCACTTATAAATGGGCTTTACCTGGTACAGATCAAGTGGAGACGAAAATTTCGTACGTTGAAAGGGATCCTTATTGGGGATGGATCATCGGTTCTGGAGCATATTTTAACGAATTTAACAGCGGGGCGACCAAGGTCCTTTATATTGTCCTGATTATTACGACTATTGCAGTTATTCTGGGAGCAATTATCGTAAGCTTTGTTTCGGGACGTTTTACGAAGCCTATTATCATGATTGCAAAGCGGCTTAACTCAGTTGCGGACGGTGATTTAACGGTCGAAGAAGTCAAAATGAATTCAAAAGATGAGGTTGGCGAGCTGGCACAGGATTTCAATCATATGATTAAAAATATTAGATATTTGATCGGTGAAGTAAACCTGTCCACAAAGCAGGTAGCAGCTTCCTCGAAAGAATTAACCCTTGGTGCAGAGCATACTGGGCAGGCAACCGAGCATATCACCATCGCGATTCAAGAATCGGCGGCCGGTGCGAAGGAGCAGCAACTGATGCTCCAGAAGACAACCAGCTCGCTTGAAGAAATTTCAATAGGCATGCAGCGGATCACGGATAGCTCCTTGACTATTGCTGAATCGTCTGCAGACGCGATGGAAATGGCGAGCCTTGGCGGTACTGCTGTACAACATACGGTGAAGCAAATGGACTTGATTAACCATTCCGTCAATGAAACCGATGCGGTTATGAGGATGCTGGATGAACGTACTCAACAGATCGACACGATGCTGCATGCCATTACGGATATCGCACAGCAGACCAATCTGCTTGCCTTAAATGCTTCGATTGAGGCTGCCCGTGCAGGCGAAGAAGGCCGCGGTTTCTCCGTAGTTGCTTCAGAGGTAAGAAAACTGGCCGAACAATCGAACCAGTCTTCTGGGCAGATTTCTGAGTTGATTCAGAATATGCGCAAAGATATGGAGCATTCGCTTCGGACCATGGAACGCGTAAAACAGGATGTCGACTCCGGCATTAAAATTGCTAATGAGACGGAGCAGCAGTTTAACAAAATTGTGACGTCCACCAATCATATCGCACAGCAAACGGAAGAGCTCGCGAGCATCACGGAGCAAATAACCGCAAGTGTCCAGGAAATTTCAGCAAGCGGAGAAAACGTATCGAGTCTGGCGCTTCAAGCGGCGGACAACTCGCAGAATATTGCAGCGTCTGCAGAGGAGCAGCTAGCTTCGATGCAGCAGATCACCAGCCTGGCAACGACCTTGTCGGATATGTCACAGAAATTACAGGATCTGACGGTCAAATTTAAATACTAACGGAATAATTCTTTCCAAAATATCACGCTAAACTGTCATTCATATTATGAGGTCAACCAGTTTTTTCTGGTTGACCCTTTTCGCATTTGCTCTGAGAAATTACGGAAAAGCTCGCAAATCGTGATCCCCTTCTAGCGATGTGAATTGAGCACGCGGTTTTTGTCGATTTGGTTCAGAATTGGTTCAGAGGCATTTAGTATAGTAAATCAGTAATGTAAGAAAGAAAATTATATTAGTAGGTTAGTCATCATGGAGGATTTAGTCAGTTCATCGTGACACCGGAATTTTATGGAGGAAATTTATGAGTAAAATCAAGTCTTTTTGTTTATCTTATCTTGCTGTTATCGTCTTATTTGGAACCTGGACATGGAGTTTTTCCGAGAGTACTGTGTATGCAACCTCCTCACCAGCACCTAGTGTAACGGATGCGGTGTATGCTACTGAAACCACGGTAACGAGTTGGACAAATCCTTCTAAACAAGGTCAATCCGTAACGTTTAGCATCAAAACCATCTCAACCCCACAAATTACGAAAGATTTAACCGGCTCGGTTATCCTTATGGACGGTACGGATATATTAGATACGCTGACGATGAGACCAAATGGCATTGCGAATGGATATGCCACTGCGACCTACACCACAAGCGATTTAAGTGTGGGAAGTCACCCAATTACTGCTATATATAGTGGGGATGCTCGATTTGCCCCCAGTACATCTGAGCCATACATTCAGGTCGTAAATGCATCTGCGCCTACACCTTCACTGAGACCTACAGTAACTACAATATTGAGTTCGCTGAATCCGTCTAATCAAGGTCAGGAAGTAAGGTTTAGCTTGAGGACAACCTCAAACCCACAAACTTCGGGCGATTTAACCGGAACGGTCATCCTTATGGACGGCACAAATATATTAGATACGCTGACGATGGAGCCAGTGGGCATTTCGAATGGCTATGCCAATGCGTACTACACTACAAGCAACTTAAGTGTGGGAAGTCACGCAATTACTGCTATATACAGTGGGGATGCTCGATTTGCTCCGAGTACATCTGAAGCGTATATACAGGTTGTAAATGGAAATGCAGGCACGGGTGATATTAGCAATAACGACAGCAGCAGTAGCAATAAAAAAGATAAGAAGGATAACGCGGATAGCAGTGATTCATCTTCTTCAAGTGAAACAACCGCATCTTCATCACCATCGGCTTCTTCAACGGTTTTACCGACTGCGGAAATCATGCCAGTAGAGCAATCCGAGGTTGCGCATGAAAAATATATAACGGGTTATCAGGATGGTACATTCCGACCGGACCAGTCAATTACACGAGCTGAAACCGCCGCGATGATGGCTAGGATTATGAAGTTGGAGACAAAAGAAGGCTCAACGACATACAAAGATGTACCTAGCACGTATTGGGCAAAGGATTCGATTATAGCACTTACGACACAGCACCTTATGAATGGATATGCAGATGGAACATTTCGACCAGAGCAACCCATTACCCGTGCAGAAATGGCAGCCATACTCGCATCCTGGAAGCAGCTTAAAGGAACGCAAACCACAGCGTCTCCTTATACCGATATCGAAAAGCATTGGGCAAGGGATTCCATTGTAGCGTTAGCTAATGCAGGATGGATTACCGGCTATAACGATAACAGCTTCCAACCCAATAAATATATAACACGAGTAGAAACGGTTACCATTTTGAACACGATCTTAAAACGAGGACCTCTGGAAGGAACCATTCAGGCTACATGGAAGGATGTACCAACAGATTACTGGGCATTCAAAAATATTGAAGAAGCGTCTCGTACCCATACTTCAACCATCAATACAGATGGCATTGAAACTTTCGTGAAATAAGCACCAAATAAAAAGGCTGGAATCCTATCTATACAGGGTTCCAGCTTTTTGTTACCTTGATATTTTTTTAAAATGGTCAAAACAGAATTTTTAAAATACTTTCTTCAAAGATGATGGTTTCACTCCGTATTCCCGAAAAAATTGCTCTGAAAATGCACTCACATTACTGTATCCTACAGCCATCGCAGCTTCTGTTACATTGCTTTCCTGGCTTCTAAGCAGCTTCATCGCATAATCAAGACGAATTTGGCGCAAATATTCAAATACAGTCGTTCCAAAACATGCTTTGAATCCTTTTTTTAATTTAAAATCGTTTAATCCAATTCTTTTGGATAATGCGATCAGTGAAGGAGGATCAATCATGCTGGATTCAAGGATTTGCCGAGCCATATGCAACTTTCTGACATCTTCTTTAGATAAGCCTTCGGGCATGGGAGTTAAATCAAATAATTGAATCATAAACCTATTCAAAATCTCTAGTGCCGCTGCTTCCATTAATAAAGGCGATCTATGCACACTTTTCAAATCTTTGATCAAATGTTCAATCATCACTATACTTCTGTGATCCAGCTCAAAACTAAGGTGATGGAACGCAGCACCCTTCAGAATTTGTTTAAATTCAATAGCTACCTGGCGACGAGCCGCCAACTGTGAAGCCGCATAATTAAACAACGAAACAGGAATGCCAAGTGCAAAGGATTGGTATTGTTCGTTAATCGGAGGATGAAAACGTGCTTTGAAATCCTGTAAAAAAATAAGAGCACCCCACCCTATCGGGAGCGTGTAGTCCAGACCAGCTATATTCACATGACGTTGACCCGAAAGTGCAAATTGAAGTTCAATCATTTGTCCTTTGGAAGCAAAGTTCGTCTGGTAAGGCTCGTGATATTGGATATGCGAATACACAATCTCGATACCGCTGTAAGTCGTAACTCTGTAGATATGTCCGTCACCTGCTTCCGGTAACATCATATACGTATGCTCGTTTTGTTTTCTAAACGGAGTTTTTTCCAAATAATGCTGATATATTAATGATAACGAATTTGAATTCACAAGCGTCCACCTCAAAGGTTTTCATTCATTTTGATGATTTAAATGAGAATCGTTATCATTAATATTAGCTGAATTTGAACGATTTGACCAGGCTTATTGGAGTATGCTGTGAAGATATCCGGGGAATCTATTAATCCCAATCCATATAAAACGTTGCTTTCAATTTGCCCTTCTCACATGCTGGGCAACTCAAATGAACAGGCACATTGTTTTCAATGTGTTCCTGCTCCATAACAGTCGCGCATCTAGGACAAGCATAAGAAATTTTATACTGTGATGAGTCCGATTTCATCTCAATAAACAATTCATTACGGATGGCCTGACAGGCAGGACACACATACATAGCGTCATAAGCATCATATCTCGTCGAAGGGTTGCCTATGAATTCCCCAATACGTCGTTTAAGGACAGTATCCTGTACAAACGAAGCAATGGATTCCAAACTCATATATGAAAAACCAAACCCTACAAATATGTTCTTAGTATAAGCACAGGTATCACAGTCCAGCTTGTACGCTTCCCCCATGTTTATCACTCCCCAACTCTTCATGCGGTTATTGAAGCCTCATTTATTTCTTTACGAGACTTGCTGAATGCGTGACTTGGTTTCTCCCGCCACTCTTAGAAGCATACAGTGCCAAATCCGCTTGATGAACTATCGATTGTTCCGTATCCGCTTGCGTAACCGTTGCCACGCCAATACTCACAGTAATGCTGTATTCTCCCCAATCCCTTGAGGCCGTCATGGAACGATATTTTTCTGCCGTACGAATGGCTTCCTCTTGATCGTTGCCCGGAAGAATAATGACAAACTCCTCGCCACCATAACGAGCGACAATATCCATCTCCCGTGACATGGATTGCAGTAATTCTGCCAGATTCGTAAGCACCAGATCGCCCACTGGATGACCATAAGTATCGTTAATACTTTTGAAACGATCAATATCAATGATAAGCAGCGAAAAAGATATTCCGCTCTCATGAAAGGACGCGAGGCTAGCTAGTAATTGATCTTGGAAATACCTTCTATTTTTGAGGCCAGTTAACGGGTCCGTGGATGCCATCGTTTCAAGCTGGAGATTGATCCTTACTAGCTCCTGCTGTTTGATTTCATATTCTTCGTGCAACCGTTCAAGCTTTTGATTCGCTTCATTCGTGGCCTGATATAATTCCTGAAGCTTGGTTTTGGTCTGCAGGATATCTCTCTCATGTTCAATTCGCTTACGCATCATAAGCACGACACAATCAATAACCGTTTCTCCGTTTCGTTCCTGACGAACCCCGTTCAGAAGTACAGGCACATCCTGTCGATCACTTGTCCGAAACGAAAAGTACATCTCATCGACATGCCCGTACAACTGAATATAGGGATAAAAATAAGTATGAAAAAATAGCTTGTTCGTAACAGACATTGTCATTTCAATCGGCCGTCCGAGCAATTCATTACGGTCATACAGAAGCATGTCCAATAACGTTTGATTTACCGATTGAATGATCCCGGCATCCGAAATTGAAAAGTAACCACAAGGAGCTTTATCTAATTGAATATCCATTAAATGACTGCCTTTCTTTCGATATTACACACTAGCTAAATATTCTTTGATTAAATCGCTCGTTTCTCCTGGTTGGCTTAAATGAGGATAATGCCCCTTTGCTCTCATCTGCTGAAGTCTGCTATTTCTAAGATGGGTGTGTAAATAGTCCCCTACCTCAATCGGAGCAATACTATCATCTGAGCACTGGAGAATAAGTGTAGGAACCGAAGCATGCTGAAGATCAACACGGCAATCTGAAAAAAATGTAACCTCTGCGAATTGCCGTGCAATATGAGGATCTCTTGAACAAAATGCCTTTTCCAATTCTTCGGTTAAGTCCCCTCGCTCGGGATTCTGCATAGCAATGGGCGCCATGTAACTAGCCCAGCCAATAAAGTTCATTTGCATCATATCCAGTAATTCATCAATATCCCTCTTATCGAAGCCCCCATAATAAGAAGGCAGGTCATTCACATAGCGTGGAGAAGGACCGAGCATGACAATGCGTTCAAAATATTGAGGGCTGCGGATCGATGCGAGCATTCCGATCATGCTGCTAACGGAGTGTCCGACGAATATGGTATTTCTTAAGTCTAACGCTTCCATAATATCCAGCACATCCTGGGCATACCCTTGCAAGTCACTGTATTTTTGGGAATCATAGTACTTTATTTGAGAATCTCCCGAACCAACATAATCAAATAAGACGATTTGGTAGTTGTCGATAAAGCTAGGGACGATATAACGCCACATATCCTGGTCGCATCCAAAGCCGTGAGCAAACACAATCGTCTGGCTACCTGTGCCTAGCACTTTTATATTATTACGTAGGAGAATATCAACGGTCAACGTATATCACCTCTCTGAGGTAGTAGTCTCTGTTCTATGGCTTCTCTTCCCTATTATATCGGAAAAGATTTGCTTATGGATAATGGATCTCAATCATAAATCCAACTTTCAATGATCCCCTTTACCTTGTGCACATGTTGCTGGGATAAGGAACAAATAATAACTAATTCGTTTTTCCCATTCGTATCTAACCAATAGCGAACGTCATCCTCTTCATTAACCGTTTCTTGAATGATTTTGATGGATTTATGACTTATTTTTGATTTAGCCGAAAAAATGGGGTTCATATCCATAACTTTCTGACCATTAGAAAAGGATGTGTTGTAATAAGGAATCACCCAGTTCTCCTTATCCTGATCTTGTACTACATTTAGAAATACACGCACCCAATAATCCTCTAGTTCTGTGTAACTCTGTTCATTCAACTCATTCAAATTCATACATGTAACCACCCATCTTATACACTGGTTGTCTGACGGCTTGCAAGGATTGTTCAATACGCCCTGTTGCTTCCTTGGTGCCCGTAGACATTTTGCAGATTTCTGTAGCGACAACCCCAAAACCTGCTCCTGCGTCACCCACCCGAGCAGCTTCAATCCAGCATTTAATCCAAGCAGGTAATATGTATCCACTTCCTCAAATTTTGATATCAGCCCTACCCTCTATTTCGTCATTTTCATCCCATGTATTTAGTGAAGCAGCGCGTACCGATTAAAATTGGCACGCGCTGATGGTATGACTTTTATGAAACAGGCATTAAGATCTAATCCAACTGCTCTCCATTGGTTTCGATCACATTCTTATACCAATAAAAGCTCTTCTTTCTAGATCTGGCAAGTGTCCCATTGCCTTCATTATCCTTATCGACGTATATAAACCCATAACGCTTTTTCATTTCTCCGGTTCCCGCACTGACCAGATCAATACATCCCCATGGCGTATACCCTATTAGGTCCACTCCATCAGCAATTGCTTCTTTCATTTGCTCAATGTGTTGCTTCAGATAATCAATTCGATAATCATCGTGAATGGAGCCATCTTCTTCCACTGTATCTACGGCGCCAAGACCATTTTCAACAACCATTAACGGGATTTCATATCGGTTATAAATGTTATTGAGGGACCATCTCAATCCCTGTGGATCGATCTGCCAATCCCAGGCACTTGCTTTCAAATGAGGATTCTTTAAGCCCATAGATAAATTTCCTCCCACCTTCTCCTGGTTGGGATCGGCACTGACACAAGTAGAGGAATAATAGCTGAAAGTATAGAAATCTACGCAGCCTTCTTTTAAGATGTCCTCATCCTCTTCTTGCATTGTGATCTGAATATTATGATCTCTAAAATAGCGTTTGGCAAATCCCGGATAAGCTCCTCTTACTTGAACATCTGAGCATAGGAAATTACTTAAGTTATCCTTTTGTTGAGCCAGCAGAATATCATCAGGATGACATGTAAGTGGGTAGGAACACATATAAGCAATCATACAACCGATTTTAAAGTCCTTGTTGATTTCATGACACAGCTTTACAGCCTTTGCACTGGCAATAAATTGATGATGCAACGCCTGATACAGAACCTGCTCATCCTTCACTGTAGCATGGGCTAGCTCTCCATTCCCCTCCGGCATCATAGCTCCAGCCATGAATGCTCCAAATGACAAGGTTAAAATATTGATTTCATTAAAGGTTAACCAGTATTTTACGACATTTTTGTATCTGTTAAAAAGCACTTCACAATATCTCACATAAAAATCTACGACTCTGCGATCTGACCAACCATTATATTTTTGGGTCAAATGAAACGGTGCTTCATAATGTGAGATTGTAACCAAAGGCTCAATATTGTACTTTTTCAATTCTGCGAATACACGATCATAGAACTGCAAGCCTTGCTCATTCGGCTCTGCATCATCTCCGTTAGGAAATATTCTTGACCACGCAATGGACATCCTAAAGACCTTGAATCCCATCTCTGCAAATAAGCGGATATCCTCTTGATAGCGGTGGAAAAAGTCAATAGCCTCGTGACTCGGGTAGTTCACTCCTTCTTCCAGCATAGGTGTAATTCTTCGGGAAGTCGTATGCGTTCCAGCCGTAATCACATCAGCAGTGCTTAAGCCTTTACCTTCTTCATTATATCCACCTTCAAATTGGTTGGCAGCCGTTGCACCTCCCCATAAAAATCCTTGTGGAAATTCCAATGTAGTTGTATTTTTCATTGTTTAATTCCTCCTCAACATTAATTAGGATTAGACTACGACGGTCAATAAGTCCTCTTGATACTCAATTGCCTTTTTCTCTGTTTCAATGACATCCAGGTAATTCGTAGTATTGGCAACGATAACAGGTGTGGTCAAAACATAACCAGCCTCTTTTATAGCTTCCATATCAAACTCCATAAGCAGCTCGCCTTTTTTAACAGCATCCCCCTGTTTTACTTTAGGATAAAAGTGTTTGCCTTTTAATTTGACCGTATCTTTGCCTACATGGATGAGGACTTCAACACCGTGATCACTTGTAATGCCAATCGCATGACCTGACGAAAATAATGATGTTAATACACCATCTACAGGTGAAACGACCTTACCTTCAGAAGGTTCAATGGCAATCCCTTTACCCAAGGCACCTGTCGAAAAGGCTTCATCTGTTACTTCAGATAAAGACTTCACTTCACCTTTTAATGGACTCATCACCGTCTCTTGTTTTACTAAAACTTCTCCTTTAGCTGCTCCCGAGGTGTTATCTTCCTTTTTAGCTTCTTTCACTTCATCATCTTTAAATCCGCCAAAGAACATAAGCAAGAAGCCTAATACAAAGCTTACCAGGATACCGATAACAGCCCCATAAAATCCGCTGTCTATTCCTGCCGGACTGATATAGCTCGGGATAGCAAAAATACCCAATCCACCAATGATATAACCTTTCGTTCCCATCATTCCTATAATACCGCCGCCTACTGCAGATGCTATGCAGCTTAAAATAAATGGTTTCTTACGTGGTAATGTAATCCCGTAAATCGCTGGTTCTGTCACACCAAAAATCCCGGAGATGACAGCTGGAATGGAAAGTGATCTCAGTTTTACATTTTTGGTTTTAAACAAAATTGCCAGTACGACGCCCGTCTGAGCAAAGGAAGCTCCCAGCGTAGCCGCAAGAATCGGATCGAATTTAAGCACGGCTAAGTTGTTCATAGCGATAGGAACAAGTCCCCAGTGTAATCCAAAGATAACAAACACTTGCCAGAAAGCGCCCATGATTATGCCTTCAATCATTGGACTTAAGTTATACACAGAGAGGGTTGCTGCCCCAAGCAGTTGACCTGCCCAAGTCGAGAGAGGTCCAATCACAATCAATGCTAAGGGTACAATAACTAACAATGTGAAAAACGGAACCAAAAATGTTCTCACTACGCTAGGGATTACCTTTTTAAAGAAGTTTTCTATTTTTGAGCCTACATAGGTGGATATGATAATTGGAAGAACGGTTGACGCATAACTCATCAGAATGACCGGAATGCCTAAGAAGGTGATATATACCGGTGACTCAAATATAGTACCGCTAAATAGAGTGTATAGTGGTTTGCCCGAGGCTGTTATCGTGCTAAATGTTGGGTACACAAGGGATGCACCTATAGCCATACCTATGAAAATGTTGGCATTGAACTTTTTAGCTGACGTATACCCCAGGAAAATAGGAAAGAAGTAAAATAAACAATCACCTAAAGCATTGAGAATTTGATAGGTACCCGATGTAGTGGTCAGCCAGCCCAAAGCTACAAATAGGGCAGTGAAGCCCTTAATCATACCTGTGGCACTTAAGACACCTAACGTGGGTGTAAATACACCTGAAATAGTATCAATGAATCTATTGAACAAACTCATTTTTTCACCTGATGCTTCTTCTGAATCTCCTGTCTGAAAACCACCCACAGCAGTAACATCAGCATAAACCTCAGGTACATGGTTACCTATAACAACCTGGTATTGCCCGCCACTCTTTACCACAGTGACAACACCATCCATATTTTTCAAAACCTCTGTATTGGCTTTACTTTCATCTTTTAGTTTGAAGCGCAAGCGTGTAATACAATGAGTTAGACTATTCACATTTTCTTTGCCGCCGACATTTCTGATGATGTCTTTTGCTAATGTCTCATACTTCATTGTAATTTCCCCTTTAATTGTATTTATAAAAAAAGGCGAAACCAAAATAGATCAAATTCGATCTAGGTTGGTTTCGCCTGCATTACCAGTAACAATCCAAGAGTTATTCAATTTTGTCTTTGGGTCACACGCTGAATATGAATCGTGATATACAGCTTTTCCTCATCTGACAATACCATATCCAAGTATTTCTCAATCTTCAGCATGCAGCCATAAGCCTTTTTGTACTTTGCTTTCACTTGCCTCCATAAAAAATCGTCTTCCAGTTCTACTTTTTCTTTTTTATTTAATCGCTGAAAGAAGAATCTTAAATGTGTAATAAATCGCTCATAACTGATCGAGTGTTCATCTATGGTGGTATTATAAGAGTATTTAATAATATTCAAGATGTCGTGTATTTTTTGAGTTTGCTGAGCAACATCTGCTACCTTGTTGCAGGAGCCGTTTACTTGAGCATTGATTAAATGAAGAGCAATATTACCTGCTTCATCTTCTGACAATCGTTTGCCTATTTCATCTTCAATAAACTCCAGTGCTTTTAAGCCAACCGCAAATTCTTTGGGATAAAATTTTTTAATCTCCCAAATTAACGGATTTGCATTTTTAAACCCTTCATCAAACATTTTAAATGCATTGTTCATATGATCCGTAAGCGAAACATATATATAATCGCTCAATTGTACTTCTAATATGCTTTTTCCATATTCAATGATGTCATAGCATAACGAAACATATTCTGATGGAACATCCTCTAACAATAACTTAAATTTCTCTGAAGCATCTTTATGTTTAAGCACAAAGACCTTTTCAATTAGATGCTCTTCTACTTGTTCGCCTGCACTCTTTTTAAATGCAATACCACGACCCATAACAACAAATTCATCTCTTTTTTGATCTTTGGCTATTATGGCGTTGTTATTAAAGATCTTCGTTATGATCATCTAACTGCCCCCCTTATCCCATCAAATTTAAAAAAGGATTTAGATGCTGGGCGAAATTTCAGATAGGTCACAAGACGGTAATAGCCGATCAAACCTTCGTCGTAAATCAAATTCAAATGTATTGATTTACAATTCCGTGTTATGAAAACGCATTCATAATAAGAGACAAAGCCTTACGTTTTCCATCATTGATCTTGAGTGCTCCCAAACCGATCTGATATTCCGTTCTGAAAATGGATATAGTCGGTTAACCACGTCCCATGACATCATTTTTCGGATGTCGATTCGTTGGTCGACGTCATCATCTTTGTTGTTCAGCACTTGTAAGGCTTTATATCACTCACCTTTCTGCGTTATGGCTGGGCCAGATATTCATATCATGCAGGATATCGTAAAGCTTGTATTCTAAAAAGAAAAGGCAAAACCCAACACATGGAAATTGAATTCCATGCCTCGGGTTTTGCCTTTTCAGTAACAATCCCAAAATCATAATAACATCGAATTTAAGTTTTGCCAACAAAAATGTTTGCGCTTTCTTTTTCGGAGCAACCACATCAAATACAACACACTATCATGGTATAAAATGTCAGCCGCCAATGTAGGACATGTTAATCTTTTTTTTGTTGTTAGCTGTCTGCTCCGTACGTTCATCGGAATACCGGTCTGTACGTTGTTCCCATACTGAAGTAATCACATCGAGTAGTTCCTGGTCATTCGCTTCATTACGAAGCATCTGGCGTAAATCGAATCCGCCTGAAGCAAACAAACATGTATAAAACTTGCCATCGCACGATAAGCGGGCGCGTGTACAAGACGAACAAAATGATTCAGAAACCGAAGTAATAAAACCAATCTGTGCGTCGCTGTCTTTATAACGATAACGCTTTGCCACTTCTCCAAAGTAATCCCGATCCACCGGCTCCAGCTCGTACGCATTCTTAAGCCGTTCAACGATTTCTTTTTTGGTTAGTACCTTTTTGAAACTCCATCCGTTGTCATTCCCTACATCCATAAACTCGATAAAGCGAAGGGTTATTCCCTGCTCCTTAAAATAAGCGGCCATCGGCAAAATCTCCGAGTCATTAACGCCTTTTTGAACGACCATATTGACCTTGATTTCAAAGCCGATTTCTCTTGCATATTCGATCTGCTTCAAAATAAAATCAGGCTTAATCCCCCGCCCATTCAATCGCCCAAATAGCTCAGGGTCCAGAGCGTCCAGACTGACATTAAGCCGTCGTAGCCCCGCGTCATAGAGAGGCTTAGCCTGCTGTCCTAGCAGCACACCATTGGTGGTCAAGCCGATATCTTCCACTCCGTCAATGGACAGGATTTGGGAGACCAGGTCGGATAGATTCCTGCGCATTAATGGTTCGCCGCCCGTGAGTCGGATCTTTTTTACACCCAGGGATACAAAGAGCTTCGTTAGCCGGTGTATCTCTTCAAACGACAGACATTCATTTTGAGGAAGAAAGGCGTAATCGTCACCGAATATTTCTTTGGGCATGCAATAGGAACAACGGAAATTGCAGCGGTCCGTAACCGATATACGCAGGTCACGAATTGGCCGCTGCAACGTGTCTTTCAGTGGATAAAAATTCATACGCCCTCTCCTTTCTAGTTGTTTAGCATCGTTATTATTAGCCACCGCTGACTGGGGGAATGAAGGCTGCAATGTCTCCATCCTGTAATACATCCGTAGACAACGCATACTCCTCGTTTATCGCAATTCGCACAGACTCGATCGGCATATCTGGATATTGATCTGTTATCCAATTGGATAAATCGCCTACCGTTTGGCCCGCCAAATCTGCCAATTCTTCTGTTTTTCCCGTCACCTCACGGAGTCCCGCAAAGTAGTACAGCTTAATCATGACTGATCTCCCCCGGCTTTTTCTTTTGATCTCCGACCCACTGCGTTCCATCTTCCCAAATCTCTCGTTTCCAAATAGGAACTATTTCTTTAATTCGTTCGATCGCATATTCATTTGCCTCATACGCATCCGAACGGTGAGGTGAAGAAACGGCAATGACAACGGCGATATCACCGATTTGAAGCTCGCCAATGCGGTGCGCGATTGCCACTCGCGTCCCTTCCCATTTCTGTTCGATTTCGCGACCAATCTCTGTGAGTTTTTTTTGGGCCATGGGGACATAGGCCTCATAAGCAAGGTATAAGGTCCGTACGCCTTGAGTCCATTCTCGTACGTGCCCTGTAAAAATAGTCACCGCTCCTGCTTCCGGCCTTAGGACATAATCCGCATAAGCCTGCGGGATAATGGGCTCCGTCACGATTTCAAATACACTCATCTTTTCCACCTTCCAGCCCCGGACAATCCACTCTCCGGTGACAGACTCTTTTAAATATTTCTGCTTTTTGTATCTATATCTCATTTAACCGAACAGCTGATGATATAGTTTTTGACCGTTGGCAACACTCCGTACACCGTGTATGAGAAGCCTTCCGTTTTTGAATAAAATCATTCGATGCTTAAAAGCATAAAATTCAACGAAATAAGGGGTTCTTTTTACACGATCTGCTATAAGCCTGCCCATTTTTTCTGCATCATCGAGCGTGATCGGACGTTGTGGGTCTGGAAGAACCTGTACAACGTTCCGTCCGCACAGAGCAGCATACGCCGAGCGACGTGATGCTGTCAGTGCAGGAAACGTAGGATGTTCTCCACAGGTTGGACAATCTTGGTTACGGATGCGGGAAATCCCTATGTCCATCTGCGTGTTCTCCCATAAATCAAATAGATGAACCTTGCGACGCATCTTATCACGTCCGCCGCTCAGCCACTTCATGGCTTCTGCACATTGGAGGGCGGCTGTCACCTGGACTGCGGGTGAGATGATTCCAGCCGTATCGCAGGTCTGATTGATCGCAGGCAGCGATGGCAGAAGGCAGCGTAAACAAGCTGACTCGCCCGGCACGAATGGAAAAACAACGCCTGTGCTTCCAACACAGGCTCCATAAATCCATGGAATTCCTGCCTTCAGTGCAGCATCGTTGATCAGCAGACGAGTTTCGAAATTGTCCGTAGCATCCATCAGTAATATACTCTTGCTGGCAAGTTCTAGAACAAGCTCAGCATCTAAATTATCGAGATATGTGTGCAAGCGCACGTCTTCTCGTATGGCTTTCAGCCTTTTTTCGGCTGCCATAACCTTGGGCTGCATTTCCGCGGCGTCCTGCTCCGTGAACAGCTGCTGACGTTGCAGATTCGACATCTCTACGTAATCCCTGTCAACAAGATGGAGCTCCCCAACGCCCGCTCTTACCAGTGTTTCGGCGATGGCAGAACCCAGTGCCCCGCAACCGATAATGGTGACGACAGCAGCGGATAGATTACGCTGCCCTTCGCCACCAATGGGTCTAAATAAGATCTGTCTGGAATAACGCTCATTCATTAGATTGTGTCCCTTGATAATACAGCCATATGACGAGGATCAGGCTAGCCAGCGCCACTTGGGAGAGCAGCATGAATCCAATGGAGTAATGGCCAGTAGCGGCATGAATCGTCGACAACAAGATCGGAGGGAAAAAGCCACCGAGACCGCCCATCATGGATACAATTCCGTTAACTATACCTGCTTGTTTATTAAAATAAAATGGAACTAGCTTGAAGATGACGCCATTCCCTACTCCAGCACATACAGCGATCGCCAAGCAGCCTACTGTATAAAGGGTGATCCCTGGTGAAAAAGCCAAAAGAATCGCAGCGACCGTATAAACAGAGAACGTGCCTACCAGCAGGAACAGAGGCTGAAACCGATCCGCCAGCCAGCCACCGATAGGGCGGAAGAAAGTAGCAATCGCAATAAAGCCTGCTGTACGCATCCCTGCATCCACTTTGGTTAGTTCAAAATTTGATACCAGGAAATTCGGCAAGTACACCGTGAACGCTACAAATGAGCCAAATGTAATAAAATAAAAGAGCGAGAAAAACCAAAGCTTCTCATTTTTATAAACCCCTTTGATCTGCTCCATAATGGGCGTCTTCACTTTAGCTTCATGACGATCCCCAAAGAAGAAATTCAAAACGATAAAAACAAGCAGCAGAATGAGATACAGCTTCACTGTAGGGGCCCAGCCGATTTGGGTAGCCACAATAGGGGCCGAGAAGGTAGTGACGGCTGTTCCCAAGTTTCCTATACCATACATCCCATTTACAAACCCATGCTTTTCCTTTGGATAATACTTCGGCAGCGAAGTCACCCCAACCGAGAACACAGCTCCTCCAATCCCAAGGAACAAGCCACCAATAATTAAATCCGTCATCGTAGAAGCTTCACTGATATAGTAGACGGGAAACAAAAGCAAAATAAAGCTAACGAGAAAAACGATTCTTGCTCCGAAGATGTTGGCATAATAACCAAGCGGGATGCGCAGAATCGAACCAAGCACGACCGGAATCGCCGTGACCATGGCCAATTTTCCGGGCGGAATAGCAATATCCTCCGTAATGAACGGCATAAGCGAAGAAATGATAACCCATACCATGAATCCAAGAATCAAGTTCAATGTTTGTAACGGTAACTGCATTTTTCTAATCATTTAACTCACCTTTTCAACGTTTTTTCTGTCGAATTATTAAATTGAATTTCTGTCCCCATTGTAGCCGCTAGCCGATCTGTTCGAATATAGGGGACTCCCCTTTACCCGACAGGGGACTCCCTGAAAATATAAAAAAGCCGCTTCTATAGGAAGCGGCTTGGTCTTTTTAAGAGATAAGTGTATTTAATTTGTCACATAACTTGGTTAGATCATTCCGATTGATCTGTTGCTCTGCCATAGGAAAAAGTACAGTTTCTTCTTTTATAAAATGTACAGTCAGCACTTCAAAGGCCTCTCCCGCGTTCTTGGCTGCCTCTTGAATGTCATCAAGCGTGAGCAAACTCAAATCGCCCTCCGTCTGATGAAGAAAATGATCGATATAGCCCTCTATTTCACGGTGCTCCTCCTGTATACCGACGAGCGGTCCCTGCTCAAAACCAATGTAGGTTCCTAGCATAGAAAAGAAGTGTTCTTCTTCCTTTTCGGTATGTTTCTTGAGGGGTACCCTAAAGTCGAGAATCTGCATTCTCAGTTTTTCCAGTTGCTTGCGGCCTTCTTCCAAATCTAGTATTCTGTGCTGCTCAAACCACAATACAATGGCATGCCATTCATCCATCAGATATGTTAGATATCGATGCTCATTTTCAAGAATACGCATGGCAGGTTTGGAAAAGCGCAGTTTCTCATTTTCCAGCACGCGGATTTCCTCCATTCATCGGCTAAAAATCCAGCATTTTTTTCTTTAATGCATATTGGACCAGTTCAGGCCGGCTTCTTAAATTCAATTTTTCCATGATCTTCGCTTTATTTGCTTCCACCGTCTTGACAGAGATGAACAGCTTTTCCGCAACTTCCTTGTTACCGTAACCTTTTGCGACCAGAGGCAGAATCTCCAGTTCCCGCTTGGACAGGATCTCATAAGGATCTTCTGATTGTGACGTTGTATCTTTTTTGATGAACTCACGAACGAGAGAAGTAGCCATTTTAGGATGGATATAAGTCCCACCCCCATGAATGGTTCGTATGGCAAGTAATAGCTCCTCATCTGGAGCATTTTTCAAAACGTATCCTGAAGCACCATTCTTTAAAATATGAAAAAGATATTCTTCATCGTCATGCATGGTCAAAATCAGAATTTTAGTATCAGGGTGGTCTTCTTTAATCTTGCCTGTGGCGATCAATCCACTTTCGCCTGGGGGCATGCTGAGGTCCATGATTAGAATATCCGGACGATATTTAGCTACCATCGTATACGCTTCAATGCCATCCGCAGCCGTTCCGACAACCTCCATATCCGATTGGAAGTTCAAAATCATGGAAAATCCGCTTCGTACAATAGCATGGTCATCCGCTAACACAATTTTGATCAAGTCTCTATTCCTCCTCTTGGCCAATCGGAATTTGCAAAAAGACTTTGGTTCCCTGACCCACATTTGATAGGACGCCAAAACTTCCGCCTACCAGCTCTGCTCGCTCCTGCATGCCATATAAACCTAATCCCGTTCCAATAGGCTGGCTCCCCTTTTCAAAGCCAATTCCATCGTCCTCTACAGTCAAACGAAGCGTATGATCGTGCTCAGTCAAAGAAACTTTAACCATGTCTACCTGGGCATATTTTAAGGCATTGAGAACAGCCTCTTGGCAGACACGGTAAATGACCGTTTCCTTTTCACTTCCGTATCGCTTTTGGGGAAGATCCGACACAAATTCAACGACAAGACCAAAGCTTTGTTCAACCCTCTTAAAGTGGGAACGAAATGCCGCTTCAAGCCCAAAATCATCAAGTGTGGCGGGGCGTAGTTCCACAGACAGGTTGCGGATATCATCCAGCAATCGCGTCATGGATGCTTCAGTCTGCTTCATGTTTTTGATGAGCTGTTCATCATTCGTCATGTATTTTAACACCCGCAGCTCAACAACCGCACTCATCAATTCCTGGGCGACGCTGTCGTGCAGTTCCCTGGAAAGCCGTTTACGCTCATTTTCCTGCGCTTCAATGACATGCTTCATCATTTTGTTTTGATACAATTTTTCCTGCGTCTGAAATTGCGGAGTCAAGTCCCTCAACATCAACACCCTTGTTCCATGTTCAGAATCAATGGTGTGAAAAGAAGCGGCATAGGGGATCATTCCGTTGCTCTTTGTTTCCAGATATACCTGAAAAGAAGCGAAATCCTTGGATTCTGGCATATTGAAATAACAATCAAGGCAGGTACGGGGCTCCGTTTCGCTTGTATAGCCCCTGCATGTTCCACACAAAGCTTTTTCCTTCCCTTCATAGAGTTGAATGAGGACGTCATCGCTCACAATCTCCTCCGCTGCCGGGTTCATAGCTAGGGTGTTCCCTTGCCCATCAAAAAAGAAAATGGCTTCTGTACTGTTCTCAAACAACTTCACCATTAGCGCATTCAAAGAGCCAGTCCCTACAGATAATGTCAATTACATCACTTCCTTCCCGTTCAACTCTCCAAATCCCCTATGCGCCAAAGCTTCCAAATCACGCATCATGGCTGCGGTCATCAGCAGTTCTTCCCGAAATCCACCAAGCAGTACGCCCGCGACGCGAGCATCATTCCATAGGGGAACAGCCCCGAGACTCTTGAGTTTCTCGGATTGAACGATCGGGTAGTTAAACAGGTTGTCTGCCCCCACATATTGATGAACAGATGGAATGAAAACGGATTTCCCAGTTTTGAACACGACTCCTGCTATGCCCTTTCCGGATTGCAGTACAATTCGCTTAAAGCGATCATTTAAATTACCGGCTGCATTTTTCCATTTAATTACGTATTGATATTCGGCCGGTTCAACCAGAGCAAGCGCCATGAAATCATAACCGAAATGTTCGCGTATTCGCTCAAGCTCCCTTTGATAATCCATCCTATTATTCATCGCTCTCTCCTAATAGAATTAGGAAAGAAGGCAGAGCCCGCTTTCCTAATTCGATTTATGTCTTCTGTAAAGGATATAACTTCTGCGCACATAATTCAACGGAACACTCCACACATGTACAAGCCGGGTAAACGGCCAGAATGCAAAAATCGCAAAGGCCATAAGAATATGAAGCTTGAAGGACATCGGTACGTCTCTCATCAGTGTCGGGTCGACACGGAATACGAATAAACCGCGGAACCAGATTGAGATCGTCTCTCGATAATCGAATTCTGGCTGTACCGCATTCGTTACGAGAGTCGCAAACATCCCCATGCATACAATGGCCAAAAGCAATACGTTTACTATCAAATCAGACGCCGTACTTAAATGGCGCACATTGCGTATTGTAAATCGACGAGAGGTAAGAATCAACATACCGAGGAACGTCATCGCTCCAAATATTCCACCAATATAAACTGCTCCAATATGATATAGATGATCGTTTACACCCAGTGCATGCATCCAGGTTTTGGGTATGCCCAGACCGGATACATGACCCATAATAACCGGGATAATACCCAGGTGGAATAAGAGACTTCCGATCATCAATTGTTTCTTTTCAATAAACTCACTTGATTTCGCTGTCCAATTGAACTGATCATTTCTGTAGCGGAAAATATGCCCTACAATAAAGACGACCACACACATATAAGGGAAAATAACCCATAAAAACTGCTCTAGCATCATCATTGCGCAGCTGCCTCCTGTTCTACGCATGCTTTAAGCGTTTCGCGCAGTCCCTTGACCAGATGAAAATACGGGCTTTCCATTTTCTCCAGCGCTTTAAGTAAATGATATGTGCCGTCTTCCAGGATCGCGATTGGCATGCGGAAGTTTTCTGTCGTCTTCGGATCTTGCGACCATTCGGCGGCATACAGAAATTCACACATGAGCGGAAGGTAATCTGGCAGCTCACCATCTGGCATTTCAAGACCATACATCTCGTATAGCACCTTTAACTTGACCAACATTTGTCCCCGTTCTTTTGCATCTTCGAATTTGAAGTAAGTCATATATAGTGCACAATTTTTTTGAAAATCAAAGGTTTCTGTATACATTTCCTGAATCTCTTCCATACTGAACTCTTGCATAAGGGACCAGTAGGTGTTCGCATACGTATATGCCGGATGGTTTGGATCAAACGATGCTTCCAGAAAAGCCGGATGAAAATCCAGCTTTTCCGGGTACATGAGTTGTTGGGCGAAAAACCCGAATGATGGCTTGCATTCATACAGCTTCGCTACATTAATCACGCCAAATACCCCCGTAGAAGTTTTCTTCATACATTTCTTTTCCCGTTTTCAAAGGCTCTTCCATCCCCATTGAACTTGCCATACTACAGCCGTCACATCCAGATCCTGAACCCATATTTCCCATGGTATCGCCGTAACCCGCAGATCCTTGAGCCCGGTACGGATTCGAATATCCTTCTTTATGCGACGTTGGAATGACGAAACGATCCTCATACTTGGCAATCGCCAGAAGCCGATACATCTGCTCAGTCTGCCGAGGTGTCATGCCAATGCGCTCAAGACGGCTTTCATCAAAAGATTGTCCTGTGGATTGAGCACGCATATAGGAGCGCATCATAGCCATTCTTTGCAAGGATTCCTTCACGGTTTGGGTGTCGCCCGCCGTCAGCATATTGGCAAGGTACTGAATAGGGGTACGCATTTCTTCGATAGCCGGAAAAATCATATCAGGATTCTCAATCGAGTCTTTCCCTTCAAAGTAATTCATGATCGGGCTAAGTGGTGGAACATACCAGACCATAGGTAATGTGCGATATTCCGGATGAAGCGGGAATGCCAGCTTGTGCTCAATGGCAAGCTTGTAGACCGGCGAGTTCTGCGCTGCTTCAATCCAGTCCTCCGAGATGCCGTCTTTTCTCGCTTGAGCGATCACTGCCGGATCACTAGGATCCATGAACAGGTCACACTGCGCCTTATAAAGCTCTTTCTCGTCCTGCGTAGAAGCGGCCTCAAGCACCCGATCCGCGTCATACAGCATAACACCGAGGTAGCGAATTCGTCCTGTACATGTCTCGGAGCAGACTGTCGGCAGGCCTGCTTCCACACGTGGGAAACAGAAGGTACATTTTTCCGCTTTGTTCGTCTGCCAGTTAAAGTACACTTTTTTGTATGGGCAGCCCGTCATGCAATACCGCCAGCCGCGACATGCTTCCTGATCCACGAGCACAATTCCGTCCTCGTCCCGTTTGTACATAGCACCTGAAGGACAGGACGCGACACAGCTCGGATTTAAACAATGTTCGCAAAGCCGTGGGAGATAAACCATGAACGACTTCTCAAAGTTAAATTTAATCTCTTCTTCGATTTTCTGAATATTTGGATCAAGCGGACCGGTTACATGCGCACCCGCCAGGTCATCTTCCCAGTTTGGACCCCACTCCAAATCCATTTTTTCACCCGTTACCGCAGAGTGCGCGCGTGCCACAGGTGAATGCTTCTGTTCACCAGCGTTGGTCAGTTGTTCGTAATTGTAAGTCCAGGGCTCATAATAATCTTTCATTTCCGGCATATCTGGATTGTAAAAAATCTTACCCAGTGCTATTTTGGACAGCTTGTTGCCTGACTTCAGTTCCAATTTCCCTTTGCGGAGCTGCCAGCCGCCTTTATACAATTCCTGGTCTTCCCAGCGCTTCGGATAACCGATACCGGGTTTGGTTTCCACATTGTTAAACCACATATATTCCGCACCTTTGCGGTTCGTCCAGGTTGTTTTACATGTCACGCTGCACGTATGGCAGCCAATACATTTATCCAGGTTCATGACCATGGCAATTTGAGCTTTAATCTTCAAGCCAGTTAACCTCCTTCATTTTACGTACCGCAACGTACACATCACGCTGGTTGCCGATTGGACCATAATAGTTGAATCCATAACTAAGCTGAGCATATCCACCGACCATCTGGGTTGGTTTGAGATGAATTCTTGTTGGTGCGTTATGACTACCGCCGCGTGTATCCGTGATTTCAGAGCCTGGCACTTGAATGTGCTTATCCTGAGCATGGTACATGAACATAGTCCCTCTTGGCATCCGATGGCTGACAACGGCCCGGGCGGTTACGACGCCATTACGGTTGTATACCTCTACCCAGTCATTGTCAGCAAGATCGTGCGCCTCTGCGTCTTCATTGTTGATCCATACGGTAGGACCTCCACGAAACAGCGTAAGCATGTGCTGGTTATCCTGGTAGGTGGAGTGAATATTCCATTTACCGTGCGGTGTCAGATAGCGAAGCACGAGTGAATCTTGTCCGCCTTTTATTTCCCGATCCCGAGGACCGAACACCATCGGTGGCAACGTCGGTTTGTAGATCGGCAATGATTCTCCAAATTGTTGGAAAATCTCATGATCAATATAGAAATGCTGTCTTCCCGTCAAAGTACGAAACGGAACGAGACGTTCAATATTCGTTGTAAATGGTGAATAGCGGCGTCCCTTCTTGTTCGATCCAGTGAATACTGGTGTCGGTATAACTTCCCGAGGCTGTGCCGTGATACTTTGGAAAGTGATTCTTTCCGCTGCCCGATCAGCCGAGATGTCTTTAAGTTCAACACCGTGAAGCTCTTCTGCCTGCTCATAAGCCTTTTGCGATACCCGTCCATTAGTCGCGGATGAAAGATGAAGAATTGCATTGGCCACTTGGCGAGCTGTCTGGATTTTTGGCAGTCCGTCTTTAATGGACTCATCGTAATAAACTCCGTTCAACTTTTTCATTTCCTCATATTCTTCTGCTACGGAGAAGCTGACGCCATGCGCACCTGCTTTCCCAGTAGTCAAATTCGGACCGAGTGAGATAAATTTATCGTGAATTTTAGTATAGTCACGTTCGATGATGCTGAAATTCGGCATGGTTTTACCCGGGGTCGCTTCAATCTCGCCCTTCGTCCAATCCTTTACAAGACCCATCGGCTGTGAAATTTCACCCACACTGTCGTGTGCGAGCGGCGCGGTCACAAGGTCTTTATATATACCTGGCAGGTACTCTTTCGCCATATCAGAAAAGACTTCGGAAAGCTGGCGGTAAATATCCCAGTCCGCACGGGATTCCCACAGTGGATTAACGGCCGGATTAAACGGGTGTACGAAAGGATGCATATCGGTGGACGACAAATCCGTTTTCTCGTACCAGGTTGCCGCCGGAAGCACGATATCCGCGTACAATGGGGTTGTCGTCATCCGGAAATCAAGTGCAACCATCAGATCAAGCTTTCCTTCTACATCTTCTCTCCAGACGATTTCCTCCGGTTTCTGCTCCTCGTTCGGCCGGGCAAGCAGGGCATCAGATGCTCCGAGTAAATGCTTCATGAAATACTCTTGTCCCTTTGCCGAACTGGAAATCAGATTGGACCGCCAAACAAAGAGTGAACGCGGGAAGTTCTCGGCTGCCCCAGGATCTTCTACAGCGAAGCGTGTCTTACGTGATTTAATCTCTTCCACAGAATGATTAATGATTTCCTCGTTGGACTTTTTGCCTAATTGCGCTGCCTCTTCGGCGAACAACAGACTATTTTTATTAAACTGTGGATAAGAAGGCAGCCAACCCAGACGCGCTGCGAGCACGTTGTAGTCTGCTGGATGTCTGTAACTGACATCCCCGCCAGTCGGTGACTTCAAGGTGTCTGTTCCACTTTCTTCGTAACGCCACTGCTCTGTTGCAAAGTAGAAAAACGATGTAGCATTTTGCTGTCGAGCCGCCCCTTGCCAGTCTTTTGCAAAGGCAATCGTTGACCAGCCTTCGATTGGGCGGAGCTTTTCTTGACCCACATAATGCGCCCAGCCTCCCCCGTTTACACCTTGGGAAGCCGTCAACACGACAAGGTTCAAGATGGACCGATAGATGGTGTCACTATTGAACCAGTGGTTGATACCCGCACCCATAATAATCATGGAGCGCCCTTTGGTATCGATAGCATTTTGGGCAAATTCCCGAGCAATCTGTACCACAACAGACGCCTTCACACCTGTGATCTTCTCCTGCCAGGCAGGGGTATAATGCGAAGCTTCGTCGTAATAATTCTTGGCGTTATGAGAGCTGTCATTGCGTGCGACACCGTACTGGCTCATCATCAAATCGTACACGGTTGCTACGTAACGTTCCGAGCCATCTGCCAAGCGTACTTTTTTGACTGGAATTACACGTTTGAACGTTCCATTACCTGCGTTATCAAAATAAGGGAATACGATTTCTTCCCATTGCTCGCCATGACCTTCCACAGTGAGTGCGGGCTCAACCTTTGTTCCGTCTTCCCGCTCCAGAATCAGGTTCCATTTCTTATCCTGCTCCCAGCGCTGTCCCATCGTACCGTTCGGAACCAGCATTTCCCCCGCTGCTTCGTCATATATGACTGGCTTCCAGTCCGCATGCTGCGAAGCATCTCCAAGGTCACTCGCCCGTAGGAAACGTCCACCTTTCCAGGCTCCCTCGTGCGGATCAAGCAGAATCATAAACGGCATATCTGTATATTGTTTGGCATAGTTAATGAACATCGGTTCTTGGCGCTCTTTGTAAAACTCATCCAGAATAACATGTGTCATAGCCTGGGCTACAGCAGCATCTGTACCCGGATGTGGTGCAAGCCAGTTGTCAGCGAACTTCACATTCTCCGCCAAGTCGGGAGCCACTGATACAACTTTTGTCCCCTTATAACGTACTTCCGTCATAAAATGAGCGTCTGGCGTCCGGGTAAGTGGTACATTCGATCCCCACATGATCAGGTAACCCGCATTGTACCAATCAGAAGATTCCGGTACATCCGTCTGCTCACCCCAAATTTGAGGAGATGAAGGCGGAAGGTCGGCATACCAGTCATAGAAACTCAACATCTGTCCACCAAGAAGCGAAATGAATCTGGCTCCTGAAGCGTAACTTATCATTGACATCGCCGGTATTGGCGTAAAGCCCGCGATCCGGTCAGGACCATACTTACGAATGGTATAGATGAGTTGCGCCGAGATCAGACGCAGGACATCGTCCCAAGCGACACGGACATGACCGCCTTTTCCGCGAGCTGCTTTGTAGAGCTTGGCTTTCTCCGGATCTTCCACAATGCTTGCCCATGCTTCCACCGGATTGGCATGTTCCTGGATGGCAGCCTGCCAAAGCCGCAACAGCTTACCGCGCATATAAGGGTATTTCACACGTAACGGACTGTATTCATACCAGGAAAATGTAGCGCCACGCGGGCATCCTCGCGGTTCAAATTCTGGCATATCTACACCGCAGGAAGGATAATCGATCTGTTGATTTTCCCAGGTAATGATGCCGTTTTTCACAAAAACCTTCCAACTACAGGAACCGGTGCAGTTCACTCCGTGAGTCGTCCGAACCACTTTGTCGTGAGACCAACGCTGTCGGTACACGTTTTCCCATTCTCTATTTTTTTCCTCAAGGATTGACCAATTTCCCGAATAGCTTTCGATCGGTTTAAAAAAGTTGAGGTTGTATTTTTTTTTCATCGATGACCAACACTCCTTTTTAGAATAAATCATCCCAACGCAAGTTCCATGGGAAGGTTCATTCGCTTACTCTCATTATGTAATTCATTCATCGCTGTTCCCATTAGGGAATGTCCTATAGCGCTACAGGAAATCCCTCGTTCTATCGAAAGATACAAAAAAGCCTCCCTCTGCTAAAGGGAAGCTTATATGAAGAGATTAATTGTTCTTTTGGCCCGTTAACAGGAGCATGATAAAAGAAATGAGTATGATAGAGCATGTCCACGCCCAGGCCATAGGAAGATGCCCAGAATCCACCGCAATATAAATGGCCGTCGGAATCGTTTGTGTTTTACCCGGAATATTTCCGGCAATCATCAACGTAGCACCAAATTCGCCCAGACCGCGGGCAAAACCGAGTATAAAGGCAGCTTTAAAAGAAGGGAAAATTAAAGGAAAGGTGATATACCGGAAAACCTGCCATTCACTTGCACCCATCGAACGTCCCGCGTTTTCCATGTCCTGGTCAACAGAAGACAATCCCATTTTCAGTGTCCGATAAACAAGAGGAAAAGCCACTACCACCGCTGCTATAACCCCAGCCCACCACGAGAATATAATAGGTTCTCCAAACGATTGCTCCACAAAACGTCCGAATCCGCTTTTTCGTCCTAGTAATATTAGTAGTAAAAAACCAACAACCGTCGGTGGGAGTACCAAGGGCAGCATAAGCACAGTTTCAACAACCGTTTTCCCTTTAAATAAACCTAACCGTGACATGGACCATGCCACAAGCAATCCTAATATGATCACTAGAACGCTGGATAACAGTGCAACCTGCAACGATAAGCGGATAGGAGGCCAATATTCATTCCAATCTATATCTTGCATGCTCACTTCGGTATGGTAAATCCATACTTAGCCATAATATTCAGAGATTCTTGTGATTGTAGGTATGCATAAAAGTCTTCGGCTTCTTGAATGTGCTTTGAACCTTTGATAATCCCGATTGGATACTCAACAGGTGAATAGGTTTTGGGATCCACCTCAAAGGCGATTTTTGCCTTTTGTGAAGTCAACGCATCTGTTTTATATACAAATCCGACATCAGCATTCCCAGTTTCCACATATTGCAGCACTTGTCTAACGTCTTTCGCTTGAACCAGCTTGCTCTGTAACGTGTCCCAAAGCTTCGCTTTCGTCAGCGCTTCCTGTGCGTAGTTGCCTGCAGGAACACTTTCAGGAATTCCGATCGCAACTTTCTTCACTTCTCTTTTTGTTAAATCGGTTACACTCGCAATGTCCATCGTCCCATCTGCTGGGATAACCGCGACCAATTCATTCGTCAGCCATGTTTTTTGTTTATTACTCTCTATTAACTGCTGATCTACGAGAGACTTCAAGTTTTTCTTCGAAGCGGACAGGAACAAATCCGACGGCGCTCCTTGCTCAATTTGTTTTTCCAGCGCACCAGAGCCGCCGAAGTTAAAATTCAATTTGGTGCCTGTATGGGTTGATTCGTATGAATGCTGAATTTCTTTGAGCGCATCCGTTAAACTTGCAGCTGCGGATATGGTAAGCTCAACAGTTTCAACCTTTTTCGAAGAATCCTGGCTGGAGACCTCGTTGTTCTGGGCCGTGCTGCTACCATTTGAAGCTGATTGTTGCCCCGCACCGCACCCTGAAAGTAATAAAATGATGGAAATAACCAAAACGAAAACAGTGCTACTTTTAATTAATTTATGCAATTGGTTCGGCTCCTCATGTTAGTTCATCATTAATTAATGGGTTTCGCTATTAGCTGTGCCTGTTTCGTACGTTCGATCAATGTACAATTTTCAAGAAGAATATGATTGAAAATATCTGCTTCCAGGTCTTCTAACCGCTTCAATACGAGTCGGTGCGTACCACAAGCTTCCTGCATCGGCTCAAAGCCATTTGTGATCAAGCGCATTTCCTTCAGGAATTCCACCACCGTTTGATGCTCGTCTTGCAACTTGGACAAAATTGGATTCAACTCATCTGCTCGTTCCACTGTTGATTCTTGTAAAAAGGCTTCAATCATCGGAAACACAAGGTCCTCCTCATATTGAATATGTTCCGATATTTCCTGTTTAAGCAAGGTGAACAGTTCATTAACTCGCTTTAGATGCGGATAACGTTCGCCATGAACCCGCGTTAGTTTGGTTACATACGGCGTTAACGCCGATAGTTCTTCCCGAAGCTTCGTATGATACTCATTTTGAATATAGGCGATTAGTTCTTTGGGTTCGAGTGAAGGAGGTTGCATTTGCTTATGTTGTGCCTGCTTTTCTTCCACTTCGTGTATCTGCGTCAGCAGTTCACCAGCGTGGAGACCTTGATTGGCTGCTGCTTCACGGAGTGATATTTTCCCTCCACAGCAGAAATCAATCCTCAGTTTGCGGAACAGATCTCCCGTTTTGGGTACTGCTTTCACAATGTCCGCCACCCATGTTTCTTCCGTTAACTGGCTCATCTTCCATTCCTCCATCTTACTTCGATTTTATACTTAACTTTCATTCTACGTCTCCCTTAAAGCTGAACCAATCAGGGGGTTCCCTCTTTCATTCGTGGAAAGAGCCTGATTATAAAAAATCAGAAAGCAACTGTTCAGCCGCTTCTTTCCCTTGAGCGATGCAATCTGGAATTCCAACGCCCCCATAGCCGGCACCACATAGAAAAACACCCGGTAAATCCTGTGCGAAGTCCTGTCTGATCTTCGCCATATGCTCTTTGTGTCCAATCGGATATTGCGGCATTGATCGATCACACCTACTGACTTCGGTGAATTCCGGTTCCGCTTCCAGGCCCATTAAATCTTTCAAATCTTTACGCGCGGCATCCACAAGTTGATCGTCTGTCATCTGAATCCACTCCTGTGCACCTGCATGTCCAATGTAGGTCCGTAAAAGCGTATATCCTTCAGGAGCAGTATGGCTCCACTTCGTCGAAGACCAAGTACATGCCGTAATCTTTTTGCCTTCTTTGCGGGGTACTAAAAATCCCGTTCCCTCAAAATTAAGATTAAGATCTGTGTTTTTATAAGCAAGAGCAATATTGGCTACGGAAACATAGTGAATCTTGTGTAACCAGCTAGCGCTTGCAACGCCGGAGAATAATGTAGCCGCTTCAAAAGCTGGAACAGCGCAGATCACCGCATCCGCATCTATTTTTTGTCCATGTTCTAAAATGACCTGATAACCGCTTTCTTTCCTTACTTCAACTACACCTTGCCCCATAACAAAACGTACGGTATCCAGCCTTTCCTTTAGCCGCTCCACGATCGAAGATAATCCTAGCCGATAAGAAAGAAACATACTTTTCTTAGCGATATCCGGCAGGTTGTCTTGTACTGCTGGCTTTCTCCCCGCCCCTTTAGACATACCCTTAATCAGACTTCCATGCTTTTGTTCCATTAGTTTAAATTGAGGGAAGGTTGACATGAGGCTCAGGGAATGTGTATCCCCAGCGTAAATTCCAGACAGCAGAGGTTCCGTAATCTGGTCCAGAACTTCTTTGCCGAGACGCCGTTTGATAAAATCACCTAGAGATTCGTCTGCATCACCTTTCTTTGCCGGAATGATTAAATCCAGGGCTGCCCGTGCTTTTCCCAGCGGAGAAATAAGTCCTGTCCGAATGAAGGGAGTGAGCTTTGTTGGAATGCCCAGAATGAAGCCCATCGGCATCGTATGAAGTTTGCCCTTATGCAAAATACTAGCAGATTTGGCTTTCGGGTTTGTCGATACCAGATCTGCTTCCAGCCCCAACTCCATAGTCAAATCCAATATTGCCGTCTTTCTGGCCAAGAAAGCATCCGGTCCTTTTTCGATCATAAAATCGTTTTGGCGAACGGTTTGCAGTTTTCCTCCTAGACGTTCACTTTTCTCCACCAGTGTAATCTCCACTTCAAGTTGCCGATCCTCAGCCAGCTTTTTCACATAAAAGGCAGCACTTAAACCGCTTATTCCTCCACCGAGAATAACGACTTTTTTAGAACTTTTCTTCATCATGAAAACACTTTTCCTCTCCAACCCCGGGTATATAAGCGCAATAAGGGTCACTCTCCAAATAGTCTCCTGTTATTGCAAAAGCCCTTGCTCTGGAGCCCCCACAGACAGCCTTGAATTCACAGACTCCACATTTACCTTTAAGTAGGGACTTATCTCTAAGATTCATCATGATCGGAGAGTTGCGATAAATATCTGCCAAGCTATCCTTTCGTACATTCCCGCACATAAGAGGCAGGAAACCACTAGGGTATACTTCGCCGATATGACTAATAAAAACAAATCCATCTCCGTCATTTACGCCTTTAGGAGCACGTCCTAAAACATCTGCCCTCTTTTGTCCGTCTGCTACACTGTTCTCACCTGCACTGTGCTTTTGCTGCAGCACGACCCTCCGGTAGTGAGGAGCTTCTGTAGCCTTCACTCCGTACGGCATCTGTTGCTGTATTTGATACAACCATTTCATTACGGCTTCATGCTCATCAGGAGTAATCATATCTTTCTCCATGCCACGTCCAGTTGGAACAAGGAAAAATAAACTCCATAACACGGCCTGCATTTCCTTTACTCTTTCTGCAATTTGCTCCAGATCATGAAGATTGTACCGGGATACCGTAGTGTTCACTTGAATAGGGATGTTCAGTTCCTTTAAATAACCAATTCCTCGCATGGTCGTATCGTAAGAACCCGCTGTACCCCGAAAATGATCGTGAATCTCGGCACATGAACCGTCCAGACTAAATGCCCACCGCGATAATCCAACTTGCTTTGCTTTTTCTACCGCTGTTCGTGTCACTTTAGGAGTGGCACTGGGGGTCATTGAAACCGACAGATTTTTCTCTTCAATTGCATATTGAGCCAGTTCAAACAGATCAGGACGCATTAAAGGATCTCCGCCTGTGAATACAAGCAACGGATGATTCATTTCAGCGATTTGATCTATTAGCTTCTTACCTTCTTCTAGTGTCAGTTGGCGAGGATCAGGTTTGTACTGAGCTTCCGCTCTACAGTGAAGGCACTTTAAAGCACAAGCTCGTGTAACCTCCCAGATGACTATAAACGGGTCAGTATGATAATCACGCGGCGTTTTTAAAGATATCATTGATGTCTCTCCTTTTAGAAATATAAAAACAACACAAAAACATAGAGCATCATTGAAAATCCAATTTCCGCCATGCCAACTTGTTTTGCCTTTAATCCGAGTTTAGGAAGCCAAATGGCTCTTATCAAAAAAATTAAAAAAGGAATAAACAGAAATAACTTTAACCAAATAGCAAACAACAAAATCACCGCATGATAGATAACGGAAGCATAATGGTAACGTATATTTTTTCTTTCACGAATGATCGTTTTGACATACAAAGCAGTTCCGATAAAGTAAAGCACCAAAAGCAAGAATAGCTCTGTTGCTACCCTCCAATCCTCTCCTCCCCCCATATAAATAACGGGATATATAAAAGAACAAAAGAGTAAAATTGCAACAATGTCATTGAGTAAAGCACGTTCATTTTTCGTTCTCGCAAAATAAATATTAGCCATAAAAAAGAGCAATAAAAGAACTCCATACCAGATCAAGGCAGGCTCAAACCATATCAGTGAAATTAACAAAGGAAGTAATATCACTCCGTATACAACGGCGGGTTTGCGGTATCTTTCACTGCTGCCTGTTTTGATCCATTGGAGGACAGGAAAACTGAATAAGTAGATAAAAAACCAGCACACAAATAGGGGTATATGAATGAGATCCCCTCGAGAAGCAGCTAAACCGAATAAAAATGGAAGAATGAGCATAGCCCAGGCTCCATGTTGATTGGGTATGTATCTGCTCATCCCCCTCAAACCCTTGATCCTTTTTTCACAATCTTTTTTATGTCTGTTATTTCGGTTAATCGATTCATCATCCATTCCCCCAAGATTGAGTTTTATCTTCTAACTTCATTCTAAGTATTATATGAAATTGAACCAATTAGGGAGTTCCCTTTTCCTTAGAGGGGAAAATCCTAACCGGAAAAATAACGCTATTTTCTTATGCTATACTGTACTAAAAAAGGGAACAAAGAAAGGATGAACTGTTATGGGAGGACCTTCTTTACGTCAACTGCATGCTCATCATGCCATTCATCAAGGCGGGCTATCTGGCGCTCTAGATAAGACGAGAGAAGTAGAGGAATTACTCGAAGCGAAAGAATTCCAGGTGGCGCGCCAGGCTGCCGACCACTTGATCGAATATTGGGAAACCCGCATTCTCAGCCATGCTGATGCAGAAGAGGAAGGATTCTATCAGGAAATGGTCGAGAAAAAACCGGAACTGCAGGAGGCTGTCGTCAAACTTACACGAGATCATGATCTGCTCCGAATCATTGTAAAAGAACTCAAAGCCGGGATCCGTGAAGAAGGGCTTACGCCTGAAGTTCTTCAACAGTTCCACGCGCTTCTGGTTGTCAATGCCATTCATAGTCGGGAAGAAGAACGTTTGCTGTTTGAGCAACCGTCATAATCAAGATGTGCATAACGATTCACATTCTCTATAAAAACGTACCAAAGAAATAGTCCAACGCCTCCTGCGAGTATCCGTCATCTCCTTGCCAGGCTGCTACGGAATAAAAATCATGATTGCCGTGCTGTCGTTTACGAGGCGTGTCCTGTGGGACCAGCAGTCCGGCATATCCCCACACCTCCATGACGACATCACGCTCGTTTTTGCTGGATGGGAACACATCCTTCCAGCGCTTTTCCAATTGACGTGCACTGCTTTGAGCATCACAGTTCTGAACAGCTTCGAGCATGTTATGGAGTATAGCTAGATCCTCATCGGAAACATGAACATCCTCTTCTTGACTGAACAATTCAAGGTCCATCCAGCAATACAGAAGGTAGTTCAGACGAATACCGCCCCATTTGATTCGTTCAAAATTTAGTACATTCAAATCTTTATTGACGTATTCCTTATCGGACATCATTTTATTAAAATTACAATCCCCACAGCTACTGTAATTGGGCAGGACGACAGGCCGCTCCCCATAGGTGTGCAAAGGAAGCCCTGCGGTTAATGCCCAGCTCGATAAGGCGCTTCGTAAATGAACCTTTTTCGTGGAAAGACTATGCAAAAATGCTGCTGCCACTCGTTCTTTTGTAGCCTTTTGCTGGTGCAGCTCATGCAGCCTGTTTATAATCTCGTTATGTGTAATGGTGATCGGATCGAACATCAAGCCCTTACTTTTGGCATATTCAAAATCCTCACCCGAAAAAGATCCCCGCTCCTGCTTCCAGCCGCTAGAGGACCAGAATGTGTTCATCAGTATTTTTTTCGACTTTTTATCCACAACACATCTCCCTTACTCATCCAACACCCTCACTTCCAACAAAAAGCGAAGGGTTGTCGTGTATTTTATGTAAGATTACTATTCATCTTTATACTTAAAAGCAATGGCCGTATTTCCCGACCGGGGGTCAAAATAAGAAGAGATTTTCCCCCAGTTCAGTTTATATTCCATATAGGGGTAAGGCTTTGTTTGACGATAGCTTGGCTTTACGGACAATTGTTGCTGTAACAAACGATCATGCTCCCTTTGCCGCTTTCTCTCCCCTTCTTCAGACCAATTATCCCACGAAGTTGGAAATTCATTGCCCTGGAGCGAAATCTCCACGACAACTAGGCTTGTATCCTTAAAGCATACAGACACAAAAAAATGCCGACGCAGCAAAGAAACCTGATCGAAATGATACCAGATATACTCATTTCCTAGCTTTCTTACAGAATGAAAATATTTAGAATACCAATCGGCCTCTAACAACTGATCTTCCGTTAAATATGAGTAAATCGCACGCTCACCATCGACCTGAATGATTCCCGATTCCCAGTCATTCATTGCTGCCACTCCTTCAGCTATTATGCCAATCTCCTACAGTTGCTCTCTGCCCTTATTTGTCCACATGATTGAAAATGGCCTGCCAGGCCCGATCTAGCACCCTCGTATGTAATTGTTTGGCATAAACAGTTCTAACGATGGCGAGAACGATCACACCCACGAATACAACACTGAGCAAAGTAATAGAGGGAACCCAATAGTCAAACATGGCATTCGCCAGCACTTGCAGCAAATGTCGTTCGGGTTGTAAATATTCCATTGCTGCAACGATGCCTGCTGCCAGCAATATGATCACTGATATAATCATAAGCATTGCATTGATTACTTTGTATTTGGCAAGCCCTCGCTGAAAAACGCGAGTTCCCGCATATTGCTCCAGCACGATGATCTGCTTGTGAAAATCATGTTCTACCTGCTCTACAGGCAGATCGTGCTCCTGAATAAATGCATGAGCTTTCTTCAGTTCGGATTGAATAAATAAACTACTCTGGATAGCAGATCCCAGCTGACCTAAAACATTCATATCTTTTCACTCCACTTCAATAGTATCTAACTTACGAGTATATAGGGTCATACCGAACATGGCAATGTATGGAAGACAGACTGCTCTCTAAATGAGCCTATTAGTAAAAATCAAAGTAGCCCCGCCAGACTCCGTCATTCTGATGCTTGGCAAAATAAAAGCTGCCTCCATCCACAATATTCAATTGGGCTTTGGCATCCGAAGCAATCTGAAATACAAATTCATAGCCCTCGCCAAAGTCAATGCCCGATTGAATAAAGCTGGGATAGCCACCGATTTTGTGAACCGCATATATTTCCTCTACGATGTCCTCAAAATAGTCGGGTTCCTCCTTGTCCATTTGGTTAAGGGCATCGCCGTATTCCTCAGGGATGTCATCACCGTCCCAGACCGGATAATCATTCTCTTTGAGTTCAGGGAACAGCGGAAATGCTTTGATTTGCATAAATGACGGACCAAAATCTTTTTCGACCAAATCCTCTACCGACGTATACTCACGAATACACATATACCCTTCCATGTCCTCATGATCCAGTACATCGGGAGACAGGAAGACTGTCAACAGCTTGATGCTACGCATAGCTTCAGGGACAAAGGGCAAGCCCGGCAAATACAATTGCATGATCGGAGCCATAGCATTCCCCTGTACATCAATGGGTCGTTCCTCCGTTGGCAAAGCCACTGTAACTCTACCAATCCAGCTTTGTTCAAGGGAATCCGACGGTCTACGACCCCCTGTATGAAAAATCGTAGCTTTACGTTTTAGAATCGTTCTTAGCTTCTCAATAGCGTTGCTGGACAACGAAATCACTCCTTTCTAATCTAGAATAGAAACAGAACAACATCCTCGCCTGCTTTAAATCCAAACTCTCTTAGTCGATCTTCCATCTCTTGAATCTGATGTAGATAATCTTCCGGCACAGCTGGCAGACCCTGTTCATTCACTAATGTCCCGCCGAGTCTGGTGCGTGCATATTCGGCACTTTTCCACATCGCCTCAAACACCGTTTGCGGCTGCGCGGTTCGCACCCCATCCATACTAAAAATTAAATCTGCAAAGCGCTCCTCTGCGAGTGTACTCAACCAAAAAAAGCCAGGCTCGGTTCCCGTATGTACGCTAAATAGTTCATCATAACCTCCCGTCCCGTGATGGTGTGCATGGAAAATGTCCATATCTCCCCACTCCATTCCGAGACTCAGCACGACATCCCAGATATCCGCTCCACGGTAAGATTGGCCTTGATCCGCTACTAGCCTAAGCATGACAGCGTGTTCCCTTTCACCTTCCTGATCTGTAAATGCTTTAAGTTTTTCCGCTTTTGCACGTGCATGGGCAGCATCCTCTCGAGGAAGCACATGAACAGTTCCCTTCTCCTGAAAACGCGCTGGCAGTGTGTTCATAAAGTCTGCAACCTTGGCTTCATCCAAACAAACCTGCATCTCTACATTATCGAATATATCTATACAAACACAAATTTTATCAAAATGGCATTCGCCTGCTGGTCTGCGCCCCACACTAGTCCACACCTGTAAATCATGAACATGCCCATACACGATATATCCTTTGAGCAATTGCAAAATATCCTCATCTGACAACGTAAAACCACTAAATTCCACATCAATCAGCCAATAGATATTAGCATCAGGCTCCACTTGATGGATTCCTTTTATGGTCTTGACAGGCTCATGTTCCAACTCCACGGCAAGGATGCTCGATACATCCTCACTCCCATGTTCGGGTAAATTCATGAATCTCTCTCCTAACTAGCTGTTTTCACTTTACAGTTTCCTATAATTCTCAATATATATTAAACTATAAATCACCAAGCACAAAATAGTATAAAAACGGTGCTGGGTTGTTGAACTTAACTTTTTAGAAATTCAAAGCTTCGAAAGGGGAGAACTCATGATGCAAAAACTTTGGCAAAAAGGCAAGGCTCTGTCTCTGCCTATTATGGTGTCCGCATCGCTGATATCTGGAGCGCTGTCTGTAAGTACACCTGCGGCGAATGCGGCTGCAACCAAGGAATTGCTTCAGCTATCCGGTCAGACTACTTACTATGGAGAGGTCGAGAATGGGCAGCCTAACGGACGTGGTACGATCAAATGGAGCGAATATAAGCAGTATTCGGGTGATTTTGTGAATGGCAAGCGATCAGGTACCGGAAAATATACAAATCAATACACGGATGCAGATGGACAGAATCATAAAGTCGTATACAACGGAACTTGGAGCAATGACACGATGAGCGGCAAGGGTACGCAGACTGAAGAAGTGACGCAAATGGATGGAACCGTACGTTCGAACGAGATCC
This sequence comes from Paenibacillus sp. EKM206P, assembly GCF_011066155.1. Taxonomy (NCBI): domain Bacteria; kingdom Bacillati; phylum Bacillota; class Bacilli; order Caryophanales; family Paenibacillaceae; genus Paenibacillus; species Paenibacillus sp. EKM206P. The sequence continues at coordinate 43,767 of NZ_JAAMNQ010000011.1, read as the reverse complement.
AAGTAGGTACTTTTCAGAACAATGGATTACAGAACGGCTACCAAGTGATCCACGCTGTGGCCGATCCAGACTACAGCTTCACTTATAAAAATAGCAATGAAATAATAAATATCTTGCACAGTAATCAAGATCTGGTCCAAAGGTGGCAAAAAGGAGACCTCTTCTCCGTAAATTATAAAAATGGCTCTGTCCAAAAGGAATACTCCATGTTCCCTGAAGAGACTGCTACCAAAGAACGCCAAAGACAAGCGTCCATTAAGTATCTCAAAGGAATAACTGCCAAGGTCACTCCTCACTTGCAGCAGTTTGAAAAGCTGTCCAAGCAGATTCCGCTAAAGTAATTAAACCGACGCGAATATGTATTAGTCTCTACGCAAGAAGGCCTCTCTTTCTAATGGAAAGCTCCATTTGAAAAGAGTGGCTTTTTTCGTTTCGTTATGAATGACTATAAGAACTTCGGATCATACACCTCCTACTATTCTCCCTTATGCACCCTCATGAACTCATACAAATGACTTATTTTTCACTAAAACCCCCTCCTTTTTTTGCTAACCCCCACTGGATTCACTAAAATATAAGTAATTATTTTAATCATCCGAGGTGGACATCATGGCTAAAATTATGGTTCCTCCTGAGAAACTAGAAGCGGTTTCCAGGCAGTTCGCACAGGCACGTGAGCTGGGGGCACAAATTTGCGGACAACTGTCACAGCATATTCAGATGTTGGAAAATAGCTGGGCAGGAACAACACAGCAGCGCTTTTATCAGGATTTTCATAAAGCGCGTGGACAAATGGATGCTTTCACTCAAACTGTCAGTTCTGTCAGCACAGAGCTGCGTTCCATTGCAGTAAAATTTAAGGAAACAGATACCCAAGCAGACACGGGGATTACCAAAGGAGATCACAGCGGACAGATCAGCAACAGCGAAGGGGCAACTTCCGGGAAAAAAGGACCCGATCCAGCAGATATAGCCATTAACAGCCTGTCAGAGGCCAACAAATGGCGCGGGCAACTAGGATTTGCCGGAACAGCGATCTATAGCGGTCTGGCTTCCACACTTGTGCTCACCAAAACAGTAGAATTCAAGAAAAGTCTGAAGAATCCCACTCGAGCTGTTATACATAATGCGGCATGGGTGAAAGGCAAGGGTAACAATGCTTTTATGCGTAATTTGGGCAAAAGCCTAAACCGCCAATTCGCCAAACCCGGTATTGTGATGAAGGGGTTAAAGGGCTTTGATCGATTAGCTGGAAAGCTTCAAATGGGTAAGCTCGGCCTCGGATTCAACAAAGCCAACAGCTTTCCTCAGTGGACACGGAACGTCATCGCCGGGGTGGAAAAAGGACGTTACGGCATAGCCACCCGCCAAATTCCCGGTATGATTGCCAAAAAGCTCTACCCTATTAATGCCACCATGAATATTGTGGGCGAGGGCATCAGTCTGGCTGGAAAATGGAAAAACGGGAAGCTTACCGGAACGGATGTAGCTGTATCTGCCTCTAACGTAGTGATTAAAACCGCCGCAACTTATGGCGGCGCTGTCGTTTTGGGGTCCATAGGCGGTGCTATCGGTGGTCCGGTCGGCGCAGCCGTCGGGGCATACGTCGGCGGTACAGTGGGAAGCTGGGCAGGCGGAAAAGTCGCCAAATTTGCGGAAAAAGGGATACGCTGGGCCAGCAAATTATTTAAATAATATACACACCTAACAGATGGAGAAGGAGCCTGACTATGGACAAACAAACGGTAATTTTAACGCTTGAGGAGCTAGGTTTTGCCTTGACCGCATTGGGCGCAGAAGATATGGCTTCTGGTCTGCTCCAATCTTATTACGGGGAACTAACCGAAGATCGCTGGGAACTACTTTTTCATGCCGCAACGCATAGCATGATATCCAAGGGTTTGATGGAACAACGGGATGACGAGCAACAACAGCTCGAATTTGATGCGTTCATTGTTGAAATTTTAGCTCATCTGGTACAAAGTCGTCAGATGCTACGTGGCTTTAAGGAGCAACAAGATAAGCAAAATACGTTAACGATACACCATGGAAATGAACGTTTTCTGTATCATTTCTCCAGTCACAATGAACTCCATTTCTTTCGCTGGTCTTCTCCAGAAGACTGGCATCACGACATTGATCAACTGTTCGGCCTGTCTGCTCCGAACTTCAATGCGCACAGCCGATACGTCGATCTGACCGAAGAACAGTGGAATGAGTTAACCTCATCCAACTTCACCATGCAGCAAATGGCAACGTGGAAGCTTCATGAGTCGGCTCAACAAATGATACAAGACTGGCGGGAGGACTTTGATCGTAATCAGTGTAGCCTTGATAATTTGAGCCAAATGGTATACACGGATACGGATGAAGATGGTCCTTCTGTTACAAATCTGCTATTTGTTCTTAAAGGAATGAATGATATGTGGATTGTAAGAAATACAGAACTGAATATGCAGGCCACTCCATGTCTGCGAATTGAAAGTGTGACCGAAGCTGACTGGAGAGAACGAATAACTTATTTCATTCAGGCGTTTGTTCCCGACGAGGCGGTATTCCGTGGATAAAATTGTATATCGAAGATCTTTGGCATTTTGGAAAGCCATGGGCAGCTTGATGTTTGTGCTTATTTGTCTGTTTTTGCTGCTGCTCATTTTTATCGACGAAGATATCTCAGCTCTACAAATCTTCTTCTTTATTACGTCCGCCATTGTCGGACTTCCTTTTTTCGGTAGCTATCTCGTGGTTTGTTTGAGCAGAACGCTTCGCAAGGATACCTACCTGTTCATCTTTGACGAGCACAGCATTTCAGATGGTATTCGAACTGTCCCGTGGGCTGCAATCACTAAAGTCGAATTCGAAGGGGCCTCCATCCGCAAATGGCTGCGCCCTCGCTTTCCCGCCTTTATTTTTCATCTGAATGACCACAGCACCTGGGAAGTCAGCACCGACTATGTGTTGAACGATATGGAGCTGAACCAAGCCGGGAAACAACTTCGAACTCTCATTAACCAGCATGGCAAGTCGAAGAAAAAACGTTCCTGAATAGTGCCATTGAATATATCAAAGCTTGTCTCTATCATATGCGGCTACAAGAGCCACAACCAATGCGGCCGAATTGGCCGCAGCCAAAAATGGAACACCAAACTGGCTGCGGATAAAATGGGCGCGCTCAGCATGGGAGATAAAGGAGTCTGCCGTCGTAATCAAACCCTTGACGATCTTCCCCTCAATCCTGGTCTCCGCCAGCGCTTCTGTCGCAAAAGCAAGCAGCGCTGGATCGAGCCCACCCGCAGACCCGGTATTAATGACAAGCTCTGGGCTAAAACGCTCAATCAGCAGGGCCGTAGTCGAGGCAGCGTTCGCTTTGCCAATTCCTGATTGCAGCAAAATAACTTCCTTGTATTCCGGCTTATACTTGAAAAACACCCGTCGCTGCGATGCGCTGCGCCGCCTCCAGCAGCCTTTCCTCACTGTTTACCAGACTGACCCGCACATAAGAAGCTCCTGCACGACCAAAGCCTTCTCCAGGAGCGACCGCAACATGCGCCTCGTCCAATAAAGAGTCTGCAAAGGAAGCCGATGTATGCCCCTCCGGCACCTTGAACCAGGCAAAAAAAGACCCTTGGGGAGCAGCTACATCCCAGCCAATACCTCGTAACGCTGCAATGAGAACATCACGGCGCCGCTCATATAACGCCGCGAGCTCCTGTACTGGCTCCTGGGTGCCCAGCAATGCGACAGCTCCCGCATCCTGTACCGCGCCAAAAACAGTGCTGTAGGCATGCGTATGATAATGCTTGAGCGCACCAATAACAGACGCATTTCCAACCGCAAATCCGAAGCGCCATCCAGCCATGTTATACGTTTTGGAAGCTGTATACGTCTCGACGCCATACTCCTTGCCGCCGGGAATTTGCAATAAACTAATCGGCTTATGCCCGTCAAATCCAAGAGCACCGTAAGCAAAATCATTCATAACGGGAAACTGATACCGAGCGGCATAATCCAGCGTCTTCGTCAGAAAGTCTGCAGTAGCTACGGCTCCAGTCGGATTGTTCGGATAATTAATCATGAGCAATTTGACCTGCTCTGCGATTTCCTCCGGCACGGTTGTATAATCAGGCAAGAAACCAAGCTTCTCATCAAGCGGAATCGTATGAATATGGGCTCTTGCCAGCGCAGCAGCGGAATAATATTGGGGATATGCCGGATCGGTGGTCAATAACCAATCACCGGGATTCAGCAGCGCCTGTGGAATCCCCATTACGCCTATGGCTGAGCCGTTGAATATGGCAATCTCCCGGTCAGGATCCAGCTCCACCTGATACTCCCGTTTATAGAACGCGGCGACAGCCTCCAGCGTGCTTTTTTTTCCATGAAAAGGCGGATAGCCCTGATTGATCGGTTGATCAACCGCTTCCTTCAAAGCGCTGATAATATGCGCCGATGTTGGCTGATCCGGGTTGCCGGCTGCCAGATTAATTACATCTATTCCTTTACTTTTATACAGATTCACTTTGTCATCTATTGCGCTAAAATAGTTGTCAGGCAGAGCCTTGACGAGATCAGAGGATGAAAAAATCACGTTTATATCCACCTTCTATCCATAAGATACAGGCTGACAACGTCAGCCCGCAGAAGATAATACCCCATATTATTTGAAATAGCTTGGCAACTTGTAGCCTTCATAATCAGGGTTCGATTGGATGTACTTTTGGAATTCGTCTGAATGATATCCTTCAATAATGTCTTTGACGAAGGGCTTATCCTTGTTCTTGCTGTCCACAGCGACCACGTTCGTGAACGGATCTGTCATATTTTCAAGCTTTAATGCCGAGGTCAGCTTTATTCCATTCGATACAGCAAAGTTCCCTTGTATAGCCGCAAAATCAACATCCCTCAGTACACGTGGCCCCTGTGCCGGATCGGTAGCAACAAATTGCAGATGATGCGGATTAGAGGTGATGTCGTTCACCGAGGTTTGCAATGGATCGATATTGTCCTTTAACGTAATCCAACCTACTTCCTTCAAAATATTCAGCGCACGCAGCATATTGACTGGCTCGTTGGGCAGGTTGATTTGGGCTCCCTCACTGATTTCGTCAAGGCTGGTATGCTTGCTGGAGTACAATCCCATTGGAGGAGTTGGGACCTGCACAGCACCAATCAGATCAATATTCTCCCGCTTATTCATAGAATCCAGATAGAGCGAATGCTGGAATACATTAGCATCAATATCCCCCTTAGCCACGGCTACATTGGGCTGAACACCGTCTGTAAACTCTTTATATGTAATCTTATATCCTTTCTTCTCCAAATATGGAGCCACACCTTTCTTAAACTGATCGCTATATGGACCAGGATTAAAGCTGATATGCAGTGTTTTCTTTTCTTCACCCGCAGCGTTGCCCGACGTATTGTTGCTGCCGCAGCCTGAAATAAAAAGCACGACTGCTCCCAGCAGCAATATAAATGAAATCCATGGTTTCTTCATTTGATGTCTCCCCCTGCTCCTTGATATCATCTACTTTTGGTGAGTTAGAATGTTTACAGTCGCTCAAAATACCAAGTAACTTGATGCGTTTTATAGATATTACAATGATTTTTTATTCACTGTCAACAACATTTAATTACGCATCTTCTGCATAACAAATAAGGGATCACACAGGCGATCCCCTTGTAGGCAAAAACACTTCACAAGTTTGTAATATTATTCCGTTTCACTTATACCCCCTAGGGGTATAAGTGAATATGAAAATAAAACCCTAAAGGAGCTATTAAATATGAGAATGCAATGGGCTTTGCTCGCTGGTACAGTCATGATGATTTTGAGTGGGTGCGGGAACAGTAACGCGCCGAACCAGGAGCACACGGCAAACAGCGGTCAACAGCACGACACATCAGATATGAACCATTCCACTTCCAGTGAGCTTCCTGCCGAACTAAAAAAATCTGAAAATCCAGCCTTCAAAGTTGGTAGTCAAGCGACTATACGAGCTGACCATATGGCCGGCATGAATGGGGCTACGGCCACGATTGCGGGTGCTTATACGACTACTGCTTATACAGTCTCCTATACACCAACCACTGGAGGAGAAAAAGTGAATAATCATAAGTGGGTTATTCATGAAGAGATTAAGGATGCAAGCAGCGAGCCCTATGCACCGGGCACAGAGGTTATCCTTGCAGCAGATCATATGAAGGGGATGGATGGGGCTAAGGCTACCATTGATTCCGCCGAGCCAACGACCGTATATATGGTAGACTATACGCCGACTACAGGAGGAGAGCCTGTCAAAAATCATAAATGGGTGACGGAGAGTGAGCTTTCAGCCCATTAGAACTCTTTCAGCACAGGTCGCTTGTGATAACAAAAGGGAGCCTGGCATCGGCTCCCTTTAACGGCTTTAATTGAGTTTGGACAAACCTACTTCGCCAAATTCAGCTTGGCCTCCTTGATATCATACAAAGTCCCTTCGTTGGAATCTACAAGCTTTTTCATTTGTTTGTTGGCTAGTCCATTTGCAGGCACGATTGCATTAAAAATAACATCATTTTTCTGTAATTGCTCGTTAATTTCATCTACTGAAAAACGGGCTTTACCCAGGGCTGTATTCTTATCATGAACTGGTGCATCTGTAATGAATATGATTGTTTTGGAATTAGAATTTTTGGGAAATTTACTTATAGCTAACTGAATAGCCTCTAATCCCGATTCCTTCAAATCCCCGCCAGCGGAAGGGCGCAGCATATTCAAGTTACCTTTTAACTTATTTTTATCGGTCGTAAACTCCAAAAATTCTAAATCTTTATCTGCCTTCAGATTGATATCCCGAAATGCAACGACAGCAAAATGAGAACCTGCTGGAACGGAATCAACAAAGCCTTTCACCTTCTGTCTCACATAATCCAGCGTCCCTGTCATACTACTCGTAACATCTATGACGAACACAATATCCGTAGATTTGGAGAAGGTGGTGGATATCTTTTTCAGAATCGTTGGATTGGATTGTGATTCGGAAGCATCTTCATTTTCCTCCATTAATTGTTCACTTTCGCTAGTTGTCAAAACCTGCGGTGGAGCAAGGAAAATCACAACGCTCTGAGCTGCAATATTCCACTTCACCTTCGCACCCAGCGCCTCACTAACAAAGCGAATAGGAACCATTACTTTGCCGTTAATGAGTCTTGGCGCCGCATTGAGACGCACTAATTTTCCGTTGATATAGGCATCCCTGGAGCCTACAGTTAACTTGATCGTTGTATTTCCTTTGGTTGCAGTAACGGTCTTGGTAGCTCCATCCCACTTCACTTTCGCCCCAAGCGCCTCAAAAACGGCACGAAATGGCACCAGCATACTTCCGCTAATAGAGGTCGCAGGCTGCTCATATTGTTGCAGTTTACCGTCTATAAACACCTCAACCTGCTGAGCCTTGTTATTATTTATAGGAACAAATTGGGGTACAGACGCTGCCGAATTTCCCGACTGATCGATCATTTTGATATAAAAGTAATATCCACCTGTAGATAAATTCAGGTTACTCAAAGGGTAGCTAAACGTTGTTTCCGGATCGAACTGAATCCGTTTAATTAATTGAGCATCCGCATTTTTGACCATAACATATGAAGTGTACGTGGGTTGAATATTTTTCATCTTCAAACGAACTGAAAATGATGTACTTGAAGAGTTGATTGTAAATGTACCCGGAAAATTTTCTCCAGATGGGATAGACAAAGGGATTTCCGGTGACTCATCAACCGCTTGGTCCACTTTAGGCTCCTCGATCGGCTGGGTTACTTGCGGTTCAATTACTTTCGGTTCATCCACAGGTTGAGCAACTTTGGGTTCACTGGGAGTGGGAATCTCTTTTATATTGGTCTCCACCTCAGGCTGCGTTACTTTTGGCTCCTCCGCAAGTGGAGTTACTGTAGATTCATCGACTGACTGCACAGTCCCTTTCATAGTTATAGCTATAGGAAGTTCTATATGATTTTCTGATCCTGGCCCAGGTGCTGGTCGTGAATCCGCAATCGTAATTGTGGAGTTGGCATAATCGATCGTAAAGTCACCAGAAGGAATTTCAATGTTGTTGCTATACAGACGAATTGGTGTATCAGGCTTAATCGTAAACGGGAGATCAAATTTAAACACTCTGTTTACTCCATTACCATCATCAAGAATAAGCTTAAGCTTATCTCCATCTTTGAATACTGTCGAATTGGCAGCCTGAACACTTTCTGTGCACAAAGTGATCAACCCTACAAATATCGTTAAAAACGAAAGTAGAAACATCATTTTTTTGAGCTTCATTCTTATTTCCCCTTTTAAATCTATATTCTTGTTGGTAAATCATAGCATAGGGTTAGATGAAGTTCATTCCATTTGATTACAGTTATGGATATAGGAACTCACTTTTTCCATCATTCGCGCTCTGTTCAATGTTCATATGTATCTCCTTGGTCCGCTTCTTCAACGTGACATACGTAATATAGCCGCCTTCAGTGCTTTAGTCCCTTCTTCGCTTTTCAAATAATCCGACGGTGTTTCGTTGCCGAGTGCGGGGACTTTTCGATCCATCCAAATCAGCAAATACTCCCCCATATCGGGCAGCAGCACAATCTGAATCTCCTTGGGAATTTTACTTTTGGCCACTTTTGCTCTTATAGCCGGATCTACCTGTGCATACCGCTCCTGATAGACCTGAACCATGTTGGCCCAGTTCTCGGGCTTAAACTCTTTCAAATATATGTCTCTCATCTACGAACCCTCCTTAGGGCCTCAGACAACGCTTTTCATGCTGGAGCAACCATTCTTTTCTCCATAGCCCTCCTGCATAGCCCGTTAGTTTCTGATTGGAACCGATAATTCGGTGACATGGAATCACAATGCTCAGCTTATTTTTTCCATTAGCACTGCCTACGGCTCGGATCGCTTTTTCATTTCCAATAGCAAGAGCAATATCTTTATAAGCTGTTGTTTTACCGTACCCCACGGACACCAGAGCATTCCATACTTTTTGCTGAAAATCCGTACCTTCAAAGGCATAAGGAAACGTAAACTCAAAGCGCTCACCTTTAAAATACTCGTCAAGCTGGGTAGTGCATTCAGCTAATACTTGGATTGGAACCTCTTCTATAGCCCTCGTTAAGGGCTCATTCCGATTAGAGAACATAATAGAATAGACAGCCTCATTTGTGCCCTGTATCTCTACCTCTCCAATCGGCGATACATACTTCATTACGTATAGTTCGCTCATAAAAGGATACAACCTCCTTCCTTTTCTATTCCCTACTCAACTTTCTATACTCACTAGGAGAACAATGGTTCAAGCTACGAAACGCCTTATAGAAATGGGAGGGACTTTGGAAGCCCGTCTCATAGCAAATCTCAAGATTCGTAAGATTTGTACTTTTAAGAAGATAGGCTGCCTTATCTACTCTTATTTTTTCCAAATACGTGCGCGGGGTTTCGGCGGTTTCCTGTTTAAAGATCCGATCCAAGTAAAAGGAGCTTATTCCGATATGGTCCGCAATATCCTGCAATACAAGTTTTTCCTTGTAATGATTAACCAAAAAGGTTACCACATTCTGCACAAGTCTGATATACGGCGAATGGTCTGTATGGGGCTGGCATCTTTTGCAAGCACGAAAACCCGCCTTTTCCACTTTGTCCAAATCAAAGTAAAACTCCACATTTATTTTCTTCGGCTTTTTGGATCGACAGGAAGGTCGGCAGTATATGTGGGTTGTTTTCACAGCGGTAAAAAACAACCCGTCATACTTACGATCACACGCTATAATTTTCTCCCACATTTCTTCAAAAGAAAGACTAAGGTTAGCCATGATCGAATGCTCCGTCCTTTCTATAGTTCATATTCATCTAGCTCAAGGATTTTGCAAAATCCTCATATAAATGTGATGTATCTTGTAGCTCTATCAACTGTTCTGCATTCTTTTGCAAAGCAACTATTATCTTATCAGAAAATGCATTTCCAAAGCTAAACCGTTTAACTCCTAACTGCTGAAGCTGGTGGACATTCGTCAGACCCGGCAGGGATAAAACATTAAGCGGAGCATGGATATGAAACACAACTTCCCTGATCTCTTCATCACGCTTTAATCCTGGAACAAAAATTCCGCTCGCACCACTATCCTCATACGCTTTGGCCCGCTCTATGGTCTCTGAAAGTGGAGTATTCATCTGCAAATATGTATCCGTTCTTGCGTTTATAAAAAACGCTTGAAACCCACGCGCATCCAAGGCCGCTCTAATTTTGGACAATAGGTTACTGTGCAGACCCACTTCTCGAAGTCCCTTTTGCATTTTCAAAGAATCCTCAATATTAATCCCTGCAACTCCCACATCGGCTACCCTTAAAACATGCTCAACAATCGTTGCCGTGTCCTCTCCATATCCTGCTTCAATATCTGCCGACACTGGAATCTGAACATGCTCAACAATCGTCCGAATAATACTTACGTGCTGGTCAAAATCAATAAGCTCTCCATCTGAAAATCCAAACGTATTGGCAATCCCCCAACTCGTCGTACCTATCGCCTTAAAACCTGCTTTCTCCAGAGCCACCGCAGATAGCAGATCCCAGGCGTTCCCTAAAAATAAAAGTTCCTCTAATGTGTGAAGTGCATGAAACTGCTGGATTTTGTTCATAAATATAGCCTCCTGATATGTGATGTAACTCATTTTATCAAGAGGCTATCTTTGTTTCGTCCTCATTCTTGCACTTATGGTCTGTAGGAATCTAGGAACAACTTGGTCCATTTATTCACATATAAATCATAATTTTTGAAAAAAACGGTTATTTAAGCTCTATTCAATCCTATGCTTTTTATCTATACTCTTGCTAAATCCATTCGAGTTAGATGGAAATCTACGCTTTTAGCCTTTCACAATTACATTTTATAGGAGGAGTTATATGTATAAAATAAAGTTCCTTATGATCTTGCTAAGCTTTACTGTAGTCGCTTCTTTCTCTAGCTTGTCCGGCTCTTCACCTAGCAAGGCTTTTGCTGAAGAGAATGGGACTCCGGTGCAGAAAACGATCGATTTAAATGAGGGCTTCGACAACTCAAATGAAGCTAGTATACAGCCATTATCCCTTACCAGCGAAGAAGCTACTAGCCAAGCAGCGGTTACAACTATTGACCATGATGCTAATTTCTCACCTTCAACACTTCAGTTCCTGAAGGCTAATACAGGACTCGACGGTGAGCAGTGGGATAATATTATGAAGCTAGTGAACAAACCAGAGCAAGATTCTTTGAAATGGACTGAATTCTATGGCTATGCTGAAGATATCGGCGATAATCGTGGGTACACCATTGGTATCTTTGGAGCAACAACAGGCGGTTCAAATGATACGGGACCAGATGGCCCGTACTTATTTAAAGCTTTTGATGCTGCTAGTGGAGCTAGCAACCCTTCCATTGCAGGTGGATTAACACGTGCTGGTCTAAAGGGGAAGATGAATGGTTCGATTCTAAAGCTCAGCGATAGCGATAGTGTAATCAAGAAGAAGATCAACGCTCTCCAAAACAATGAAGCTTGGAGAGAAGCCATGTGGCGTACGTTCTATGACACCTATATCGAATATAGTGTACAGCAAGCACATAAACGCGGATTTAATACTGCTCTAACGATTGGATCATTTGTCGACACAGCACTCAATCAAGGCGCTACTGGTGATTCAGGTAGTCTTGAAGGAATCCTCTCACGTTCAGGCAGTAGTACGAATGAGAAGAATTTCATGACTAGCTTCTATGCTAAGCGTACATTGGTTGTCGATACCAACGATTATAACCAACCTCCCAATGGTAAGAATCGTGTGAAACAATGGAGTTCTCTCTTAGCTTCTGGCGAAACAGATCTTAAGAACGCAGATGCAGCCGTGATCAAAGCAACGAATTGGGAACTGAAGTAAATACAATATACGTCATTAGGAGGGCATATCGTATGTCCTCCTTTATTTATTTTCATAAATATTGAGTTGGTGTTGACTACTAACAAGGTCCCATTTTCCCAAACAGTTCCTCTCATCATTCAAATATGTGGGTCGCGTGTGCAAATAGAGAGACTGTCCCAAAAGCCCGAAAGTTGCAAGCTCCTGAAACAGTCTTGTAAAATGGTTATGAAGTCGAAATAAGGCCGTTAGATGATTCGGTAGCCAGATGGAAGTCTACCGCTACTGCGGATATTACGGATTTGTTGCAACGTCAAACGTTGATTGGTAGAGATAATAGATTCCACATCATTCCCACGAATCAGATCATCCAGGTCGGCGATGCTGCGATTGCCTCTAAACACACGGAAGTTACCTCTAAACCGCGTGCCTGTAAAGAGTACCAGTGTAGCATTGCTGCTGGTAGAAAAGAAACGCAGACTTTCGATGCCGTCGAGAATGTTATCGGTATTACGAATGCCTAGGTTTCCTCTGAATACTCTCCTGGAACCCCGAAAATTTTCTTCGTTGTAAACTGTAAGACGTGGATACGTTTGAGATACATATGCTTTGTTGTCCATGTTGTAATTCCTCCTTTCAACTTATCTTATGCCTCACCATCCGATTGGCGCGGGCCTCGCAGCATCCATCTAAAAATGGTTATGTGATTGAATAGAGCGATGCAGACTTGAAAAAGGAACATATGTTCTGTATAATCTAGCTTAGCAATTTGGAAAATCCTGAACTAACGGAGATGCGGACATGGACGATAAATTTATTGAGGAACTACGTGAAATTAGCAGAAACGACAAGCGAAGATCCGAATTTCTTATTAAGGGTATGAAGGAAACACTTCAGGAAAGAAAAGAAAAAAACTTTATCGAAAGATGGATTTGGCGACAAAAAAATAAGAAGCGTATAGCGCGGAAGTTTAAATCCTAGTAGATATAACAACCGAATCTTCATAGCTTCATAGCACTTTACAAGTGCTTAGGTCACAGCTCATTAGGAGGCAGAGTCATGATTGAGCAACTAGTCCCAAACGACGATATATTAAATCAAAATCTATTTTTGGCTGATGAAGTTCGATACCATTTGATCCATCGAATTTGTGAGTCAGAAGGATCAACATGCCTCAAAACGTCCGATAAAAATATGGTCTTTGCTCAATCACCCGGACATAAGGCCTGGTTATGGATCTCACAACAAATCACAGATAATCATAAATTGACCTATATAGGAGAACTCTTACGTTATTTAAAAGGAACCACCCTATCAGGTGTATGTGGTGATGCCGAAACAGTCGAGAAGTTCGCAAATGCTTACGCACAACGTCGTCATGCTGCTCAGGTACATACCCATATGGTCATGGAATCTTATTTCTGTCCTAAATATAAAAAGCCCTCGGGCGTTGAGGGAATGATCCGACAATCCATCCCAGAGGATGTACAATTAGTTGCCCAGTTTCTAGCTGGTTTTTCAGAAGAAGCTTTAGGTAGTTTTATTGATCCGGTTAGTCAAATATCGGTTGCGGAGAAGACCATCGGGACAGGAAATTTGTATCTTTGGATTGTAAATAACATGCCTGTGTCCATGGCTAATATTGCTCACCGCTCGCCGAGACATGCTCGCATTAATGCTGTGTATACCCCGCCTAATTTACGAAAGAAAGGTTTTGCCAGCGGAATGGTATCCGAGCTATGTTCGATTTTGGAAAATGAGCATTTAGTACCCATGCTATATGCAGATTTAAAAAATTCGGTTTCCAATCAAGTTTATAAAAATATCGGCTTTAAGGAAGCCGGCAAAATCACTGATATTACGTTTGAATAAGCCCTCCTACTGCAAGAGAGCATATTATTGTTCATTCAAAATCAAAGAAGACCACAATGTCACCTTCATCACTGGGCCTCCTTTTCACTTATCTATAAGCTTTACTCCGTAACACCCAATTCCGTGTGGACTGAGGATCTTCGTGAAAGTAAATATACAGCCACAATAGCTATAACGACCCCTGCTGCTCCAAACCAGGTGATGGAAGCCAGCGAAACCTGACCAACAACTACACCACCGATCCCAGCTCCGGCCGCCATGGCAAGCTGCATCGTAGACTGATTGAGACTCAGCATCACACCGGAAGATTCAGGCACAAGAGTGACCAAGTTATATTGTTGAGTAGGTCCAGTTGTCCAGGCAGCGAACGACCAAAGGATCAATAAAGCAAATACTGCGATCAGGGAATGAGCGGCGGCAGGAAGTAAAAGCAAGGAAAAGACATGCAACACCATGCCCCCGAATAATGTAAAGGAAATACCCTTTTTATCTGCGCTGTATCCACCGATTTTCGACCCGATCAGGCTGGCAATCCCGAAGGCAAGTAATACTGAGCTTAGCATATTATCCCCTGCACCTGATACATTCAGCAAGTACGGTGAAATGTAAGTATACGCGAGGAAATATCCCCCTCCCCAAAAGAAGGTAATCGCCAATCCCAAAGCAACTTCAGGCTTCTTCAGAAGAGCAAATTGCTGTAGTAAGGGAATCGGTTGATCTCCTTTTAAGCGAGGGATTGTCATAGCGATAACGATCAAAGCAATAATCGCTGTCAAAGCGATGCCGAGAAATACGGTTTTCCAGCCATATGCAGAAGATATCATTCTTCCAAGCGGCACCCCGATAATCAGCGAGGCTGTAAAACCCATAGTGATCGTAGCAATAGAACTGGCCTGCTTGCCGGCTGGAGCAATCTTCGCAGCAATGCTCAGTGCTGTAACCACAACCATCCCCGCCCCGAGGGCCATAAGAATACGTGCGGCGATAAACATTCCAAAACCCGGCAGAATAAAGGAGAGGGCATTAGCTACTGCAAATAATCCGAGCGAACTCAAGAGCAGCTTGCGTCTGTCCCATTTAGCGGTTACTGCCATCAAAATCGGCGTGCCAATCGCGTAAGCAAGAGAAAAGACTGTAATCAACTGTCCCGCTGCGGACACCGTAATCCCCATGGTTGTCGCAATCTGATCCAAAATGCCTGAGATAATGTATTCGGATGTGCCTACCAAAAAACTAACAATGGCCAAAATATACACTTTCCACGTGCTCTGCATTTTTAAATAACGCCTCTTTTCTTATATTGTTTTTATATTTTTACAAATATCGAAATTAAGACTAAAAAAAATTATGTCATCAGGAACGGGGCATATTTCTGCGCTGCTTCCACATCCAAGCTGTAATAGATAAACGTCCCCTCTTTACGGTATGTGAGCAGCCCCGACTCTGCCATTTGCTTCAGATGATGCGATAGCGTTGAAATAGCTACACTGTTCAGCTTCTCGCCCAGCACAGAGCAGCATTGGCCACTTTCCTCTTTTAGCAGAAGTGCTATCTTGAGACGAGTTGGTTCTCCAAGTGCTTTATATATTTTTACAGCTTGTTGCATTTCCGTTGTATCTTTCACCCTGTTCGGCTCCCTTCTGTTTCAGTCTTAATTTCGATGTTTGTCGAAATAAAGTTATCACAAACATTTGTAAAAGTAAACCCGTTTCTTCTAAAGACACTGCCTTTTTACACTCTGTGGTGTGAATGATGGTCTTTCTCATCTTATAAATAATCCCCCATCCATAAAAGGATGGAGGAAAAAATGATCTGAGTGTAAAGGGAGAATCATGGATGCCATAGCATTAATTCGGGCTTGCCGTGGGTCTGACAATAATTTCATTAACATCTACATCCGCTGGCTGCTCCATGGCATACAGAATGGAACGGGCTATGGCATCAGGCGAAATCGAAATACGACGGTACTCTTTCATTCCTTGCCGGGCCTCTTCATCTGAAATACTGTCAGCAAGCTCAGATTCAGTTACTCCCGGCGATACCAGCGTCACACGAATATCTCCCCCCACCTCCAAGCGCAATCCTTCAGAGATCGCCCGAACCGCATACTTTGTAGCGCAATACACCGCTGCAGTCGGGGTTACACTATACGCGCCAATAGAGGCGATATTGATAAACTGACCAAATCCTTGCTTTTTCATAATCGGAAGCCCTGCCGCAATCCCATGCAGAACGCCTCGTATATTTACATCAATCATGCGATCCCATTCCTCTACCTTCAGGGCCTCTAATTTTGAAAGAGGCATCACTCCCGCATTGTTCAAAATGACATCCACACGCCCAAATGTTTTTTCCGCGTAGTTAATGAACGCTTCCATCTGGTCCCTCTTCGTCACATCCAGTTGCTGATAATCAGCTGATTCACCTTTAGAACGAATCTCGGATGTCAGAGCCTCCAGTCTCTCTGTGCGTCTGGCCCCTAATATCACATGAGCCCCATGGCGAGCAAGTAAACGGGCAGTAGCTTCACCGATCCCACTGCTTGCCCCCGTAATAGCTACGACTTTCCCTTTAATATCCAACATGCTTATTCCTCCTCTAGTTTAAAATGTCACTGAAAAAAGATAAAATAGATTACTTTTTCTCTTCCCTGTAAAAAACCATCCCTGCATGATACAAGACACCATCTTTGAATTCACCATCTGCCGTAAATCCGGTGTCGTCCACATACTCGATATAGTCATCTTCTACGATGATATAGCTGCCTGTATAGGCACTTTGCCTTTGACCCCGTGCTTCATCATAACGGCCATTAGGCAAGAGTTCGTGACGGATATTTCCGTCTTCAGTTACCCACATCCCTATACAGGGATGCTGCGAAGCGTGTACACTTTTTTCCGCTTTGTTACTCTCCATGACTCCCACTCCTTTGCACTTCTATTTTTTTCTCAATTGCTCATTAGGTGTTGTATCTGCATCTTATTATGAGAGGAATGTCCATCGGGCTGGTAGAAGAATCAGAGCAAATTATTGCCTAATCCTCCAAAGACCCTTAATATGTAATAAACTACTGAAAATGAAAACGGGCTACGTTGAAAGAAGGGATGTGTCAAGATGGGGGCAACCAAAATAGAGGGTTCTACCATGGAAAAACAAGCCGAATTGGCAAGGCTTATAGAACGATTTTCAAATCAGGACGGAGTTCTCACTACAGCCATACCTTCGCTTCACTTCGTCCGAAGTTCAAATACAACCGTTCCGGTACATCAAGTCCATGAACCTGCCTTATGTATTGTGGCACAAGGCAGAAAAGTCGTGATGCTCGCAGAGGAAAGCTACCATTACGGCACATCCGACTACCTTGTTGTGTCGGTGGATTTGCCGATCTCGGGGCAGGTCATCCAAGCGTCATCAGAAGCTCCTTATTTGTGCCTCCGGCTCAATTTTGATCCGCATCAGGTTTTGGACCTGATCAAGGAATCTGCTTTTCCCACAAGCCCCATGCCTGATTCCAGACGAGGCTTGTATGTAAGTCAAACCAACTCACTACTGCTGGATGCCGTGGTAAGGCTAGTGCATCTTTTGGAAAACCCGCAAGATGTTCCGGTGCTGGCTCCATTAGTCATTCGTGAGATACTGTATAGGATTTTACAGGGGAATCAGGGGGAATCCTTAAAACAACTGGTCATGACCGGTAGCCATTCCAACCGAATTGCAGAAGTCATAAAGCGGATTAAGCAGGATTATGATAAGCCGTTGCGTATTGAAGAATTGTCCAAACTAGCGAATATGAGTCCTTCGTCACTACATCGACATTTTAAAGAGGTTACGGCTATGAGCCCCATGCAATATCAAAAACAATTACGTCTACAAGAGTCCCGCCGCCTGTTGTTATCCGAATCAGCGGATGCGGCAGATGTCGGTTTTCAGGTAGGTTACGAGAGTCCCTCACAATTCAGCCGCGAATACTCCCGTTTGTTCGGCCTGCCTCCAATTAGTGACATCAAACGCTTGCGCTCGGATCAAGATCACCCGACCACTTGAACACGTTGTTAGATGAACACAAGAAACCAATGGTCCTACTAACGCTTATCCCAATCATAGATGGCAGGATGTAAAAAACAGCACAAACAGCCGCTCTTCCGGTAGAGACGCGGCTGTTCAATATTTCCTCTATGCATGCATCAATACGGATTATCCAGCTTGACGAACAAAGCTCGAATGACATCCTTCTCTGCCGTAGTAAGCTTTTGTCCTGCCTGCCATTGTTGAATCTCTTTCTTGACTTCCTTGGGTTCTCTATAGCTGAGAGCATACCCGATGCTTCCTATACCTTGTGTGCGGTTGGTTTTATCCATATTTGCCAATGCTCGAGTCATCGCAGTTCTGTCTCTTGTAAACAAATCTCCCATAAGGGCAGCATAGCTTTCGCTTAAAGCTCCATCCAATCCTTCAGAAGCTCGGATCACATTTGGAAAACTTTTCGATGGAATAAAAGCTCGCTGCCTATACAAATATTCGATAATTTCCAGGCTTTGATGTTCATTGTTTTCGTTCATCTTTCCCCATTGGATTCCTGCTAAATGGTCCGTTATATGACGTACTTTTGCTTCATCACTGAGGGAAGAATCCTTATAAAAGGACAGCACAAGCTCCTCTTTACTTTGCTGGGTATGCTGCGTATCGGCTGCAGTTTGCTTGGACTCCCCATGGTTTGCTCCGGACGGCGCCACAGTTTCAGCATCTTGTCCCACTGGATGGGGAGTACACCCTATGGTTACAGCCATCATTAGTGCAGTACAAGTTGCAGAAACGAACCCATTCCCTTTTAACATGAATCCACTCTCCTGTCTGAACAAACAATGGTCGTTATAATTGCCCAAAATCCACTCCTATCTTGCTACGCCTGCAACCGTTCATCCATCTAACAATAGGAAGATTCCATCTAAACTTCTATACGTCACGTCCCACCGTAGGCTTACGGATCATGGAGACGCTCGATTCCCTCACAATCAGACGAGGCTCGAATTGCACACGCTCATAATCCCCAGGTGTCTGTTCCTGAATCCGCTTGAGCAGCAGTTCCGCAGCCAACCGTGCCACCTCTTCCCCCATGATGGAAACTGAGCTGATCTGAGGAGTCGTTACCATAGCCCACAGATTGTTATCAATACCAACTACAGCAACCTCATCCGGCACTTTTACGCCCAAATCCTTAAATCGATTGACGATCCCTATCGCCACCATATCATTAACCGCATAAATAGCATCCGGCATATGTTTCAAGCTGTAAAAATAATCGGCAGCACGCAGCCCTGTCTCAAAGGAGAAATCATCACCAAAATAAACGAGTGAAGGGTCCACATGCTGGAGAGACTGCTCATAAGCAAAGTATCTTTCCTCGATTTTGTCCTTCGCAGCACCTGCATAGGCAATTCTTGTTCTTCCGATTTTAAGCAAATGCTCCATCACGAGTCTTCCCTCTTGCCGGGCCAGACTGACGATATCCGCTTTGACATCTTCGCCCAACTTCTTGCCATAGTTAATAATGGACACGGGAACGCTAGCTTTATTAATCAGGTCTACCAGCATTTTAGGATATGCCAGCGGCATAATGATAAGTCCGTCTACATGCAGCTTCTTAACCTCACGCACCGTTTCAAGCTCCATTCTGGCATTCCCGGCGGTATTGATTTGCACGACACGGTAACCATGCTGCTTGGCGGCCTGCTCTACGGACCAAGCGATTTCCGGAATAATCGCGTTACGAATGTCCGGCACGGCCAGCGCGATTTGTCGTGTCTGACGCACTTTCAAGCTTTGAGCCGAGGTGTTGGGCGTAAACCCCATCTCTTCAATCACTTGCAAAATCAAGGCTTTCGTTCTCGGGCTGATGCCCTCACTATCGTTAATAGCTCTGGAGACAGTCGCAATACCGACTCCTGCCCGCTTGGCTACATCCTCTATGGTTACTTTCTTTTGATCTGTCACGCCCAAAATCCTTTCAAGAACGGAATCGTTTTCTGACTTTCTAAAATAAAGTCTTAATACTGATATTATAGCACAGAATGAGTGTCTAAAAATTGAAGTCGTTTTCTTCTTGTCTTTGCTTCAACTGAAAAATCCACAAAATCTCTTTGTATAAAAGTAACGAGCCAAATATAGCACTGCAGTCACAAGTGATTATATTCACAAAAAAATCAAGTGCTTTTTGTATGAATTTGGTTTGACAATGTGTAAAATTTGTGACATATTATTTTTCGGAAACGTTTCCTAATTCATTCACTTTTATAGAGGCAATGATCATATATTCTTCAAGGAGATGACAAACATGCAAGCATTGAGATGGCATGGAGTAAAAGACTTACGATTGGAAAACATTGAGCAGCCCGCCGCTCTGGCAGGAAAAGTAAAAATCAAAGTAGAATGGTGTGGCATTTGCGGAAGTGATCTTCACGAATATGTAGCAGGACCAATCTTTATTCCCCAAGATGCTCAGCATCCATTGACTGGCGAAAAAGCACCGATCGTAATGGGACATGAATTCTCTGGACAAGTCGTCGAAATCGGCGAAGGTGTAACCAAGATTCAGGTTGGCGACCGTGTCGTTGTAGAACCGGTTTTTGCATGTGGAGAATGTGATGCATGTAAACAAGGCAAATATAATCTTTGCGATAAAATGGGCTTCCTCGGTCTGGCAGGCGGCGGCGGTGGATTTTCTGAATATGTCGCAGCTGACGAGCACATGGTTCACAAAATTCCAGAAAGCGTATCTTTCGAGCAAGGCGCATTGGTAGAGCCTTCGGCCGTTGCTTTGTATGCTGTTCGTCAAAGCCAACTGAAAGTCGGCGACAAAGCCGTAGTATTTGGCGCTGGTCCTATCGGATTGCTGGTTATTGAAGCGTTGAAAGCTTCGGGCGCATCTGAGATTTATGCAGTAGAGCTTTCCGAGGAGCGTAAAGCTAAAGCTGAAGAGCTGGGTGCTATCGTGATTGATCCTAAGACTTATGATGTAGTGGAAGAACTGCACAAACGGACCAACGGCGGCGTAGATGTAGCCTATGAAGTCACTGGAGTACCTCCTGTGCTGACTCAAGCTATTGAATCTACTAAAATCAGCGGACAAATCATGATCGTCAGCATTTTTGAAAAAGAAGCTCCGATTAAACCGAACAATATTGTCATGAAGGAACGCAATCTGACGGGTATTATCGGCTACCGTGATGTATTCCCGGCTGTTATCAGCCTGATGGAAAAAGGATATTTCCCAGCCGACAAGCTGGTTACCAAACGCATTAAGCTCGAAGAAGTGATTGAGCAAGGTTTTGAAGGACTCCTGAAAGAGAAAAATCAGGTTAAAATCCTGGTATCTCCGCAAGCCTAATTTAGAAAATAAACCAGATGTCTGCTCTATGCAGACATCTTTTATTATAAAACCGGGTTGCACGGCAAGAGTTCATACGGAATTAAAAAGACAAAACAGCGCTCTCCTACTGTGGCTTCTGCCGTTAAGTGAGAATAGCGCTGTTTTATTATAATCTAGTTTATTGAGTTACATTACTTAGTTACATTTTTCAGAACATCGTCAATCATTTGACTATTTGCAATTGTACCTGTATACAACCAGCTGGAATCCTTGCCAAAATCGTATACATGGCCTTCTTTAACGGCTGGAATTCCCGCCCATACAGGATCTTTTACAATATCTTCTTTACTTACGTTTTTGCTGTTCACGATAAAGACATAATCCGCAT
Organism: Paenibacillus sp. EKM206P; assembly: GCF_011066155.1. Classification (NCBI taxonomy): domain Bacteria; kingdom Bacillati; phylum Bacillota; class Bacilli; order Caryophanales; family Paenibacillaceae; genus Paenibacillus; species Paenibacillus sp. EKM206P. The sequence goes on along the minus strand of NZ_JAAMNQ010000011.1, from coordinate 22,220 downwards.
CCAGCTCGGCCAGCTTCTCCAGCGATAAATTACTCCAGTTCGCCTTAGCCGTTTTGGAAATCTCCTGTACGACTTGTGGAATCTTGAATCCCAAATCCTTATACAATACATCACCGCTGGATAGATTCTGGTTTACGACATACACGTTTTTATCCGTTACCCATAATGCCGCCGCAGTTTTTTGTCCCACCGTCTGACTCAGCTTGGCTTTAGCCTCTGCTGCTTTTTTGTCGTAGTTGCTCAATGCCTGCTTCGCTTCATTGCTCTTATTCAGCACCTCACCCACGGTCAGCAGCTCTTGACGCCAATCATTGTTCATATTACTGCCTACCACGTAGGTTGGAGCAATTTTAGAGTATTGATTATATTTGTCGCCTTCCACCATGCTCGCACTGTCCATAATGATCAAATCAGGCTTGAAGTTCAGAACCGCCTCAAACGGAAGATCTGAAGCGATGGTAGGAACATCCTTCAGTTCTTTTTGCAGGTAAGCTTGAACTGAATTTTTACCCACCGACCATTGGGCTACCGGTTTAACACCCAACGCCACCAGATGATCCTCCAGATAAGAAGCGATCACACGTTGAGGCTGAGCCGGAATCTTCACCTCATGCCCGAGTGCATCCTTCAGCACCCTTTCCTGTGATGTTGGTTCCGCTGATGTATTATTGTTCCCTTGCGAAGCACCATCGGTTGCCGTAGGACTGGATGTGTCTGAGCACGCGCTGAGCAGCAGGGTAAAACTAAGCAATAAAATAAATGCCATGGAATGCTTTGCGTTTCTATTCATTCGTAAAATCCCTTCATCATAATTTTGATAATGATTATTATCCTCAATACCAGTATGCAGGGCGCCACTTATCGAATCAATGGAACATTCGGACATGCTCAATGGATTATCTAGACGTGTATCTCCCATAAAAGCAGATGAATATAGGCTGTCCCGATAGTGAACCGGGGATACGCCAGTATATTTTTTGAATGCTCGGCTAAAGAAATAGACATCCGGGTACCCCACACTGACAGCAATATCCTGTAAAGTGGCATCCGTCTTCCGCAAAAGCTCCTTCGCCTTGTCCATTCGCAGTTGAATCAAGTACGTAATCGGGCTACAGTCTGTTTGTTTTTTAAATAACCGGGTCAGGTGCCGCGGACTACATTCCAATAATCCGGCCAAACGTTCCAGCGTAATGGACTCCGCGTAACAATCCTGCATAAATCGAATGGCCTGTGTCACGATACCCCGCGCAGAAGTTCGAGCCTTCGGTTCCTGCAATTGCCTCATACATTCATATGCAAAATCATAGAACCGACCCTGAGCCTGAATCTTGGATAGCGCCTCTTGATCCTGCCATGCGTACTTCAGTAGTTGAAGCTTTTGATACAGTATAACCGGATAAGGCGGTGAAAAACCATGAACTATCGAAGGATGATTATACACCGTATGTCCCGATAGTGAAGTCGCTTTATATAGTACAAGGATATATTCAATCCCGCATTGCGAGGGTTTCATATTCAGTACAAAGCCTTTGCTGCCATGCAGTACGTACCCTGAATGTGGCGTATCCTTCCAATCACCATCCAAACGCACGCTACCCTGCAATACAAATACAAAAGCCTGCGCTGGAAGACGATACGGTTGAAGCAACTCTTCTGGCTCCAGTCGAATATGCCGGACATCCATGACACGGATCGACGAGTGGAGCCATAAGGACAGCAGCTCGTTCAGCTCGTCAGCCTCATGCTCCTTACTCGTCCCGGTGTGGGAACCTGTCTGCTTTTTCCGGTCCTGCTTCACTTGTCAAGGCCTCCGCTTCATAAATATCATACTTTGTATCCAAACCAACCTCATTATATATCATCTTTTACTGCGTCTACCATGAGACAAATATTCCTGCACGAAACAAAGTGAATATACCATTTCCATGGTACAATTTGTATAATACAAGATTTAAAATACATAGGGGGTTTGACAGCATGAGCGGTCCCAACGTTGCATTGAGTACAGGAGCTAATGCACCATTCGGTAAGGAAGATACAGTGCGGGTCACCATTACATGGAAGCATGCACCTGCCGAACTGGATGTTAGCTGTTTTATGGTAGGAGCAGACGGAAAGGTTTCCTCAGATGACTATTTCGTTTTTTACAATCAACCCGCTGACCCGCACGGCCATGTACGGTTACAGCGTCCAAATGACAGAACCACTGAGTTTACTGTAGCGCTCCAGGAACTGGAACGAACCGGGGTGGAAAAATGTGTGTTTGCGGCCACACTGGACGGCCCAGGTACTTTTGCCGATGTGGTCGGCTGCTCAGTTACTGCTCAAGGCAAGCAATCCCATATCACCTACAGCATCACCGAAGCCACCAGTGAGACATCGCTTGTGCTGGCAGAAGTGTATCGTCATACGTCTGGCTTCAAGCTTCGCGCAGTTGGGCGTGGTTTCAACGGAGGACTAAAGCCGCTTGCCGAAGCTCATGGTGTGACCGTGGAGGAAACGGAATCGCCAGTGGATACCGTTCAGATGAACATCCCTACATCGGCGATCTTAAGCGCGGTAGGTGCTAAAGCTGGCGGAAAAGAGACTGCCCCCATTAACGCAAGAATTAATCTGCACAAGCAGAATGTACAATTTTCACTGAAAAAGAAAAAAATAGACCGTGAAAAAGCACGTGTAGCGGTTGTATTCGATGCTTCTATTTCTATGTTCAAATTGTACACGGGTGGGACTGTGCAAAAAGCCTGCGAACGTGTGTTGGCTGTAGCCGCCTGTATGGATGACGATGGTGAAATGGATGTATGGTTTTTTGCGGACAAAGCCAAGCGTGCTCCAAGCGTCACAGAGAGGAATTTCGAGAATTACATTCATAGGAATTATGCTGAGCCTAGTGAAGATAGTGAGCTGGGGTGGGGCAATAACGAGCCAGAAGTCATGAAGGATATCATACTTAAATACACAAAAGAAGATCCCAACGACATGATCCCGACCTACATTATCTTTTTTAGTGATGGAGGTATTTATGAACAAAAAAAAATAGAACAGCTGCTGATTAAAAGCTCAAGCACTCCGATTTTCTGGCAATTTGTAGGTCTTGGTAAAGCCGATTACGGAATTCTTCGAAAGTTGGATAAGATGCGCGGCCGCGTAGTGGATAATGCTGATTTCTTTGCCTTGGATGACTTCGACTCGGTGACGGACAGCGAATTATACGACCGTCTACTGAACGAGTTCCCTGGATGGCTTAAAAAGGTACGAGCTAAGAAAATATTACGAAGCTAGCTCCTAGAAGCTTGTATAATACGCGATTTTCTTCAGTTTGTCCTCTATCGATTTCAATCTCCCTACCAGATCCTATTTCTTTCATTTCCTAATTGGATATTTTCATGTAGTATAAGTCTAATTGAAGTAAGCCTGTTTGGGCCATGCTGAAGCTATACATTATATGAAGGAGGATTTCATATTGAAATCAAATGAAGCAACTTTGCACAAAAAGCTGCTCCCACGGCATATTACCTTTATGGCTATGGGTGGAGTCATCGGGACGGGTATTTTTAAAGGAAGCACCGAAACGATTAGCTTGGCGGGACCAGGTGTTATTCTATCCTATGTCTTCGCTGGACTCCTGCTCTTGGTCGTTATGGGCGCAATTGCCGAGATGGCTACCGTCTATCCCAACATGAATATGAAGGATTTTATTCGCAAAGCTTTTGGAGAACGACTGTCCTTTATTATCGGCTGGTTGTATTGCTTCATGTGGCTGGCCGTCTGTATCATTGAGGTCATTGCTGCGGGAAGTTTCCTGCAATATTGGTTGCCAGATGTCCCTCTATGGGTACTCAGTTTAGTGAGTGCGGCTTTCATTATTGTCGTCAACATGCTGAGTGTCGGCGGTTTAGGGGAGCTGGAATTTTGGCTTGCGGGTATTAAGATAGCCATGATTATTATCTTCATCGCCTTGGGTGGCTGTATACTGTTCGGGATTATTCACACTGAAACTCCACCTTATCTAAGCAACTATGTGCAGCACGGCGGATTTCTACCCAATGGCTGGTTGGCTATCTTTTCAGCGCTGCTGGTCGTTACCTTTTCATACGGAGGGTCCGAGCTGATTGGACTGACGTTGACGGAGACAGAAAACCCGGAAAAGGTGCTGCCTAAAGTGGTTAAAAGCTTCATTCTTCGCGTTGTTCTGTTCTACACGTTGCCCATTCTCATTATTTGTGGCTTGATTCCCTGGAACCAACTGGATACGAATACCAGTCCGTTTGTACAGGTATTGTCTTCTGTAGGGCTTCAAGGCTCGGCTCATGTCATGAACTTTATTCTGATCACTGCTGTACTGTCTGCCGCCAATTCGGGGATTTACGGGGCTACACGTATGCTGCATTCGTTGGCGGTCAATGGAGAAGGTCCTAAATCACTCGCTCGCGTATCTTCTAATGGGGTTCCAGTGAATAGTCTCAAATTCTGCGCTGTAGTCCTGATTGTCGGTTCCATGGTTGCTTATATCGCTCAGGACGGGCTGTTCCGTATTTTGATGGCTGTGCCGGGCTTCGTCGTGCTGCTCGTCTGGAGCTGCATTTGTCTGTCCCAATTGAAATTGCGCAAATCTTATCCAGTGGAGCCTACTTTCAAGATATGGGGATTCCCTTATGTAACGGCGATTACAGTGGGATGCCTATGGATAATCGCGGTTCTATTCTTGCTTGACCCGCAAAATCGCATCAGCATTAGCGTGTGCGTGGCTTTCATGGTATTTCTGGTCATTTGGTCTTTGGTGAAGTTCCGGAGAAAGCAGGCGTAAGCAGCACATGATTCAATCGTACCTGTTTCCTGTTTCATATGCCTTTCTTGCGTTTCCTTTTGCTGCGTTATTGTTCACACTGCCTTTCCTAATCGTGCAATATCGCAGGCATGGCTATATTCACAAGGCTAGAGCATGGCTGCTTTACCTGATGCTTTTATACTTGATGAACGCCTTCTTTCTGGTCATATTACCGCTTCCGGCATCGCGTCATAATGCTGCATTAACCGGGGGAGCGTTGCAGTTAATGCCCTTGCAGTTCGTTCAAGACATTATAAGAGAAACATCCGTCTCACCCGCTCATCCCTCCAGCTATGTTCATTTGCTGAAGGAGCGTGCCTTTCTACAAGTCGTTTTTAACGTTGTGATGACCATGCCTTTCGGTATGTTCTTACGTTATTATTTCCGTGCACGATGGGGATGGTGTCTGATTCTGTCTTTCACCCTGTCCCTCTTCTTTGAGGTGACACAGCTGACAGGATTATATGGATTTTTTGACCATGCGTATCGTGTATTCGATGTGGACGATCTGCTGGCTAATACATTGGGCGGTATGCTAGGCTTTCTATTAGGCGAATGGTTTTCACGCTTCCTGCCTCGCTTGGAGCATCTGGACAAGCATTTGGACATTACGACCAAACGGGTGTCCTATACCCGACGGGGTGTTGCCTTTTTCGTGGATTCTATCCTTTGGGCAGGGTTGCTCAGCATTATGGAGTCCATGCATGTATCTGCTGCTTTCTGGGTTTCCAGTGGAATTTACTTTATGGTGGTTCCTTACCTGACAAATGGACGAACTCCGGGGAAGTGGCTGGTACGCATTCATCTGATAGGGAGAGGAAAAAGAGTTGCCCTGTGGGAGCTCATTAAGCGCTACAGTCTCTTGTATTGGTTGTATTTTGGACTTAATTACGTACTAGGTGGATCTGTACTGGGATCTCATCTGTCTCCTTGGATAAATGTTATGATCAGCCTTGTGCTGTTGGTGATGAACGGATGGTTCTTTTTCCATCTAGTCATACGCCTATTCAAGAAAGCACCGTTATTTTATGAGGAGCTTAGTCATACTTCGCACCAGATTATATGGCCCAAGCGCTACCATCCTACTCAGAATGACCCCGCTGACCCAACACAGACGTCGGGAGCGAATATAGTACAAAAATAACCAGAGGATCGACACGTCATCAAGCCCCGGATCTGCATTGCATCCTGGCGAATAAAAAAACAGGCGAAGCAAAGGGATGTGCCTTTGCTCCGCCTGTTTTTATTTTGCGTATATTTTTATGTTGCATATAGATATAACTTAACTTATTTCCACTGTGCAATTTGATCAATAGGTAAACGTGTGGAAGGATGACCATCGTTGATTCCTTTACCCATGGAAATGAGCATAACAGGGACATAACGATCTTTGTCCAGACCAAAGGCTTCAGCAATTTGATCCTTCTCATAACCGCCGATAGCGTTGGTGTCGTATCCATGAGCGCGCGCCACCAGCATAAGCTGCATGGATACCAAACCACCGTCGATCAGGACCGTTTCTTTGTTCACAACGGGATCAAGCGCTGCAAAGTGAGCTGCTACTTTTTCCTGTTGCATTTCTTTAATGTCTTTTGGCATATAGCCCAGTTCTACAGCTTCTCCGAAAATTTGTTCGAAATTATCAAAGTTGTTCAAATCTCCAAACACAGCGATCACTGCCGAAGATGTCTCCACTTGACGTTGGTTGAAACGGGCCAATGGTGCCAGTGTGGCTTTACCTTCAGGGCTGTCAATGACGAGGAAACGCCAAGGTTGCAGGTTAATGGAAGATGGTGCGCGTGTAGCTTCTGTCAAAATCTCAGTCATTTCCTCACGGCTGATCTTCACGGACGGATCGTATACTTTTACCGAACGGCGTCCCAGGGCGATTTCTTTAAAATCATTCGTTTTTACAGTACTGGATGTATTCGTATTATTCATTCCAATCTCTCCTTATCCCTCTGTGGGTATAGTAATGTTAAAAAAATGTTGTCAGTCCATATCGGATATATGACTATTCATCACTTGCAGCATATCAGCTAGCTGGTGCCGCTGGGTCTCGTCGAAGCTCTGTAGCATCTGAGCTACAAACTGTGAACGCTCCTGCTTAAAGATGACAATGCGTGCACGCCCATAATCGGTCAGGCTTACCAAGGTAACCCTGTTGTCCTCTGGCTTTGTGCGTCGAGTGACCATTTCTGTCGCTTCCAGTTGTTTCAAATGGCGTGTTACGGCTGCAGCGTCAATGCCAACCTCTTTTTGCAACAGAGTTTGACTGATTTCCTTCACTTGATACAACTTGCACAATAGTTGCAATCTGGATGCGCTGACTCCTGCACAACGCTCAAACTTGGAGCTAATCTGCTTGTTCAGCAACAACAGCATGTCAAAAATATACTCAGGCTCGGATGGTGTCTGGGTGATATCAATCTCTCCTCCCTTAAGCATATCGCTGGGCTTCATGATCCAACCTTTGATCCATCAATTATTGATCTATCAAGTAATATACATCCTCTTTAAAAATAAATCAAGTCCCTGATAAAAATAAAGTGTCTCATTCCAAATAAAAGCTGAGCGACTCACACAGAGTCGCTCAGCTTCAATATTGCTTTTATTAGCTAGGTTATTCAATCATTGTACAATAGAGATAAGGAGTTGTGCCGTTGAGTTAGATAATCCCGTGAGACAGCATAGCATCAGCCACACGCACAAATCCTGCGATATTGGCTCCGACAACCAGATTGCCCGGCACGCCGTATTCCTCAGCCGCCTTTACGCTGTTAGCATAGATATTTTTCATAATATCATGCAGCTTGGCATCCACTTCCTCAAAGGTCCAAGACAGACGCATGCTGTTTTGTGACATTTCGAGCGCCGACACGGCTACTCCACCTGCATTGGCAGCTTTGGCTGGCCCAAACAGAACTCCATTGTCCAAAAACACTTCAATGGCCTGTAACGAGGATGGCATATTGGCACCTTCGCCTATAGCTTTTACGCCATTGCTTACCAGCAATTGGGCTGCCTGCTCGTCAATTTCATTCTGAGTGGCGCATGGCAGTGCGATGTCGCATGGGATCGACCAGATCCCCGAACAGCCTTCTGTATAGATTGCGCCTGGACGTTCTTGCGTATACTCGCTAATCCGCAGACGGTTCACTTCTTTCAGCTGCTTCACCAGCTGCAGATCGATACCGTCTGGATCATAGATGTAGCCATTCGAGTCACTACATGCCACCACTGTAGCACCGAGTTGCTGTGCTTTTTCAATCGCATAAATGGATACATTCCCCGATCCCGACACGACGACACGCTTTCCTTCAAAGGACGATCCCTGAGCCTGCAGCATCTCGTTTACAAAATACACACAACCGTAGCCGGTCGCTTCCGTACGTGTGAGACTGCCTCCGTAATGAATTCCTTTGCCCGTTAGGACGCCGCCTTCATGTCCTCCGCGAATCCGCTTGTACTGCCCGAACATATAGCCAATCTCACGTCCGCCTACACCAATATCCCCTGCCGGAACGTCGGCATCTGGACCAATATATTTATACAATTCCGTCATGAAGCTTTGTGTAAAACGCATCACTTCGTTATCTGATTTCCCTTTGGGATCAAAATCTGAGCCGCCTTTACCACCACCAATGGGAAGACCCGTCAATGCATTTTTGAAAATCTGCTCAAAACCCAAAAACTTGACGATTCCCAGATAGACAGACGGATGGAAGCGAAGTCCACCTTTATAAGGCCCTATCGCACTGTTAAACTGCACACGGAAGCCACGATTGACCTGTACAACCCCCGCATCATCCACCCAAGGTACTCGGAAGGTAATGACCCGCTCCGGCTCCACTAGCCGTTCCAAAAGCCCCTGCTGCATATACTTAGGGTGCTTAGCCAATACCGGAATTAGCGAATCCAATATTTCCTTGACGGCCTGATGGAATTCATTCTCATGAGGATTGCGCGCGATAACCTTCTCAAAAACGGACTGCACATATTCGGCTGCTGCTTGTTGACTCTGCTCTGGACGGATCATGGTCATTACTTAATACACCCCTTTTATAATTAGCCCCTCTGTTAAATGACGGAACGACTTGATTCTGCACCTTTGAGAGTGGAACCTTATGTATTCATAAAATTTAGTTAACTATACATGATTTTTTATAATAATACAGCAAATTCGCCTATAAAAGATTTTTGTATCCTTCATTAAATAACTCTATGAACCTCTCATTGCCTGTTAGTTTCCTGAAGCTAAATCCCTTGATTTACGGGCTTTTTTCACGATTTCTAAGGCCCAAACACCTTACTCTATATGGCATTATAATGTGAACAAATTCAAACTAATACATACATCATATCTGGAAAATATGGATATAAAAAAAGAGGCTGCGCACAGGGCGTAGCCTCTTTTCCCATTCTGTTACACATAAAAGGCTTCAAGCTGACGCACAATTTCTGCTTCGTCATGCTCTACCACCTGCTGATGCTGCGGCTTGGAGAACAATTGTTCAATTGGCGCCGGGAACTCCTGCTTGATGTCCACCAGACGGATCGCTTCATCGAATTTGGCCGGATGTGCTGTTGCAAAGGTCACACATACTTCGTCTGCGCCATTATACGCCTCATACGCGGCAATACCACAAGCTGTATGCGGGTCGAGCAAATAATCGTACTCGGCTTTGTATTTTTTGATCAGCTCCAGACACTGCTCATTCGAAGCACCCAGCGCTTCAAAATCCTGCTGGACACGCTTCAAATCCTCTGCACCGATCACAATCCGTCCCTCGGTTTTGAGCTTATCCATGTATTCAGATACCTTGGCCGCATCCTCCCCGAGGAAGTAGTACAGGTATCTTTCGAAATTGCTTGCCACCTGAATGTCCATGGAAGGACTGTATGTGCTTTTGAAATCGCCCGGTTGGTATTCGCCAGTCTTCACGAAGCGCTCCAAAATATTATTTTCGTTCGTGGCAATGATCAGCTTATGGATGGGCAGACCCATTTTCTTCGCAAGAAAGCCGGAAAAGATATTGCCAAAGTTGCCGGATGGCACGCTGACATTGATCTTCTTCGTACCCGCAGACTCCTGTGCCCGGAAATAAGCATAGAAGTAATATACGGTTTGCGCCAAAATGCGCACAAAGTTAATTGAGTTAATCGCCCGCAAATGATGTTTGGCTTTGAAATCCAGATCGGCAAACAGGTCCTTAATGACCTTTTGACAATCATCAAAGTTCCCTTTTACGGACAGATTCAGTACATTCTCATCGTCTACCGTCGTCATTTGCAGCTCTTGTACCTTGCTCACCTTTTGGTGTGGGTGCAAAATACAGATTTTAATTCCTTCCTTGCCGCGCACGCCCTGAATCGCTGCTGCCCCGGTATCGCCCGAGGTTGCACCCAAAATGTGAATGATTTCATTCTGCTTTTTGGACACGTAGGAATAAAATTCCCCCATGAATTGTAGCGCCACATCCTTGAACGCGAACGTAGGCCCGTGGAACAGCTCCAAAATAGATAGGGAATCGTTGATCTTCTTCACTGGCGTAACTTCTGGATGGCGGAAGCTTGCATAACTGCGCTCTACCAGCTGCTCCAAATCTTCACGAGGAATCTCATCATTGATATACAGCGCAAAAACTTCCAGCAGCAGCTCTCTGTAGCTCAATGTCGCCCATTGCTCCAAAGTAGCTGCCGACACGGTCGGAATCTGCTCCGGTACCATTAGACCTCCATCGTCAGCTAACCCCATGAGCACAGTATCAATAAATCCCTTGGCTTCTACTCGACCTCTAGTGCTTATATATCTCATATACATCCCCCAATAAAAATTCAATTCGAACCTTTTTTCGAATATATTATTGTCTATAATACCCTGTCGCGGTGCTGTAACCAAGCCTTTTTTTCATATTTTAAAGACTTTCTCCTACTTTACCATACCCCGATGCATCAGGCATCTATCATTGCTAGACAATCAGAACGTCAGGAACAGGTCGTAAGTCTGAAAAAAAGCAGGCTGCTTCAGCCATTAGGAGCCTGAAATCGAGAGTGCAGCCAGCTTGAGCGAAGGAGATGTGCAGCTTCCTGTAAAACGCAAATCGTTGCCCACTTCCTCTACCTGCTGTAGTACGTCAAAGAAGTTGCCCGATACGGTAATTTGATTAACCGCTCTGACCACTTGCCCCTGCTCAATCCAGTAGCCCAGACAAGCCAGCGAAAAATTACCGGACGCCGTATTCGTACCTGCATGCAGCCCTTGCAGCTCAACGATCATCAGCCCGCGATCCATCTTGCGAATCATGTCTTCCAACGAAGACGCGCCTGGAGCCACGTACAGATTATGATACGACACCCCGATTTTACCGTTATAGCTGCCTTTGGAAGCATGAGAGGTACTCTCCACCCCAGCCTTACGGGCCGTCTTGCGGTTATGGAAATACGTCCGCAGTTCTCCATCCTTGATGATCTCGTTGCGGCGGGTCGCACTGCCTTCCGCGTCAAACGTGCTGCCTGCCGGAACATTCTCCATTAGCGGATCATCAATCAGTGTGATATGTTCGCTTGCCACCTTTTGTCCCAGTTTCCCAGCCAAGCGTGAAAAGCCTTTATCCACCGACTCCGCAGAAAATACCGACGTATACGCAGCCAGCAATTGCGCTGCTGCATCATGACGGAAAATGACTGGATAGTTATCCGATTGGATCGTGTGCGCACCCAGCTTGGAAACCGCCTCTTTTACGGCTTTATGCGCCACATCCACAATATCGATTTCCTCCACGCTCCGCAGGGAATAATCATGCCAACCCCCGGTAACGGTCTCACCTTGGTCTGCTGCAATCACATACACATAAGCGGTCGCCAGACTTTTGTGACGATGGCAGTGCAGTCCTTTGGTATTCACAATCAGGACCTCATTCTCACGAATGCTGACCGAGCAATGCCGAGCCATCACAATCCGTGGGTCTGCGGCAAGCGCTGTACGCTCCATTTCTAGCGCCGCTTCGATTAGAATCTCAGGAACTGTGTCAGCCAGCGTTGAGGCATAAGCAGGCTGCTCAGGGTAGCTCTCAGAGCCTGCAAACAGCTCATCCTGCTCCTCGCTCTCCAATATGTCCGCGTTGCTGCGTGCTTCTTCCAATAAGAAGTCGATCACATCCGGTTCCAGCTTCTCCGTAGAGGCATAGCCCATTTTGCCGTTAATGACACCACGGAAGGAAAGTCCGCCATTTTCAACGATGGTATATTGGTCAATTTCTCCCTTCAGTACCTTCACCGAGGTAGAACTTCCATTTACATAGTAGATTTCCATATCCGCGTAGCCCATTTCCCGACCTTTCGCGAACAACGCTTCCTGAAATTGCTGAATATTCATCGCTATTCCCCCTTTCGTCCGCCGACGGTCATTTCGGATACTCGAATCGTCGGTTGTCCGCAGTTCACCGGAAGACTTCCACTAACCGAGCCGCACATCCCCTGACCATGATCCAGATTGTTGCCGACCATATCAATATTTTGCAGGGTTTCAATCCCTTTGCCGATCAACGTTGCGCCTTTGACCGGCTCGGCAATTTTACCATTGCGAATCATATAAGCCTCTTCGACTGCAAAATTAAACTCGCTCGTCGAGGTATTCACCGAACCACCGCCCAGCGATTTGGCATAGATCCCGTACTCTGTATTGGCAATGATCTCTTCACGGGTAGACTCGCCATTCGCAATGAACGTATTGTTCATACGAGATGCAGGCGCGAATTTATAGGACTGTCTTCGTCCTGACCCTGTCGCAGGTACACCCATCTGGCGCGAGCCCATGCGGTCAATCAGATATCCTTTTAAAATGCCGTTCTCGATCAGTACGTTGCGCTGTGTCGACGCTCCTTCATCATCGATATTGAGCGAGCCCCACGCATTTGGAATCGTTCCATCATCTATAGCTGTAACGAGCGGTGAAGCCACCTGCTGCCCGATCTTATTGGCAAACACGGAGGTTCCATGGGCCACTGCCGTAGATTCCAGCCCATGCCCACACGCCTCGTGGAAAAGAACGCCGCCGAAGCCGTTCTCAATTACGACAGGCAGTCTGCCACTAGGCGCATATCCCGCTTTGACCATTGTGGACGCAATCCGAGCGGCGTGTCTGGCATTTTCTTCGATATTCAGGTTCTCCAGAAATTCAGTCCCAGCATACGCTCCCGGCCCACGGAACCCGGATTGTCTATGCTCCCCATCAGTCGCAATGGCGCTTATTCTCATGCGTGTATACGTGCGGGTATCCTCCACCAGCAGCCCGTTGCTATTGGCGATTAAGATGTTCTGGATCGAGTTGCTAATCCCAACAGAGGTTTGCGTGATGGAAGGATCGTATTGGCTTGCCGCCTCATGCGCCCGTCTCATCATGTCGATCTTGGCACGTTTCTGTGAACCGTCAGGGATGATCGCAATTGGATGTTGGTTAGGGATGACATGGGGATGAAGTGTAATCGTGTGTGTACCTGGTGCTCCACCGCCACGAATAGCCTTGGCAGCCGATTTGGCCAGTCTGATCAGGCTCTGTTCGCTCATATCACTGGTGTACGCATACACCGAAAAGTGCTCCTTCATGATCCGAATGCCAATCCCAAAATCCCGGCCCGACAGCGCCGTATCCACGACGCCCCCAGTCATACCCAATTGTCCATTGGTGCGGTCCTCGACGAACACCTCTGCAAAGTCTCCGCCTGTCTCCAGCGCGGCTTGCAGCATATCCTGAATCTGTGTTGGATGTATCATCACGTTCCTCCTCGTTTTTGCCATGTTACATATTGTACGTCTAAGCGATCAAGATCATATGCGGGTTCATGTTTATTTCCCATAACTTTACTATACATGATGTTGGGAGTGGGTGTAACTATCTGGGCGTAGGGTGATTGCGGGGGGAGTGAAGATTTATGCGCGGGGGAGGGAGGGATTGAAATGAGAAAACCCGATCAGACCGAGAAGGGTCATGTCGGGTTTTTGAGCGTTTTGATTACTGGGTGGATTGAGCAAGTAAGTGCATATGAGGCCGCTACGTAGACGGATCATTCTTCCGATCGCTGTTGCCCCAGATTTTTTTTGATTATATTTTAGCGGTAAAAATCCGGGTTTAAAGGCGAACGCTGCGCTTCTTCAGAACGATTCCGCCCCCTCCGCTGCTATGTTTGGGTTTGCTTCATTCTGTTCGCCAAAATACTTTTTTTCAAACGAACTTTAAACAGTTCTCTTCGTAAATCCAGTTCCATGATATGAAGATGATCGGCCGCTTCTTTGACGGTTTCCATGTGCAGTACACTTGCCTTTTGAGAAATGATAGCTAGCGCATCCCAAATGAGCTTTGTGCATGTTTTAAGTCTCTCTATGTGTTCGTCTTCCTGCTGTACCAAACTTTCATATTGCTCAGCCGTATTTTCAGATGGGTTTGTATGTTCCACGCTCTTTAGTATCTTGGGTTGGGTATCCAAGTTATCATCTCCTTTTTATTCAAAGTGTAGCAAAGGATGATGACGGATGTGGTACGTAGATACGTAACAATGAGAGAATAATAGTGAGCGACCTAGAGAGCAATTCAGGATGGAAGAATTAGGACGGAAAATATCGGGAGAAAATAAAGAATAAACTTATGATACTCAAAACCCTTGTACAGTAAACATGCAATACTTCACATATGCTGGGTAATCAGTGAGAACACCCCCGATACGATCTATCCTTACGACTACAAAACTTAGAACTGACCTCATAGGCTGGGTTAAAATAAAATATCTTTAAGAGAATGCCCTATGTCTCAAGATATGGGAGAACTTTGGTGATGTTTTTGCTATGGCAACAAAAGTGATTACGTATCTTCCATTCGGCGGGAAAACCTTGTACTTATCGAGCATCTTGGACTTATATAACAGTGAGATTGTGAGACTTAGAGTATAGCAGGTAAACAAGACAAGTCTTTTATTTTGGATAAGTTGCACCAACTTCCAAGTTCACCTAGCATATGATCCTTATAAAGGATCAAGGTAGTGTGCACATATCTCAGACCTACCAGAAGGCAGTCAAAGGATAAGGCAATACCTTTAGCATCTCTGACATGGAACGCCCGCTGATAATGCCCCCATCGAATTGTTTCATTTCTACACTTAAGTCTGAAACATTCTATCTCGATGCCTAACTTGTCAACAACGGCAATCGTTGTATGAACGGGTTCGAGAATATATTACCTACTATATCTCAACTCATATTCAAGCGAAACTAAATTACCAGTCACCGATGGGTTTCCGACGGCTGGCTGCGTAATTTGTAAGGTATTTTGGTCTCTGCCTCACAAATAGGGGGTCCCCCCCCTTTACGGATGTCAGGCTTTTATTTTGAATTGAATAAGCACTTTCTACACTCATACTTAAGCTAAGGGAAAATATAGACAATGATGATGAGTTAGATAAATCATATACACATACTAACCATCTTCCATTTGAAATTTCGTATAGAAAATACTGCACTGCCTCTGAAATAATAACAAGTTTTAGATCTCTAAAATCTACAACTACAAATATTCCGATTTAATTTTATTTAAACCCATTCTAAGAAACAACTTGCGTTCTTTTATAAAATTGAAATAATAGATATAAAATTAATATTTTTAAATTTATTCCCATTCTAACTCATGAGAATCAATTAAGGTTAATTCATCAACAAAACCTTGGCGTTTATAAATATTATAATATTGTTTTAATATAGATAATCTTTCTTTTATTGCATTTAATGAGTTTGCGCCTTGTTGATTTAACCTATCATATTCATTTAATATAGGATTTAATCGTTCGAAGCTCATCTTCCGATTATTCATTTTAATCTTCTCAAAACTATATATAAATTTTCTCAACTTTTCTGGATTTTTGTCCCAATTATCTCTAATAAATAAATAATAAATTGGTATAGTCGTTTTTTGTGTTAATAAATCTTCTATCCCCTGGAATATTACGCTCATAAGTTTAAGTCCACTTATAGTTCTAAGTATCACTTTATCTATCTCTTCTTTTTGAATTTTAAATGTTTCTACAAATTTATCTAGATTGGTTTTAGTAAGCGAAGACAAGACATCACTATATTCTAACAATAAAAGTTTTGTAAGAAGTTCCTCATATGAAAACCTAGAATTTTTAAACCGTAGCATACTAAAGAAACTATGTCTTGATACAATAAGTTTTATTTCCCTGTTAAGATATCCTTCTTTAGCAAGCCTTTTCTCAGAATTATTTAATGCAATCCCTTCATTTAGTCGTAAGAATAGTTCCCTAATCTTTTCTTCATCGTTGGTTATTATTTGAACTACGTCTAGAGTGTATCTATCTAAACGATCAACTATTTTAGGATAATTTACCGCTAGATAATCATAGCTTTTCCCTGATATATCTCCAGATTCCACGTCATCTAAAGTAAAGTCTTTAGAAAGGGGAAATTTATTCTCAATAAAATCAAAAATACATTGCAATCTTTGTTTACCGTCAATAATTGAGTAGAGATATTTATCATTTAAGTTCCATGGTTTATGAACATAGAATTTAGGAACATCATATCCGTTAATTATTGAATCAATAAACAGTTGTCTTGCATTTACATCCCACAGTCCACTTACTCTCTGATAAGGAGGATCAAAGTCAATTTGTTCCTTTCTTCTATACCAGTCTAATATTGATTGATTAGACTCACTTCTAGCAGGTATTATTTCAAACATCTTTTAGCCCCTCCTCAATACAAATTAAATTCTTTGGAAATCTCAGATGAAAGATTTTCTAAGGAAGGATATATTGAATTCTGCGTTAAGCCTAATTTTCTAAGCTCATCCTGGATTTGAGCTATAAAATTTTTATCAATTTCTATTGTAGTGATAAAATCTCCTAGTTCAGTTAGATGTTTTAATGAGTGCTCTTCATTAGGTCTTGCTGGAAAAATCGTGAATGCCCCTTTCTGAGCAACAATCCTTATATTATTTAAAGGGCCCACGCATGCTAGAGGAAATCTATAGTGATTGTTACCTCTCAAACTAAAAATATTCACAACTTCTTCCATGATTATATTTGGAATAAACTTTTCAGGTTTTTGATGGGTTCTTGTAAATTCATTATTTAATTTATACGGCTCCAAACAGTACACTACTGCATTATAATCTTGGCCTTCGATACGGTTCATTACAGCAAATGAAAGTGCAATCAGGGCGTCAGACGTCCAGTCTAATAGTCTTGTTGGTATACCATAATGTTGCATTACAAAAAGCCATTCAAAATAGGAACTAGGGACTTTATCCAGAAGAGGAATAGCTCGTGATTGAAATCTAAAATATATACTTTCCTCTAATCTTAGTCCATTTTCTTGTCGAACTAATTTGGGTACCAATCTTTCATAATCTTTACCCTGTCCGCGAAACCATAGTAAATCTTTCCCCGAATAGAGATTCTGGACTTTCTCTAAATAATCAATTATTGATGTAACTGGGGGAATAATACTTACAGCCGGGACTGTATTTGTTCCTACCATATTTAATTTATCTCTCCTTTATAGGTAATTCAAAATTTACCAATTAATTTCTATCTTAAAATCCATGTTTCTCGGGTTTTATAAAGTCATGGTACATTTACCTGTTTGAGAAACAGACAGGAAGATGTAGAGATCAAATATCTACTCTTCAGAGATAGTCCACTCTTCGTGGCTATCAGATCATCTTATAAAAAGGACTCTATACTCACTTTAGCTTTTAATTAAATTTTATTCATAACCATTCCTCGGGGATCAATGCATCATTTCCATCTCTCCACCTCGCAACCACATGTATGTCATGTTCAGCGCTTTTCCACGTAATCTCATCAGCGTGTTCAATTACTATAATTTGAGTGGAATAGTTATTAAGAGTTTTTAAACTTAAATGAGTAGACAGCGCAGTGAATATTTTTTCTACTCTAACTACATCTTCTTGTTTAAACTGCGGTATCTGTTTTTTTTCAATTTCATCGTTTTCTTTTGTGTTTTCGTTTTCGATAACTTTTTCAGGAAAATATACCTGACTGGGCTGGTCTATTACTAAAAAATGAGGAACAGGATTCCAATTTAACCCTTTAAAGAACTCATGCAACGCAAGCATCGTAGCAATATGATATCCCATCCAATTTGCACCACTACCAATTTCCCACAAAAAATCTTCTCTTTTACCAGAGGTCTTCCTTAACGTTAAATTAGTAATATCCAATGAAATAGGGTGATCTGCATCTTCCACTCCAAGAAAATCAGCATATCTATTTATTTTACTAGATATATTTTTTAATGCTTCTTTCAAATTCATCTTAATTTGTTGAGGATTTATTTTTTCTTTTAAGATATTTATCTGCTTTTCAAGTTCTGTCACTTCATCTTGCAAATTGTGATCTTCATGAACAAATCTATAATCTTCTAATGCCTTTTCTAATCTTCCAACAAAACGAAAAACCTCTTGCTCTGTTTGCCTAATTTTCCTAATTTCCTCTGATTCTACTTCTAAATTATTTTTCTGTTTTCTGATGTTATTTAGAGATTTTTCTAGTTCGCTTAACCTTGCTCTAATTTTTACGATTTCTCTATCTAACATATCGTAGGATCTTACAATGTCATTCGAACTTATACTAATTTTAGTTTGATAATTATATAGCCTATTAAGTTCTTCATAAGCGCTACTGTTCTCAGAACCACAGAAAATACATGTAGTACGAGGTTCCACCAATTTTTGAAGCCAGTTAGTTGGTTGTAATCTTTCCTGCTGTTTTTCTAAGGAGTCATGATAAAGCTTCTCAGATTCAAAAAGCCTCGACATCTTATAGAGCTTTTGTCGAAGAGTTCCAATTTCACGAGATAACTCTAGTTCTTCATTCAGAAGTAAATTTAATTCATTAACAGCACTGTTAGTAGCCTGACTTTCAATTAAGAAAATTTTGGAGCTAACTAATTGAGGAACTTCCTCTAGATATTTAATATAGACTTGAGTCGACCATCCAATCATAAAGTCTGGAGCATTTGGAAGTAACCCATACTCTTTTGCTTGTGAGTAATAACTTTTCACTCTATAAATCCAATGTTCTGTAGTACGTTTAACTTCATTTAATTCTTTTATCTTTTTAGAATATTCCTGTTCAAGTTCTTTTAGTTCTTGCCTTAAAATTAGGGTTTCTTTATCTAAAGCACCAAGTACTAACGGGAAAATATTTTTCAAACGCTCTCGATTATCATAAGTATCAGCTTTATAAAATAGTGTATACGGATTAGCAACTATATGTTGAGGCTGAAATTGGAATGCGGAAAAATCTCTGAAACTTGCTCTTTTCCCTGCAGCATTCTCATCAAAATCGTCTGCCAAAGTAAGATAAGGCAAAGCGGCAATCTCATTTAATCTGTTTTTAAGAAAAGTTACATTTCTTTCTGCCGTCGGCCTAGGTAATTTGTCAGTTTCAACATTTTCCCTAATAAAGACTTCTGAGCTTTGACTATGGACTCCTGGTTCTTTTCGAGCAAATAAAGTCTTCTTTCCTTCAACACTAACAACAATTCCAAACCACTCAGTTTTTTCTCTAATTAACCCAACTGGGATTGTGCATTTGGAACTTCCAAGGCAATAATCAATAATTGGTATTATAGAAGATTTACCTTTTTGGCTGTCACCTGTGATTACATTTATTTTGTCTAGTTTAAATTCTAGATTCCTTATTTTTTTGCTAGAATCTCTTGGCCATAAAATAATATTATTAATCTTAAAGTCCATATGTTAAAACCTCACTTTTAAAAGCTGACATAATTCGTTGAATTCAATAGTTGCAAACCAATAGCCAAAACGTTTTGAAGCAGATAATATTTTTTTTATAGACTCTGCGTAACCAAGATTAGAGGTTCCCATTCTAATAGGAACAAACTCATAACTATTATGCTGATACATCAATAATTTTCCAGAAAGGCATAGATTAAGTGATTTTAGTGAGAGTGCTGACATATCTTGCATACGTTCTTGTAAACCTACAAAGAGAGCTTTATCATCATTTAATGAATTAAAAAGCCCTCCTTTGAATTTCCTTTTATATACTGAATTTGTAATGGACTCATTATAAATTAAAGGTAGCACTAACATAAGTGTCGGCAAATCAATTCCTCTTTTTTCTTCCAATGTTTTATAGTACTCTACTGAAAAAGACCAAAGAGCAAGTGAACCCAACGCAATATTTTGAACCACTTCGTATTCATCTAAATCAGTCAAGTTTTATTCTCCTTGTCCAAGCAGCATTTTATATTCAGGATGCCAACCAATTTGTAGCTTATTATTATTAGCTAATCTATGATAACTCCCTCTGGTTAAATAATATTGCTCTGTTGGTTGATCCGCTAACGGCTCTCTATGATCTAATGTTTTTGTCAGAATACTAAAACCCATATCTGCACCAAAATCGTTTATATCATCGCATGTTTTCTGTCCTCTTTTATACTTACGGTTAAATTCAGCAAAAATAATTTTCCATCTTTCAAATAGATTTTGATCGAATCTATCCATTTCCTCCTTAGTAATGTTCCCTTGGATACTCAATCTTGTTCTTTCATGTTTACACCTTAAGTAATCCTCAATTGAATCAGTAAGTATGTCATTATCTTGCTCAAGTGCTAGTATATAAAGTTGCCTTACAAAAAGTTCGTTGTATTGAGCTTCTTTATCGACTAAAGAAAGTGGAATTAATGAATGGTCCGTTTCAACAAATGTCTTAAGCTTATATCGAGAAATTATTCTTTGGTAATATTCTGCAAAAGTGTCTCTTGGTAACCAAGCTGGTTTGTCATTTCTCCAACAATTCATTGCAAAATTATGCACCCATCCGAGTAACGAGTCGTATATCTCTGAAAAAGGTAAACTTTCTGGTATAAGTAATTTTGATCTCATCTCTTCTTTTAATCCGTCGCCATAGCTATTAGCATTCCCATCGCACAGAACAACTTTTTCAATCAACATACTTATAGTTTCGCCATCATACTCACAAACCTTCTCTGCGTAAACTTTTACACCAGTGGGAACACCCAAAGCTATATTCCTTAAACTTTCCACACAATTAGTGATCTCCTCTTTAGTTTGAGCAGTAGCAATTGACTTTACTATTCCGTCCTCAATAATTTTATTTGTAACCAAGTGAAACTCAGCGTTTTTCACATCTATTTCTTTGCTTGAAATTGCTTTTAACCAAATATGGAGAGTATTCCACAAATCTTTACTATGGTTACCAAACGGTATATTTTTAGAAATAGAATGCTTATCTTGTTCATACACATTATTTTCATTATCGCTTTTGGCTTGTTTCACAACATCATCTTCTGTCTCAATCCCTATTTTCGCTCCACTTTTGCTATTTACTAGCCAAAACAAGGCTCTTTCGGGTTGGAAGAGATATCCTGCAAGGCTACCGGGAGCTACGTGCTTTTCGTGCTTATCTTTCAGATTAGAAATGACAATCCTCTCCTTGGCCTTTAAAAATAGTCCGTTAAAACTAAAATTCAAAAAAATAAACCTTTTGAACTAGTATCCATTTTCGACATTATGTAACATTTTCCTCCCGAACATATGTTTTACTTTGAATACATTTTTATTAGGCTTCCCCAATTTGATTTTGTGTAATTAAAATTTAGTCAAATATCCCCCCATATTGTTTACTTACAAACAAAACAGAGCCATATATAGGCATATTTACGAGGCTTTTTCAGCAAAAATATCTTGAAAGGTTATTAGCTTTAATCAAGTGCAGAGAAACAGAATAGCTAGTTATTCAAATTACTTCATCCACATCCTACTACTTTAGAACTACTTAAGGGTTACAAACAGTTAGTGTATGAAGTGAAATCATCTTAAAATAAGCCCCCAACAAATTAAGCAATTAATCTCATAATCAACTGTTATTTCTATAATATGTTCACCTAAGATTCCTCAACACATGCTCCAGACATATTACAAACATTTACTTTCACGTATGCCAAAACGACGGAAAGGATATTACTTACTCTACTTAAAGCTTGCCTCCCACCTCTCTTACTTCCAAAAATGCAAATAGTAAATCTCCCAACGAATGGGTCATTCTGTAAACTAAATCTCGCTTTTAACCGATAAATACATATGCTGGGTTGTTTATTAAATATCACCTCCTGCCCCTTTTTAGCGTACAAACCTTGTTATACATATTTATATGGACTCACTGTTATACTCATCTGCGGCTTCTTTAATCAAAAGCAATTTCAAGAAGACGTGCTTTACTTGGAAATCCCCATCGCATCTAGAAAGGAGTCATGAACTCACTTGAGCGTATTATCAGATGGGATCGGATATGAAAGCCTACGCTTT
>NZ_JAAMNQ010000106.1:0-287 GCF_011066155.1 Paenibacillus sp. EKM206P | reverse complement strand
GCGCGGAAGCTGCGGGAGACGGGAGTAGAAGCGGACCAACTGGTAGCGATTCTGGCCGAACGCTCGCTCGATATGGTTGTCGGCATTCTGGCGATTCTCAAAGCGGGCGGAGCCTACGTGCCTGTCGATCCCGACTACCCGGAGGAGCGTATCCGCTTTATGATCGAGGATTCGGGCGCGCCGTTGTTGCTGATTCAAAAGCATCTGCATGAGAAGACCGACTTCGCAGGAACGCGCCTCGAATTGGACGATTTCGTTTGGGGCGACAGAGGGGCGGACTCCGAAGG
>NZ_JAAMNQ010000105.1:0-288 GCF_011066155.1 Paenibacillus sp. EKM206P | reverse complement strand
TTGGTGGAGCCAAGCGGGATCGAACCGCTGACCTCCTGCGTGCAAGGCAGGCGCTCTCCCAGCTGAGCTATGGCCCCAATCTTTTTGTTATTCTAGAAGTGGTGGGCCTTAGTGGACTCGAACCACCGACCTCACCCTTATCAGGGGTGCGCTCTAACCAGCTGAGCTAAAGGCCCTAACATGTAAAAATTTATCATCCTCTAAAGGATATCGCTTGGCGACGTCCTACTCTCCCAGGACCCTGCGGTCCAAGTACCATCGGCGCTGGAGGGCTTAACGGTCGTGTTC
>NZ_JAAMNQ010000104.1:0-292 GCF_011066155.1 Paenibacillus sp. EKM206P | reverse complement strand
CTGGAAAAAGGGGAGCATACGGTATCTATCGGAACGCCGATCGCGAACCAGTCGGTGTACATCCTGAACAGCCAGCAACAGCTGGTACCGATCGGTATCGCAGGTGAACTCTATATCGGGGGTGCAGGTGTCGGACGAGGATACCTGAATCTGCCAGAGCTGACGGCAGAGAAGTTTGTCCTGAATCCGTTCGCTGTTGCGGCAGCAACCGATCCAGCGGACAGCACTTACGCACACCGAATGTACCGAACGGGCGACCTGGCCCGGTGGTTGCCAGACGGCAGCATTGAGT
>NZ_JAAMNQ010000103.1:0-296 GCF_011066155.1 Paenibacillus sp. EKM206P | reverse complement strand
ACAAGATCAGCTTAAAGGAATATTCTAAAACGCAATTTCGTTTCGGTATCCAGTTTTCAAGGTGCAATACAGTTTCAATGAAACTGTAGCCTGTGTGAATATCGGTCTAACTCAACCGAGTAGATGATATTCATGCAGTATGTTGAGAGTTTGAGCTCTCAAAACTGAGCAACGAGTGAGTAACAGGCCTAAACCTGAGTTTTGAAGCTAATGCTTCATATTTGAATGTTTCCGTTGCAGGAAACGATTCTCCATAGAAAGGAGGTGATCCAGCCGCACCTTCCGATACGGCTACC
>NZ_JAAMNQ010000102.1:0-300 GCF_011066155.1 Paenibacillus sp. EKM206P | reverse complement strand
AATGTAGAGGTTGTTGAGCAAACGAATTATGATCTGGACTTGATTGTGATGCCAGATGAGCTTTTCCGCATCATGTTTAGATACAACGCGAATGTATATGATCGGTCTACGATCGAGCGGATGCGGGGACATGTACTGCATGTCATCGAGCAAATTATCGATAATCCACATATCCGTGTGAATGAGCTGGAATTGGTGACACCAGAAGAACAGGCACAGATCATTCAGGTGTGGGGAGATACGGCGGCAGATTATCCGCAAGATCAGACGTTAAGTTCACTGTTCGAGCAGCAGGTAGCG
>NZ_JAAMNQ010000101.1:0-302 GCF_011066155.1 Paenibacillus sp. EKM206P | reverse complement strand
CAAGGAGTTCAAGGAGCCCAAGGTGATCAAGGACCTCAAGGAGTCCAAGGCGACCAAGGACCTCAGGGTGTTCAAGGAGTCCAAGGCGACCAAGGACCTCAGGGTGTTCAGGGCGTTCAAGGTGACCAAGGACCTCAGGGTGTTCAGGGCGTACAAGGCGACCAAGGACCTCAAGGAGTTCAAGGACCACAAGGTGACCAAGGACCTCAAGGAGTCCAAGGCGATCAAGGACCTCAAGGAGTTCAAGGTGTTCAAGGCGACCAAGGACCACAGGGTGTTCAAGGAGTTCAAGGCGACCAAGG
>NZ_JAAMNQ010000100.1:0-302 GCF_011066155.1 Paenibacillus sp. EKM206P | reverse complement strand
GTGCTAAAAGCAGGCGGTGCTTATGTGCCGATTGATCCCGAATTTCCATCCTCTCGTATTGCATACATGCTGGAAGACAGCGAGGCCGCAGTGCTTCTGACCCGTCGTGAACTGGCAGAAGAACACCATTGCCATGCCAATACCCTGTTTCTTGAGGATGCCGCATTGTATCAGGGAGAAAGTAGCAACCTGGAGACGATTGCCCGCCCAGAGCATTTGGCTTATGTCATCTATACGTCGGGTTCGACTGGAAATCCGAAAGGAGTTATGCTCCAGCATCGCTCGGTCCTCAACTTTATTAC
>NZ_JAAMNQ010000099.1:0-310 GCF_011066155.1 Paenibacillus sp. EKM206P | reverse complement strand
CCAGCTCGCCCAGCACCCCGACCGGCACCGGATTCAGGTGCGCATCCACGATGTAGAATTTCGCATTCAGCCACGCTTTGCCGATCGGCACATGGCCTGTCTGCGGCAGCTTCGCCAATTCCTCGTCGTAGAAGCTGGAGTCGATCGCCGCTTCCGTCACGCCGTAAGCATTGATGATCCGGAACAACGAGCCGAAGCGTTCCTGCAAGGTCCGGTAATCCGCCACACTGCAACTGTCCGAGCTCGTGATCAACAGCTCCATCCAGCTCATATCCAGTTGCTGCTCGTGCACGTACTCCAGGAACGGCAC
>NZ_JAAMNQ010000098.1:0-314 GCF_011066155.1 Paenibacillus sp. EKM206P | reverse complement strand
TTGCCAGACGGCAGCATTGAGTATTTGGGCCGGATTGACCACCAAGTGAAAATCCGGGGGTACCGGATCGAGCTGGGCGAAGTGGAAGCGCAGTTGCTGACCGTGGATGGCATTCAGAAAGCCGTGGTCACAGCATGGGAAAACGAAGACGGACACAAGGACCTGTGTGCCTACATCATAGCTTCAGCGTCCCTGAGTTTGCCGGAGCTGCGCAATGCGCTGCAGCCGAAGCTGCCGGATTACATGATCCCGACGTATGTGGTACAACTGGATCGTTTCCCGCTGACACCGAACGGGAAAATCGACCGCAAGGC
>NZ_JAAMNQ010000097.1:0-320 GCF_011066155.1 Paenibacillus sp. EKM206P | reverse complement strand
GTGGAGGCTGAGGGGATCGAACCCCCGACCCTCTGCTTGTAAGGCAGATGCTCTCCCAGCTGAGCTAAGCCTCCATACTACCCTATGACCCGTAGGGGATTCGAACCCCTGTTACCTCCGTGAAAGGGAGGTGTCTTAACCCCTTGACCAACGGGCCATCCTATAACAAGCTCTCAACCGGGTTCGAACCGGTGACCTCATCCTTACCATGGATGCACTCTACCTGCTGAGCTATGAGAGCAAATGGCTCCCCGAACAGGACTCGAACCTGTGACAACTCGATTAACAGTCGAGTGCTCTACCAACTGAGCTATCAGGGA
>NZ_JAAMNQ010000010.1:0-204387 GCF_011066155.1 Paenibacillus sp. EKM206P | reverse complement strand
AGAACATGAAGAAGATGGCGATCCACCTAGATCGCCTGGAGAAACAGGGGTAACCCCCCCTGCTTCTCCAGAGACCAAAGCATTATGATGTAAAAAAGAAACCCACGTCTCAAAATGACGGGGTTTCTCGACAATCTGAGGAGCCGAAAGGCTCCTTTTTCTTTTCCGCCGCTGCGAATTGTTATAAAAACAGATCAAGCGGGTAATAACAAATCGTGGTAGAAAAATAAACTTAATTTTAAACTTGTATCAGGGATAACCGGAAAGGAGATCTGAACATTCATGAGTAAAATTGCATTTTTATTGGCTGACCAATTTGAAGATTCCGAAATGAAGGTACCTTATGATGAATTAAAAAAGGCTGGACATGAGGCGGATATTGTTGGGCTGAAGCAAGGTGAGAAAGTGAGCGGTAAGCAAGGTAAAGCAAGCTATACTATTGAAAAAGCCATTGCAGATGTGAAATCAAGTGATTATGATGCAGTTGTTATTCCTGGTGGATCATCTCCGGAAAATCTCCGTTTGGATGCAAATGTTCTGAAATTTGTAACTGAAATTAATGAGTCCAAAAAAACGATTGGCGCTATCTGTCACGGGCCACAAATTTTGGCGAGTGCCGATTTGTTACAAGGCCGGACAATTACAGCCTATCCTCCATTGAAAGATGACTTGATTAATGCGGGTGCTCATTTTGAGGATCGAGAGGCGGTTGTGGACGGTAACTTTATTACGTCTCGAACCCCTAAGGATGAGCCCGCTTTTGTGCGTGAGTTGTTAAAGGCATTGTAATTTCCGTGAATGCTTCCTAGATTTATGCCAGTACAATTCCCTAACGAGGAGGATTTGATATGGCTAAACAGATTCAGGCTTATTTTCGCACAGAAGATGAAGCTGAGGGCGCTAGAGCTTCGCTTCAGGCTTATAGAACTGAACATTTGGAAGTAGGTGCTCTGGATGAGACGCTCGGTCGGGAGACGAGGGTTTTAATTCCGTTGGTCCCTTATAACAATACTGGCTCTGTGAGCACAGGAGGCTCAGCGGGTGCGGCAATCCCTGCGGCGGGTGCTTATGGCGAGAATATTTTACCAGATGTGAAGGATGGCCAGATTAACTCTGGCTCAGCCCAAAGGGATCTGGATGAAGATCGGAGCGGAACAACGAATCATGACGGAGGGTTGCTCCGTGCAACAGATGTGTATATTAACGGTGATCAAGATGAATTACGGTATGTATTATCTGCAAAGGTGAATGATGCCGATTATGATGAGGTCATTTATAAGCTGCGTTCCAATCGTGGATATGTATCGCAGTTGGATTAAAGTTGAGAGCACGGCACAAGATTGTCGATACTTGAGAATTTAGCTACAAAAGAGTGACTGTAATACAATTGTAATATTCGAAACATCATTCCTTAATATTAGCAGTTTATAATAACAGCATGACCCCCTTTTGATATATCTTTTTGAGCCTGCGGACCGTTTCCGCAGGCTATTTTCTTTTTTAGGACTTATTTGTACAGTAAGTTGCTATGAGGCTAACGATACAGGATACAAAAAAAGTGAAAGATTATTTAATTTGACACTGACTGTCTTTTTGTATAAAGTGTAAAAAGATACTAAGTCCCGAAATAATAAAAATATAAACAATAAATATACCCATTTCCAATTACGGGACCGAAATATTACAACTGAAAAAGTTAGGAAGTGTCAAAATGGGTAATGAAATAGAATGGTTTGCAGAGATAACTCCTGAGCTGCGGAAATGGACCGGAGGCAAAGGAGGGATGCTTGCTAGGATGCTTCAAGCTGGTTATCCGATTCCTAATGGTTTTATTGTTTTTCCACAGGCCTTTCAAGGGGAAAAACTTAAGGAAAAGACATGGAAAGAAATGATCAGGTATTTGGAAAAGCTTCGTAAGGATTACCCTAATGTCTCATTTGCAGTAAGGTCTTCAGCCTTGAGCGAGGATTCAGCCTTAGCTTCTTTTGCAGGAGAGTTTGAAAGTGTCTTAGAAGTACAAACAAACGAGGACGTTCTGAAAGCCTTGTATGTGGTTCACCATTCTCAATACAGTGAGAGGGTGCGGGCATACAGTGCAGTTAAGGGTTTTGAAGAAGCACACCAAATGGCGATTGTAGTCCAAATCATGGTTCCTTCTGAAATCTCGGGTGTTCTTTTTACAGCAGACCCTATTACGGGCAATCGTTCAGTAATGTCTGGAAATTTTGTGTTCGGGTTAGGGGAGCAACTGGTATCTGGTAAAGGAAATGCTCGTGTTTTCTCCTTATTTAAACCCTCAGGTCGATATAAAGGGCCAAAAGAATTACTTCCTTATATCAAAAAGCTATATTGGTATGCTTCCCGTCTGGAAAAAGCGATGGGAGAACCACAGGATATTGAATGGGCCATTGCCAATGGCCAACTCTTTTTTTTACAAGCACGACCTGTTACTACTTTAAGCCCTGGAAATATGGATACATTTGAATGGAATGATTCTTTATCAGGTGATTTTCTTTGGACGAATACTAATGTAGGTGAATCCATTTCAGATGTTGTTACTCCCTTAAGCTGGTCTATTATTCGTGCTTTGGACGAAGAACATAATGTGATTCCTGGTCATTATTTAATGTCTGGTAATATCTGTGGAAGAGTATACTCCAATGTGAGTGTACCATTGTCCGTTTTTTTTGCATTTGGGTGGAATAAAAAGTCAATATTAAAAAAATGAGCAATGTTTTTGGGGAAATTCCAGATGAAATCCAAATTCCTATATATCCGTTTTCTAGGAAAGAGCTCATTAAAATAATGCTCCCCAAGATGCTGTATGCTTTTAAACAGACCCGAAAAGCGATGAAATTATTACCACAGCACATAAAAGAAACAGCGGCCTGGTGCACTCAAACGGAAGAGTTAATTGGCAATGTCCAGTCCAAGGAAGAATTGATTACATTATGGCGTGAGCAGCTTTGGCCTAAAAATATTGAAGCGATGTGGATTGCACTGGAAGGACCTAGTAGCAAGATGCAAAATTTTGTTCGATTGAAGGAAAAGTTGGAGAAATGGCTTGGACGTGATGATGCTAGTGTACTTCTATCTAATCTGAGCGGAAGTACAGGTTTGGCCAGCTTGGGACCTGTTGTTGGTATATCTTCAGTCGTGAAAGGTGAAATGAGTCAGGAGGATTATCTATTGGAATATGGGCATCGAGGCCCACATGAGTTTGAGCTATCGATACCTGATCCAAGAGAAGAACCGAGTTGGCTGGAAAAGCAAATCCAAGAAACAAAGAAATCTGGAATAAATGTTGACGATTTATTGTATAAACAACGTGAACAAAATGAAGTGGTTTGGAGAAGATTGGAGCAGCGTTTTCCATACAAGATAAATAAGTTGAAACGTGTCATAGCAAAAATTTCTGAAGGACCGCATTTAAGGGAAGCTGTTCGTTCGGAATGGACGCGTGTCTTCAGATTAAATCGCTCTTTCGCGCTGAAAGCAGGCGAGTTGATTGGCATAGGAGAAGATGTATTTTTTTTATATGTAGATGAGATATTGGGCTGGCTTGCAGGAGGAAGTGTTATTGAGGAGAGAATCTCGACCAGAAAAGTGAACTATTTAAAATATAAGCAACTGCCTGCGTTCCCCTCGATTATACGTGGGCGATTTGAACCTTTACAATGGATGGAGGATCCCAATCGCAGAGTAGATTATTATGATCCATATATACCATTAGATAGCTCTATCCATTCTGAAATCATTGAAGGAGTTGCTGGAGCGGCAGGTAGAATTGAGGGGACTGTACGTGTACTGAGGAATCCTGAGGATGGACACCAGCTCCTTCCTGGTGAAATACTGGTGACCTCGACAACGAATGTAGGCTGGACTCCACTTTTTCCAAAAGCAGCTGCGATTGTAACAGATATAGGAGCACCACTCTCTCATGC
The DNA here is from genome assembly GCF_011066155.1 of Paenibacillus sp. EKM206P. Taxonomy (NCBI): domain Bacteria; kingdom Bacillati; phylum Bacillota; class Bacilli; order Caryophanales; family Paenibacillaceae; genus Paenibacillus; species Paenibacillus sp. EKM206P. Next base: position 200,443 of record NZ_JAAMNQ010000010.1, on the reverse strand, counting down.
TGCAATTGTAGCCAGAGAGCTAGGCATTCCAGCTGTTGTAGGATGTGGAAATGCTACTACAAGAATGAAAACCGGCGACAGGGTTATTGTTGATGGTGGGCAGGGAATTGTACTAACGAGGTGAGGAGATAAATTTTTTGAATTTCTCAATAGAACCAACCTGATTCAACCTATCAGCTTCTGTACGCCGCATATTCGCCTATAAAAGCTGAAATTGGAGTGGTTTCAAGTTTTGATGTATTGCTTTACAGTCAGGAATAATACAATCCTGGGTATCGTGAAGTACAAAGGATCATGATAAACTGAGTGTAAACGCAAAATCGGGCAATAGTGTGCATGTGGTCAAAAATATATGCTGAAGCAAATTGCTCGATGAGGAGTGAAACTTGAATGAGCAATCTATTGAGGAGTGAAACAAATGTCACTTGAACACCAGCAAAATCTTGGGCTGAGGGAGCGAAAAAAAGCAAAAACCATTGCATCGATTCAAATGCATGCGTTACGCCTATTCAGCGAACTGGGATATAACGAAACTACTGTGGAACAGATTGCAGAAGCAGCGGAGATTTCACCAAGCACCTTTTTTCGCTATTTTTCGAGCAAGGAGGATGTGATTGTTACAGATAACTATGATCCCCTGCTTATATCTGCATTTGAAGAACAGCCAGCTCATTTAACTCCACTTCAAGCTGTGCGTAATGCTATGTTAGCAACCATGTCTGACATGTCCGGCGACGAAATGTCTACTACACGTGAGCGTAACCAACTCGTGATGTCAGTACCGGAACTCCGGGCTGCAACCTTGAATAATTTGACTGATACAATGCATATGATTGCTGAGATGGTTTCCAAACGGGTGGGACGAGATCCTGGAGACTTGCAGATTCGAACTTTTGCAGGCGCCGTCATAGGTGTTAACATATCTGTTATGTTGCATTATGCGGAAAATCCAACTGAAAATTTTTCTGAATTATTATCTGAAGCATTAAATCTCTTGGAGACTGGCCTTCCACTATAAACAATCGCTGAAATCCAATTTCATTATATTAAAGAAACGAGTTGTAATCTGAATTAAATAAATGGAAAACATAAAATTGAAATATGAAGATACGTAAATTCTCCCATCCTTCGTCAAAGCATGCGATAGTTCCCAAACACAGACTGTTAGGAAAAACCAGGGATACATTACATCACTAAAAGCAGTTTAGGCTTTTTAAGTCAGGCTGTTTTTTTGTATTTTGTGAGGTAGTCTGCCTACCTGGCGAACATCGGAAACTCTTCGTGTCCATGTGTGACAATGATACAAAGTTGCAGAGAAGCTATAGAATGTCTTGACTTTGTCGAAGCGGTTCATTAAAATCATAAAATAATGAAAAATGATTTGATGACGGGACCAAGTACTCCGAACCCACAAGCGCAGAGAGGAATTTCCAGGCTGTAAAAATTCCCTTGATGAACGGATGAATGACCTCCCCGAGAACAGGCGGCGAACAATTGAGGAAACCCTACTGAAAGTACATTGTAATTGTGCCGACAGTGGATGGTCCTGCATAATAGCCGTACTGCGCGTTACGGGCGTTATACGTATGAGCGGAGTCAGTATATTGCTGACGGGCAATGAGTGATTTTATGCTGGTTGTCTGGACAAACTCCGGAATGTGGGTGGTACCACGGGTGATTTGTAAACGACAATCCCTCGTCCCTGTTAATGTTAACAGGACGAGGGATTTTTTGTTTTATATTGAAAGTGGAGCAAGAAGAAAGAGCACAATATGAAATACAACGATGGGGGGATACGTTAATGGCCTTTCAAAAACCGACGGGAACACAGGATTTGCTGCCGGGCAGTGTAGAAAAATGGCAAGTGGTCGAGGAAAAAGCCCGTGAGATTAGCCGCCGCTTTAATTATCGAGAGATTCGTACACCAATGTTCGAACAAACGAATTTGTTCGTTCGAGGTGTGGGTGAAACGACGGATGTAGTGGAAAAGGAAATGTATACTTTTGAGGATAAAGGGAAGCGCAGCATGACTTTGCGTCCGGAAGGAACAGCAGGGGTTGTCCGCTCCTATGTGGAGAACAAACTATACGGGGAGCCGGATGTAACTAAGCTGTATTATATCGGTCCGATGTTCCGTTATGAGCGTCCACAGGCTGGGCGTCAGCGCCAGTTTCACCAATTTGGAATTGAGGCATTTGGGGCGGTCGATCCGGCACTGGATGCAGAAGTTATTGCTTTCGGGTATCAATTCTGCCGTGAACTGGGTCTGAAAGGAGTACAGGTGGAGATTAACTCCGTCGGTAATGCAGCCAGTCGCGCAGCTTATCGGCAGCATCTGGTGGACTTCTTGATGCCAATTAAGGATACGTTGACCAAGGAGAGCCAAGCACGCATTGAGCGTAATCCGCTGCGAGTGCTGGATAGCAAAGATGACCAGGACAAATTTGGAGGTGCACCTTCGATTTTGGATAGCTTGGACGAGGAATCTCGCATACATTTTGAGAAAGTGAAGCAAAATTTGGATGCCATGGGTGTGGAATATACAGTTAACCCGCGTTTGGTACGGGGGTTGGATTATTATACGTTGACAGCGTTCGAATTCAAAGCTGAAGGAATTGGTGCCATAGACACGATCGGTGGAGGCGGCCGCTACAACGGATTGGTTGGAGATCTGGGCGGACCGGATCAGCCAGGGATTGGTTTTGGTATTGGACTGGAGCGAATCCAGCTGATTTTGGAGCATCAAGGTGTCAAACTGAACGAATCCAAGCCGTTAGATATCTATATGGTGGCGTTGGGTGAGGCGGCAGAAACGGAAGTAACCAAACAACTATTCAAATTGCGTCAAGCTGGATTTTCCGCAGAACGAGATTATCTGGGTCGTAAAATGAAGGCGCAGATGAAATCAGCCGATCGCTTTAAAGCAAGGTATACTGCGATTCTGGGTGAAGATGAGCTGGTTCAAGGTGAAATTGCACTGAAAAACATGGAAACGGGCGAGCAGCGCACTGTTAAGCTGGATCAGCTGGTGGAAGAACTAGGATAAAGAAGATGTGTAACATCAGTCAGGGGGAGTCTCCCTCTGGCTGTCATATAGCATTAACTACTAAACATAAACAGGAGTGTGTATTATGAAAAGGAGTCATCAATGCGGCGCATTGACTCATGCGCATATCGGAGAAACAGTTACATTGAACGGTTGGGTACAAACCCGTCGTGATTTGGGGGGCGTACTTTTTATAGACCTGCGTGACCGTAGCGGAATTGTACAAATCGTATTTAATCCGGCATATTCCGGTGACGCACTGCAAATTGCGGACCGTGTTCGTAGTGAGTATGTGCTTGAGGTTACTGGTACCATTGTCAAACGGGATGCAGAAACGATTAACCCGAACCTGCCTACAGGTGAAATTGAAGTGCGTGTCACTGAAATCGAAGTATTGAATGCATCCAAAACACCTCCGTTCTTCATTGAAGATGGCGTGGAAGTAGACGAGTCACTGCGTTTGAAATACCGTTATCTGGACTTGCGTCGTCCGGAAATGCATCAGACCTTGAAGCTGCGTTCCAAAGCAGCAAAAGTATTCCGTGATTTCCTGGACGGTGAGGATTTCATTGAGGTGGAAACACCGATTTTGACAAAAAGTTCCCCAGAGGGCGCCCGTGATTATCTGGTACCTAGCCGGGTACATGAAGGTGAGTTTTTCGCCTTGCCGCAATCTCCACAACTGTACAAGCAATTGCTGATGGTTGGTGGCGTGGAGCGCTACTACCAAATTGCACGTTGTTTCCGTGATGAAGATTTGCGTGCTGACCGTCAGCCTGAATTTACGCAGGTCGACATTGAGACCTCCTTCATGCAACAGGATGATTTGCTGCCTATGATGGAGCGTCTTATGGTGAAATTGTTCAAAGAAACCGTTGGAGTAGAACTGGAAACACCGTTCCAACGAATTACACATGCAGAAGCGATGGATAAATACGGTTCAGACAAGCCTGACCTACGTTTTGGTCTGGAGTTGATTAATGTCAATGATATCGTGGCAACCAGTGGTGTGAAAGTATTTGCTTCCGTAATTGAAAAGGGCGGGGAAGTTAAAGTTCTCAATGCCAAAGGATGTGGCACGTGGAGCCGTAAGGACATTGATGACCTGGGTCCTTTTGCAGCACGTTATGGAGCAAAGGGCTTGGCTTGGATCCAAGTGAAAGAAGGCGAATTCAAGGGGCCTATCGTTAAATTCTTCACACCGGAAGAAATCGAAGCCTTGAAAGAGCGTACGGGAGCCGAAGAAGGTGACCTGTTGCTGTTCTCTGCGGATAATAAAAAAGTAGTTGCTGATGTATTGGGCGCGCTTCGTCTGAAAATTGGCCGTCATTTGGGCCTCATCGACGATAACAAATTCAAATTTGCCTGGGTCGTAGACTTCCCGCTTCTGGGCTATGATGAAGAACAAAAACGTTATGTAGCGGAGCACCATCCGTTCACTCGTCCGAAGGAAGAAGACCTGGCCCTCTTGGACACAGATCCAGGTCAAGTTCGTGCTCAGGCCTACGATATCGTGCTGAACGGCTACGAAGTGGGTGGTGGCTCGATGCGTATTTTCAAGCGTGAAGTTCAGGAGAAAATGTTCAAAGCGCTCAACCTGCCGCCTGAGGAAGTGAAGGATAAATTCGGTTACCTGCTGGATGCATTTGAATATGGTACGCCTCCACATGGTGGTATTGCCTTCGGTTTTGACCGTCTTGTGATGCTGCTTGCAGGTCGTACAAACCTGCGTGAAACCATTGCATTCCCGAAAACAGCTAGCGCGACAGACCTGCTTATGGATGCACCAAGCGAAGTGGATCAAGCTCAATTGGAACAGCTTCACATCCGTCTTGCCCCGAAACCTGTTACTCCTAAAGCTTAAGATGAACGTTTGTCTTTGCAAGTGCACCGAGTGGCTTGTGGATAGATTATAGAATGCCGTGAACCCGTTACCCTTTTATGGATAATGGGTTCGTGGTTTGTATGCTGGAGTTCAAGTATAGAGTTTAAATCAGTGAGGGAGGATATACCATATTGTTGCATCAATTTTCACGAACGGAACTGGCTATCGGAACTGAAGGTCTTGAGGTTATGAAAAATAGCACGGTGGCCGTGCTGGGTATCGGCGGTGTCGGTTCGATTGCAGTGGAAGCACTGGCGCGCACAGGTGTTGGACGTATCATTTTGATTGATAAAGATGTTGTAGATATCACCAATATTAATCGCCAAATACATGCGTTGACAACGACGGTAGGTCAAAAAAAGGCGGATCTGATGGTAGAGCGTGTGAAGCTGATTAATCCTGAATGTGAAGCGATTGCACTGAACATGTTTTATACGGAAGAAACGTATGAGGAGTTATTTAAGTACGAACTGGATTATGTGCTGGATGCTTCAGATACGATTATTTACAAAATTCATTTGATTAAGGAATGCCTGAAACGGGGGATTCCGCTGATCTCCAGTATGGGCGCTGCGAATAAAATGGATCCAAGTCGTTTTCAAGTAGCGGATATTTCCCAAACCAGAATGGACCCGATTGCCCGTGTCATCCGCACCAAGTTGCGTAAGGAAGGCATTACCAAAGGCGTCAAGGTTGTATTCTCCGATGAGGAACCAAAGAAGCCACGTGAAGAAATTACAAAAAAAATTGTACCTGCCAACGCACCTGAAATCCGGAAAGCGAAGCAGCCGCCTGCAAGCAATGCATTTGTACCTCCGGTAGCAGGACTGATCATGGTTAGTGTAGCCGTGAAGGATTTATTAGAACACGCTGGTGTGTAAGTTGTAAAAATAGCATGGCAGTGCATTCGTAGATTTACAGCAGTATGTATTCACTTTAAGACCTGTAGTTCTGTGCATCACATCCTTTGTGTCACAGTTGCTACAGCTCTTTTTTGTTTTGAAAAAGTGCAGCTTACTGTAAACAGATTGAACAACTTGCTGGAGGGTTTTGGTATGAAGGATGGACTATGGTCCAGAAGTCTCGGTTACAAGCCCGAGCATCATTGGAAAAAGGAATTAGCCGCTGGGGCCATTTCTTATTTTTCCGTGGTATACATTGTTATGGTTAATGCGACTATTTTGTCAGATGCCGGGATTCCCCTCCAAGGGGCGATGCTCGGGACACTGCTGACATCGATGATCGGCTGTCTACTGATGGCTTTTGGTGGGAAATCTCCAATGGTCGTTGTACCGGGGATGGGAATTAATGCCTTTTTCACTTATACGCTGGTACATTCCATGAAGCTGAGCTGGCAGGAAGCGTTGATGGTAGTTGCCGTCACAGGGGTGATATTCGCCATTGTGGCCTTTACATCATTGTACAAGCTGATTAGCCAAGCGATTCCCCATAATTTGCAGCACGGAATTACGGTAGGCATTGGTTTGTTTTTAACCTTTATCGGTTTGCAAAAAAGCGGCATCGTGATTGCTCATCAGACGACTTTTGTGGCTATTGGCCATTTTAATGATCCCAAGGTAATTACGGCTTGTGTAACGTTGCTGCTCGCTATTGTATTGTTTGTGCGTAACGTTCAGGGAGGTTTACTAATTAGTATTTTGGCGGGAACTGGGCTTGCTTATATACTGGGAGCTGTAGAGCCTACAAGCACGGTACGAACCTCTGAAACGGTGCGACAGTATGGGCAATTGTTTGGAGAGCTTTCCTTTTCAGGCATTGTCTCGGTAGCTTTCTGGATCGCTGTCTTTTTGCTCCTACTCATTGTGCTATTCGAGAATATTGGTATGATTACTGCACAAACCAACATGATTGGTAGACCGGATTTATTTAAAAACAGCTTGCGTGTGTTGGCTGTAACCAATATCTTTGCCGGTATTTTGGGCAGCAGTCCGGCGGTAGCCGCTGCGGAATCGACGGCTGGTATTGCAGCAGGGGGACGCTCGGGAATGACACCGCTGGTAACTGCTATTTTATTCGGGGCGACGTTTTTCTTTATTCCACTGTTGGCTTATATTCCTGATAGTGCCATTGCACCCGTGTTGATCATCATTGGGGGGCTAATGGTGCAAAATGTGCGAGAGATGGATTTCAGTGATTTTACTGAAGCGTTTCCTGCATTTCTGATCATGGTGATGATGCCCTTTACTTATAGTATCGTAGACGGAATGGCATTTGGTTTTATTGCATACCCCGTAGCCAAGCTGGCAGCAGGACGGGGCAAGGAAGTACCTATCGCATTATATATCATATCTGTACTGTTTGTGGCAAATTTTGTGCTTCATTCTCTGGTGTAGTAAACTCGAAGATAGATTGTACTGTTCATACCCGCGCAGAGCGCGGGTGTTGTTGTTTGAACAAGAATGGTCAGACAGGAAGCGAGGTTGATGGTATATGGAAAAAGAACATCATATACACCAAGAAGAGCAGGAGGACCGGATGAAGGAAAAGCCGGGTAAAAGACCGGATAAGGCTGGCATGGGGCGGTTTATCAAATTGATTGCGAGTGCGCATCCACCCAAAGCGATTCTGATCATCGCCCTGATTCTGACCCTGATTCAGACCATGGCTGGTTTAATCGTACCCATGATGACTAAAGGGTTGATTGATGGCTTGACCTTTTCTTCACTAAACCGTATGGTCATTGTTGGTCTGCTTGGCGCTTTTGTGATTCAAGCGGTGGCTTCGGCAGTTTCTATCTATATGTTGAACTATGCAGGGCATAAGATTGTGGCTAATTTGCGCAAACGCTTATGGCATAAAATCTTATCTCTACCTATCCCTTACTTTGATCGAAATCGGTCAGGAGATACGATGAGTCGCGTCACTAATGATACAAGCCTGATTATGAACTTAATTACGGAGTATCTAGTCAATTTGATTTCTAATGTGATTGCAATTATTGGTGGTATTGCATTGTTATTTTATCTGGATTGGGTGATGACGCTCATTATTATGGCTATTGTTCCGCTAACAGCTCTGATTTTATTTCCGGTAGGCAGAAAAATGTACCGCATCTCCAAAAAACAGCAGGATGAGATGGCAGATCTGACCTCAGTGTTAAGTCAGGTTATCGGCGAAATCAGACTGGTGAAGGCCTACGGAACCGAAAGCAGAGAGGCTCAGGCTGGTGAGGATCGTATTTACCGGATGTTCCGCTTCGGTTTGCAAGAGTCACGTATCCTGGCCCTTGTAGGTCCAATTTCTACCTTCTTGTTGACTGCAGTACTGGTCATTATATTGGGGGTTGGTGGTGTTCGCGTTGCATCGGGTGTGCTGACCGCGGGGGATTTGGTGGCATTTATTTTGCTGCTATTTCAGGTGATCACACCGATGGCACAATTCACGACTCTGTATTCACGTCTGCAAAAGGTGGTTGGGGCTACTGAACGGATTCAGACGATTTTAGATCATGAAGAGGAACCGCTCGAGTTGAAGCAGGAAGCGGCAAAAGAGAGCAGAGATATTATACTTCGTGATGTTGTCTTTTCCTATACCGAAGGTGAAGAGGTTCTTCATAATGCAAACTTGGTCATTCCGGCTAACCGGACGACAGCATTCGTGGGTCCGAGCGGGAGTGGGAAATCCACCTTATTTTCATTGTTAGAGCGCTTTTATGTGCCAGATACAGGGGAAATTCGTTATGGAGACGAACCGATATCGTCATATACACTTTCCTCCTGGCGCTCCAAAATTGGTTATGTATCGCAGGAAAGCTCAATGATGACCGGAACGGTCAGAGATAACATTACATATGGCTTGGGGCGCGAAGCTGACTTGGAAGAAGTGAGACGAGCAGCTACGATGGCGTATGCGGATACATTTATTATGGATCTACCTCAAGGCTACAACACTGAGGTGGGAGAACGGGGAATGAAGCTGTCCGGAGGCCAGCGTCAACGGATCGCTATTGCGCGTGCGCTTCTTCGTAGCCCTGACATCCTCATGCTGGATGAGGCTACATCTAGTCTGGACAGTTCTTCTGAGCATGAGGTACAGAAGGCCCTAGCGAACTTGATGGAAGGACGCACGACGATTGTCATTGCTCATCGTTTGTCTACGGTGGTTCACTCCGACCAGATTATCGTGTTGGACAAGGGCAAGGTGACCGGTGCAGGTACTCATACAGAGTTATTAGAGTCCCATCAGGTGTACCGTGAGCTGGCTCAAAAGCAGTTTGTGGAGATGGGGGAGAGAAGTATGGAGTATTAGAGGCCGCTTCGCGTGTGACTTGATCCTCCGATCGCTCCGCTTCTTCGGATTCAAATCACCCGCTCCACTGGTGCCGCAAAGCTTCATACTTTTGTGAAGGAACAGGGAAATAGGCGTATTAGGAAATAAGGTTGGATTTTTATGGTTAAATGTGTTACGCTTACTTTCCTTTTTTTGTGTCGGAGCAAGTGGATGATGCAGAAATCGAGACTTGATATTCTTAGGAGGTAACTGAAATGGAGAATGAGTTTCAAAGTGCCTATCAAGAAGAACAGCACAGGCTGTCGCTTGCTATGGAGGAAATTGATCGGAGATTGGAACGGCTTCGCAATACGCCAGTATACACTGGGCATGATTTTACAGAGCAAGTGCTGGAATCTGCACGGGAGGAAAAACGTCAGGCTTTGGCTAAAAGCTCGCAGGAGCCTTATTTTGGGCGTATGGATTTTGACGAGCGTGGCAGAGGGCAGCGGAAGCCGCTTTATATCGGTAAAATTGGAGTAGAGCGTGAAGAAACGTCAGCGTATCCGCTGGTGATTGATTGGCGTGCACCGATTGCCAGCTTATTTTATTCGTTTACAGGTGGTGAAGAAACCGCGTCCTATGAAGCTCCTGAGGGAACTATTGAGGGTTTGGTCTATCTGAAGCGCAACGTTGTCATTCGGAAAAGAATTCTGGAACGGGTAGCCGATACGTATAATCGTGAAAGCGACGAGCCGGCCGTTTCCGATGAGTTTCTCGTTTATCGTTTGGGAGAAAACAAGGATAACCGTTTACGGGATATCGTATCTACCATTCAGGCGGAGCAGGATCAGATCATCCGCGCGGCTAAAAATACAGCCCTCGTTATTCAGGGGGTAGCGGGTAGTGGCAAGACGACGGTAGCGCTGCATCGTCTCGCATTTTTGCTGTATCAATACAAGGATCAGGTATCAGCGGACAAAATGGTCATTTTCGCACCAAACCATATGTTTCTCGACTATATTTCAGATGTACTTCCTGAGCTGGGGGTCGGGGATATTCAGCAAAGTACATTTGCAGACTGGGCGCTGGACTTGTTGGGTTTGGATTTACCTTTGGCTGATCCTGCCGAAACATTATCTTATTGGTTTGAGAGTGGCAGTCTGAGAGAGGAATCCATGGATGAGGCGCCGGGAAGATTCAAGGGTTCAGTTCACTTTATGGAGTTACTTCAAGCTTTTGTTGAACGACTGGAGCCCATTTCCGTTCCCGAGGGGGATTTTTCACCATGGGATGGAGCGGTTCTGCCGCGAGCTGAGATTTTGAATTGGTTTAATGAGGAGTATAAGCCTTATCCGCTCGCGAAGCGGAAGGAGCGTGTACTGGCAAGAGTGCACCGCTGGATTGAAATGGAGCTGAAAAAGTCGCCTTCGGTGGCAGCACTCAAGGAACGCAAAAAAAAGGCAGGGGCACGGGAAAAGGCATATGCTAAAAAATGGCCCCAATACGACGCACTGACGCTCTACAAGCAGCTTTTTCAAGCAGCTAAAGGGTTACCCGCAGATACGGCTGCGGAGATGAAGGCTTCTCTGCCGACTGCTATTTTTAAGGCTACACAGTCGGATCTGCGAAAACAGATTATCCGTGAAGAAGATCTGACTGCGTTAGTGTATCTCCACGTGCTGATTCATGAGGTAGAATCATCTCAACGTTTTGACCATGTGGTCATTGATGAAGCGCAGGATTTTTCACCTTTTCATATCGCATTGCTGGATTTGTTCGTCAAAGGACATTCCTTTACTATACTGGGCGATTTATCGCAGGGCATTCATGAATACCGTGGCGTACATGCATGGGAGGAAATGAGTTCTCTTTTTGCACCGGAACATACCGGGTATTTTGCGCTTACGCGGAGCTATAGATCAACCTTGGAAATTATAGAATTTGCAAACACGATTTTGGAGCAGGGAGTTCGCGGCGGTATTACGGCAGTTCCAGTATTTCGTAGTGGCGATCCGGTGCGCACTATATCTTACGACTCATCGGTGCGTGAGCAGAGTTTGCTCACCGCTCTAAAAGAGCTGTCCTCCAGGGAGTATCGTACTGTTTCTGTGCTGACACGTACCTTAAAAGAGGCTGTGGAACTGCGTGAGGTTTTCACAAGTGCGGGGATGGATGTGAATTTGATTGACGGTGGTAAAAAGCAATATGAGGGCGGTTTGTCGGTACTGCCTGTGTACCTATCCAAAGGTCTGGAGTTCGATGCAGTTATTGTGGCGGATGCCGACCATGAGCATTATGGAGAACGGGCATGGGATGCCAAGCTGCTGTATGTAGGATGTACCCGTGCGCTGCATGAGTTGTGGCTATTGCATGATGGCTCACTTCCTAGTTACGTACAGGCACAGACGAAGTAAACAGAAAAAGCGTTGTAAAGTACCGCCTGAGTTGTTGTATTCCTTTTTGTTTACTGTTTATCTTAGTGATGGAAATTATGAAATCATGCCAGTCGAAGAACAGCCTTAGACGAAATCATCTTTCGTCTAAGGCTGTTCTTTCTTTTTTATGGGCGACTGACTTGAAGACCTACAGCTGTGCCATGACCATGCTATCTGCAACTTGTTAACGGATATGGTAGAATAAGAGTCGGTTTACACCGTATCAGAATTATAGATGACTTGAATTTTCATATTTTTCAACCGTATGAGCGAACCTAATATAGTATGTTTTTAAAGATAAAAGAAAGTGTTCGTTCATAAATCATAAGGAAGTGAAAGAAATGGACTTATTTTCATATTCCCAAGAGTCAACGCCAAGCAATCGGTTGCTTGCGGATCGCTTGCGTCCGACTTCACTGGATGAATATATTGGACAGGAGCATGTTGTGGGTCCAGGTAAGCTGCTGCGAAGAGCCATAGAGGCAGATCAGGTTTCTTCAATTTTGTTGTACGGACCACCGGGATGCGGCAAAACAACGCTGGCACATATCATCTCGCAACACACGCAAGGCGATTTTGTACGTCTGAATGCTGTAGAAGCATCTGTGAAAGACGTAAGAGAAGTCATTGACCTTGCACAGACGAATAAATCGATGTATGGCAAAAAAACCATTCTGTTTCTCGATGAGGTACATCGTTTTAACAGTTCACGTCAGGATGCACTGCTGCCCGCGGTGGAAAAGGGCACGATCGTGTTTATTGGCGCCACGACTGAAAATCCCTTTCACTACGTCAACGGCGCTTTGATGAGCCGTTCTACGTTGTTCCAGCTTGAAGCGCTAACGCAGGAACATTCGCTGGCTGCTATGCGCCGCGCCTTAAGCGATGCGGACAAAGGGCTTGGCTACATGCAGCTCCAGGTCGATGAAGCTGCACTGGCTCACATCGCTTCCATGGCGAACGGCGATATCCGCCGCGCTTTAAACGCGCTGGAACTGGCGGCGCTCACAACGCCTCCGCTGGCAGACGGCACGATTCACGTGACACTGGAAGTCGCTGAGGAATCCATTCGCCGCCCGATTGTCAAAGCAGATGAATCCACGCAGTATGATGTGTTGTCGGCCTTCCACAAAAGCATTCGCGGCTCCAGCGATGCCGCGCTGTTCTGGTTCCTGTACGCCGTAGAAAAACTCGGTATGGACCCGATGACCTTTATCCGCCGCCTCATCGCGGCAAGCAGCGAGGACATTGGTCTGGCGAACCCGCAGGCAATGGTGCAAGCGGTGAGTGCGCTTGAAGCCTATCGCAATAACGGCTGGCCCGAGGCCAAGCTGAACATTGCACAGGCTATTTTGTTCGCTGTGGAAAGCCCCAAATCGAATGCTGTATATACGGCGATTTCACGGGCTATGTTGGCTATGGACGATATCAAATCGGCTGAGGTGCCACTCCATTTGCGTGACGCACACTACAAAGGCTCGGAAAAGCTCGGTCATGTAGGCTACCAATATCCACATAATTATCCGAATCATTATGTGAAGCAGCAATATTTGCCCGATGCGATAGCAGACCAAACCTTCTATCAGGCTACTGAGCAGGGGAATGAGTCAAAAATCAGGCAAAACCAGCGCTGGCGGGATTCACAGTCTTAATATATGTGCGACTTAATATACAGAGTGTGTACGATATCGTCACGTTACGCCATGATCGTGCAAGTGCGAAGAAGGGGATAAAAAAATGAAAGACATGTTATTCGTTGCCGCGGGCGGAGCGCTTGGAACCTCTACCCGCTATGGCCTGCAATCGCTGCTGCCTGCGGCGGGTGCGGATTTTCCACTTGGTGTGCTGCTAATTAATTGGATCGGCTGCCTGTTTCTTGGTTGGTTCTTTACGGTAACCTTGCGATCATGGCGGATCAAGCCGCGATTGCGACTTGCCATCGGAACAGGCTTTACAGGGGGCTTTACCACCTTTTCCACTTTTGCAGTGGATGCTGTACGCCTCACAGTTCACGATCGTATGCTGACGGCTGTGTTGTACCTCCTGCTAAGCGTAGGCGGAGGGCTATTTTTGACATGGACAGGTATCCGTCTAGGTACAAAAATGACGCAGGCTGCTCCGAAGGAGGAACGCTTATGATCTGGTGGGCGGCGGCAGGCGGGATTATGGGTACACTGGCGAGATACGGGCTTGGTATGTGGGCCGGAAAGAGGTTGGGTACCGTATTCCCGTGGGGGACGTGGATCATTAACGTCAGCGGTTCATTGCTGCTAGGCTGGCTCTATGGTGAGTTTACGCAACACCAGTTGTCTCCTGCACTCTGGATGCTGTTAGGAACAGGTTTTTGTGGCAGCTACACCACCTTTTCCACATTCGGCTATGAATCTCTTCAACTGATGGAGCGTAAAGAATACCGACGCATGGCTACGTATGTACTTTCCTCTGTCGTGGTAGGAGTTGTAGCTGCGGCTATCGGGTACAGAGTCAGTTAAGCTTTATACATTTTCGAAATAACACGTAAAAATGCAATAAAAAGTTTCCAATCCCGACTCAAGGCATTCTCAGCCGTGATACGGTTTTGGAAGCTTAGTGCTGTACCTATACAGCTATTTTTTATCTCGTTCTTTGTACAATTCAGGTAAAAGGGATTCGAGTTCAGGTCTTGGATCAGGATCAGACAACTTCATTTCCTCCAGCGTTTGGACGGCAATCCGCAGCACAGTATAATCCCTATACCAACGGTTGTCTGAAGGAACGACATACCAAGGAGCTTGTTTGGTTGCGCTTAGCTCTAATACATCCTCATAATACTGGGTATATTGCTTCCAAAATTTCCGTTCTTGCAAATCACTTGGATCGAGTTTCCAGTTTTTGTGAGGCTTTTCAATTCGGTCGATCAGCTTTTCTAACTGAAATTGCTTTGAAATATGTAAAAAGATTTTAACCACCTTTACACCATTATCCAGCAACAACTGTTCAAAATGCTTGATATGCTTAATATTCCGTTTGGCCTGCTTATCGGATATCTGTCCGTGAACACGTGTAATTAGCACATCCTCATAATAAGAACGGTTAAATGCTGCAATATATCCACGTCCTGGGGTAACGCTATGAGCGCGCCACAAGAAATCATGACTTAATTCCTCAGCCGTAGGCGATTTGAAGCTGTGGACCGTCACCCCCGCCGGATTCAGATTAGAAAATACCTGTTTGATGACGCCATCTTTGCCGCTGCAATCCATGCCCTGAAATATAAACAAAACGGATTGTTTTTTCTCTGTAAATAATTTGCTTTGTAATTCCGTGAAGCGTTCCTTCAATTGATCTGTTTCCTGTCGGATTTCTTCTTTATTTTTGATATTATTTGTATCCTTAGGGTCCCATTCTTTCAAAGAAACTTTTTTACCTGGTGTCAGCATTCCTAATGAATCAGACATAAAGGCACGCTCCTTTTCAATTGAAGTATGATCTTGTTTACATCATATACCCAAATGAGGATGTTATCAAAAGTTACTTACCTTAAAGGAGGAATTCAATTGGCGACGATAGCTGAGATTTCTGAAGATTTAGAAAAATGGACTGTATTTCTTACAGCTTTATCTCCATACTCAGATGAGCTACTTCGTAAACCCATAGTGGGTACATGGTCAATACAAGATATGATCAGTCATATTATGGGGTGGGACAAAAGCTTCACTAAGACACTCATACAGATTATCAATGAGGAACAAATTACGCTCCAAGAACATCCTGATGTACAAGCGTTTAACGATTCGTCCGTTGAATTCGGCAGAAATATGAAACCACATGATTTGTTAAATGAAGCTATTGCAGAGCGTAGGCGAATGATTGTGAAGCTCAAGATGGTTTCAGAATCAATGTTTATCCGTCAATTTCCTAATAGCTCATACACCATGGGAAATTTTTTGCAAGAAATGTTTGTCCAGCATGACAGACATCATAAAGAGCAGATTATGAATTCTTTACAAGCCATGAACTAAAATAAACTTTCATAAAAAAAAGTCGCCCCTTCCAAATCTGGAGAGACGACTTTTTTAATTCCTGCTATATCAATGCAAAATGGGTTTCATTTAAACCGTTTCAGGCTGAAGTTTTTCAACCTTATCAATGGTTCCTCCACCCAGACAGCGTTCCCCGTCGTAAAATACAACAGCTTGTCCAGGCGTAATGGCCTTTTGATGTACATCGAATATGACATGCACGGTCCCATCCGCAAGCCATTGTAAAGTTACTTGCTGATCAGGTTGGCGATAACGGAATTTGGCTGTGCAACGGAATTCGCCGGTCGGACGAGTATCTGCGCCTTCAATCCAGTTCACATCTGTTGCAATCAGGCTGGTAGAATACAGGCTGTGGTGACGATCACCCTGTACCACATACAGAATATTCTTCTCCAGATCCTTATCCGCTACGAACCACGGTTCGCCTGAACCTGAGCCGCCAATGCCCAAGCCTTGACGTTGACCCAGTGTATAGTACATCAGACCATCGTGGCGTCCTTTGACTTCACCAGTAGCGATATCCACCATGTCTCCACCTTTTGCAGGTAGATATCCACTCAGAAACTCCTTGAAATTACGCTCGCCGATAAAACATACGCCTGTGCTGTCTTTCTTCTTGGCCGTATACAGTCCCGCAGCTTCCGCAATTTTACGCACTTCTGGTTTCGGCAGATGACCGATAGGGAACATGGTTCGGGATAGCTGCTTTTGGCTTAACGCATTCAGGAAATAAGTTTGATCCTTGTTGCTGTCCACGCCTCGCAGCAAAGTAAAGTGGCCGTCTTCTTCCACAACCCGTGCATAATGTCCAGTAGCAACATAATCTGCTCCCAAATCCAGCGCTTTATTTAGAAACTCGCCGAATTTAATTTCACGGTTACACATGACATCCGGGTTGGGTGTGCGTCCAGCTTTATATTCATCAAGAAAATAAGAGAATACTTTATCGAAGTATTCTTTTTCAAAATTGACGGTATAGTAAGGAATGTCGATCTGTTCGCAGACACGGCGCACATCCTCCGCATCCTCCTCAGCCGTACAACGGCCAAATTCATCCGTGTCATCCCAGTTTTTCATGAAGATGCCGATTACGTCATAGCCCTGCTCCTTCAGCAGCAGCGCAGTAACGGATGAGTCGACGCCACCGGACATCCCGACGACGACACGGGTTTCATGATTGGCTTTAGCCATGGTCATCACCCAATTCTTTCAATATAGTTGTAGAACCCACCTATTGTAACATAAACGATAATAAGATACGATGTTTGGACGATCAAACGACACGGCGAACGATGGAAGAAAGCTACATAAAACGGGCTAAAGCTGTTCCAAATCGCCCGAAAGCAACTTTTTTTAAGATTGTTACCGTAATGTTTCCCTTTACCTGCCCTAATATGTTAACATAAGCTGAGGGTTAGGATCGGAATAGAGAGGTTTACAACACCAGTTATTCCGCGTGTTTAACGGAATTGTTACTATAAGTGAGGTGGCACAATTGAAAATATCAACGAAAGGCCGTTACGGCCTGACCATTATGATGGAACTTGCAGCCAGGTTTGGCGAAGGTCCAACTTCTTTGAAAAGTATTGCCGAAAAAAATCAGCTGTCAGAGCATTATCTGGAACAGCTCATTGCGCCTTTGCGTAATGCAGGTTTGGTAAAAAGTATCCGTGGTGCTTACGGCGGTTATATTTTGGCAAATGAACCGGCAGGAGTAACAGCGGGAGACATCATTCGTGTACTGGAAGGTCCGATTTCTCCGGTCGATTTCACGGAAGAAGACGATCCGGCAAAACGTCAGCTGTGGCTGCGAATTCGTGACAGCATCGCTGAAGTGTTGGATTCTACTACACTTAAGGACTTGATCACATACCAAGAACATGATGAATTGGATAATTACATGTTCTACATTTGAGGTGGATAACATGAACAGAATTTATCTGGATCATGCCGCATCGACTCCTATGCATCCTGAGGTTGCGCAGACTATGATGGACATCATGACTGGCCAATTCGGCAACGCTTCGAGCGTTCATGCCTTTGGCCGCGATGCCAAGCGCACCGTCAGCGCTGCTCGGGATGCCGTTGCGGCCTCTTTGGGCTGCAAGCCTGAAGAAATTATTTTTACGAGCGGAGGAACAGAAAGTGATAATCTGGCCCTGTTTGGGACGGCTACGGCAGACGGCCGTACTTCCGGGCATATGATTACAACTGCGGTTGAACATCATGCAGTGCTTCATGCTTGTGATGAGCTGGAAAAAGCGGGGTATGAGGTAACTTATGTCCCGGTCAACGGTTTTGGACGCGTGAACCCTGCGGATATCGAGGCTGCCATTCGACCAGATACTTTTTTGATCAGCATGATGTATGCCAACAATGAGGTGGGCGTCATTCAGCCGATCTCAGAAGTAGGGCAGATTGCGAGAGAACATGGAGTTGTATTCCATGTAGATGCGGTTCAAGCTTTCGGTCATATATCCATCGACTGCCGGAACCTCCCGATTGACTTACTGAGTGTGTCTGGTCATAAGATTAACGGACCGCAAGGGGTTGGGGCATTGTATATCCGCCAAGGTACACGCCTTCAGCCGCTAATGCATGGGGGACTTCAGGAAAAGAAACGCCGTGCCGGAACAGAAAATATCGCCGGTATTACGGGGCTGGCTAAAGCCGCAACTCTTGCTAATGCTTCCATTGAGGAGCGTGGAGCGCACGATACGGTTCTTCGCCAGACGTTGCTTAAAGGGTTGGAAGACACTCTGGGTAGCCAAAATTTTGTGATTAACGGTGACCCTGATCATTCTTTACCTAATGTTCTCAATGTTAGCTTTCCGGCCATTGGTACAGAGACCATGCTGATGAACCTTGACATGGAAGGAATCGCAGCAGCAAGCGGATCAGCCTGCACTTCCGGATCTTTAGAGCTATCGCATGTATTGCAGGCGATGGATCTTCCGGAAGATGTTTTACATTCAGCGATTCGGTTTAGCTTCGGTTTGGGTAATACTACGGAAGAAATGGAATACACGGCCAAGAAAATTGAAACCATATGGAAGCGGCTGCGTACTAGGTACTAGGGATTTCTCCGCATTTTAATAAGAAGGGAGGGGCGGTTTTCCATTTCATTGCATGAACGGAAGCAAGGTCTGACAGGCATGTAGGAAAAGGACCGCACCTTCGTTCAGATTGCAGAATGAGGAGGCACCCTATATATGAAGCTTCAAGATATGATCGGACTTGCCGTTTTCGATGTGGAGGACGGGAAGCAGATTGGTAAAATACATGACTTTATGGTGACAGCGGATTGGCGAATCTCAGGGATCGAGTTGGAAGGAAAGGGACTTTTTTCTTCTCACGTGAAAATGGTTGCTTGGGATGACATCGTTGCTTACGGTGAGGATGCGATCATGATTCGCAATCAGCAGGCTGTGCGTAAAATGGAGGCCCATGATATACAACATACGTACTTGCTTGGACCTTGTAAACTGAAGGATCTATCCGTGCTAACAGAGGAAGGGCTTATGCTCGGGCACATCTCGGATGTTTATTTTGACCAGGAAATGGGCAATAACATAATAGGCTTGGAAATCAGCGATGGTTTTGTATCGGATATTATAGAGGGGCGGAAATGGCTGCCCTGCACCGAAGAGATGTCCATCGGGGAAAATGCTGTTATGGTTCCCCCATTAAGCGAGCAGCGTCTGGAAAAAGCCATATATTCTGTTAATGGATAGGGTGAGTTTATTGAGATGTCCGAATTGTAATTCCAAAGATATCGGAAAAATTGGCTCCCATCAATTTTATTGCTGGGGATGCTTTATCGAACTTCAGGTGAATGGTGAAAAAATGTCTGTCTACCAAGTGGAAGAGGATGGAACGCTCAGTTCGCTGGACGACCTATTCTTTGGAGATGAGATGGCACAACAGGACTTGCCGCAAATTCACGCTTCTTCCTAAGCTGGACACCAAAGGTGGACAGGCTGCTTACTAAGAGGTGTGATCTACATACGGCTTAGTAGGTTGTATAACGCTTGATAAAAAACAACGAAGAGGGTGCCCCGTACGGCCATAATGGCTGAGGGCACCCTCTTTTGTATACCGTTATTGTGAAGATTGTAAGTTCTACAATTTAAAGCGTTTGACCTCTTCCAATAGAAGATCTGCATGAGAATCGAGTTTGGCAGAAAGGTCAGCAATATTATTCATGGCATGACCTTGTTCTTGCACAGAGGAGGCCACTTCCTCTGTAGATGCTGCACTTTGCTCAGAAACAGCGACAACGCTGGAAATGACGTCGGAAATATGCCCGGCATTCACACGGAGATCATCTGCGGCAGCTGTAACGTCCTCAATTTGGGCAAGCATATGCTGAGAAGCGCCACGAATGGACTCAAACGCCTGTCTCGTTGCAATGGCAGCGTGCTCCTGTTCTACAGTTACAGCAAGAGCCCTCTTCATTTCCTCCGCGCTTTGTACTCCTGCAATCTTAATTTCTTCCAGCTTACTCATGATACTGTCACTGGAACTGCCCGCTTGCTCAGCCAGCTTTCTCACTTCTCCCGCGACGACGGCAAAACCTCGTCCGTGTTCCCCGGCCCGTGCTGCTTCGATGGATGCATTAAGGGCCAGCAGGTTTGTTTGTGCGGCGATATCATGGATGGCTCCGGCCAGCCGCTCAATATCCTGAGTTTTTAGCGTGAGTGAATCTACGGCTTCCCCTGCCGCAGTCGTCGTTTGTCTGGACTCGGCGGCCAGTTTCGCTTGACGTTCAGCTGTTTCATACCCTGCAAGCACGGCAGAATCTGTTTCGAATACGGCAGTTTGGGTCCGTTTGACACTTTCGCCAATCTGGTCGATGGAGCCTGTCATGTGAGTCAGCTTCTCAGAGCCGGAATATACAGCCTCAGCTTGGTCGCTCGCTCCTTGGGCAAGTTCCTGAACTGCGCTGGAGATTTGTGACGCGATGGTTCCAGTATCCTTAGCGTGCTGATGCATATCATGGGAAGCTGAGCTGACATCGCCTGCAGTATCTGATACCTTGCGCAACAGGCGAGAGAGATTATCAGACATGATATTAAAATCTGTACCCAGGCTGGCAATTTCATCTTTACCCTTAATGTCCACACGAGCTGTCATATCGCCTTCAGCTATACGTTTGACGTTCACTTGAAGCTTCCGAATTGGCTTGATAAAGTTGTTTGCCGCCCAGATTGCCAGCAGCATAGCAACGACCAAGATGATAGCAACGGTAATAATCAACTGATTACGAGTGGAGTAATACTCCTGAAAAGCAATATCTTTTGAAATGGACAATCCTACAATCCAGCCAGTGCTAGGCATCTTTTTAAAATAAAGCTGACGGTCACTGCCATTATAGGTATAGTCTGTTTTTCCCGAAGCTGTGCTCAGCAGGGCCGCAGTTGATGAACCCAACTCGGGCGTATCCTTAAGGTTTTTACCGGCCAGCTTGCTGTCTGGGTGTGCGACCACAACTCCATTCTGGTCAATCAGAAATGCGTAGCCTAATCCGTTCAGGTTTATGTCTTTAATGATTTTTGTCATATCATTTAACATAATATCCTCGCTGACTACCCCGGTGATAGAGCCGTTGGAATCTTTGAGAGGTTTAGCAATAGAAATGGTGAAGTCATTGCTGCCTGCATCGGTGTAAGGTGAGGAATAATACATTTCTCCCTTGGTTTTGGCATCCTTGTACCACGGACGAGCGCGAGGATCATAACCAGCTTCAAACCAGCCAGATCCATCCCAGTAGGATCCATCTTCAAAGCCTGCGTAGATGTTGGAAATATTTTGATCTTTATAGTTTTCAAAGGCTGCTTTCAGAGATACGGTTTTGGCATCTGATGAAATATCACTCGATTCCAGACCTGCAGCCAGTGTCTCGATAATTTTGGCATTGCCGCTGGTCCATCCGTCGAGCTGATTGACGGTTTCGGTGGCTTTACTAGTCATAAGCTCTTGTATGTCACGGTTAGCCTGATTTTTGATACTTGTCATGCTAATAACGGATAAAGGCCCGGCTGCAACGATAACAATGCAAGTGAAAAGGAGAATAAGCTTGATTTTTAAGTTCATGTAATGACCCCCGATGTTTCAGAAATATGAAATCCTAAAATAGTGCTTTGTACTTATATCGTCAGATGGAATGACTTTGTTAATTATTTTCATCCGTTTTCATCATTTTTTTACAATGGTAATCGATGGAGCATTCCAGACTCGCGGGAAGGATTAAAGTAGAGGTACAGGCATATACTTAAAGAAGGCTAGTCCGGTAAGGGGGCACGAAATGGAGCAATTAACGAAAAGTAGACTGTTCCGGTACGGAATATGGACGCTGCTGGGACTTGTCATTCTATATTTTATCTGGCTGCTGCGACCTTTGTTTTTTCATTTGTATGAATTTCTGAAAACAATCATTGCTCCGTTTGCGGTAGCGATGATCATCTCCTATGTACTTAATCCTGTTGTCAATATGCTGGGCGGTCGCAAGGTGCCTCGAAGCGTAGCTGTGCTGCTCATCTATGCTGTATTTTTGGCCAGTCTCGTTGTGATTCTGATGAACCTGATTCCGATGTTTATTGAACAACTGGATGAGCTGAATGAGCATCTGCCTGAGCTGACCATGCATGCACAGGGATTAATGACGAATATGGATAGCGGCATTTTGCCCCAAGGGGTGCGAACGGGTATGAATCAATGGTTTTTCCAACTAGAGAATCGGATGGCAACCGGAATTTCTACCTTTATGGATAACATCGGCGGGATGATCAACATGCTGTTCAATGTATTCATTGTACCGTTCCTCATTTTTTATATTTTGAAAGATTTTGATGTGTTCGAGCGGACGATTGTGTCTTACCTCCCGCGTTCTCGTCGTAAGGCGATTGTAACGGTACTTAAGGAAATTGATCAGGCGCTTGGCAACTATGTCAGGGGACAATTACTGGTATGCGTCATTATTGGCGTGCTGGCTTATCTCGGATATATGCTGATTGGCATGCCTTATGCGCTGTTGCTGGCAGGAGTGGTTGCGGTTTTTAACATCGTTCCATATTTGGGCCCCTTTTTGGGAGCCGCTCCGGCAGTAATCATGGCTTCTACAATCTCCTTCAAAATGGTGCTTTTGGTCGTGGTCGTTAACACTTGTATTCAAGTGTTGGAAAGCAATGTCATTTCTCCCCAGGTGGTAGGACGAACGCTGCATCTGCATCCGATAGCCATTATTTTCGCTCTGCTAGTGGGTGGTGAAATTGCGGGAATTACCGGCTTGATTTTAGCGGTTCCCGTGATGGCGGTATTAAAGGTAGGACTTCAACATTTTTTTGCTTATTACGTGAAGCGGAAAACGATCTGATTTTGTCCTTACACCGTATGTATCTTGTCTGATATCGCGTTGACACGGCTAAATGACACGGATATACTGAATTGAGTATGTTTAAATGTGTTTATCCAGTAGGGAAAGCTCATTTCGAAGTGCGGGCTGAACCCGCCGGGATGCTCCCGTTACCAGTGAAAACAAGGCGATCGATCGTCCGTTAAGCAAATGTTGGTGTGCAGCTTGCGCATGGGCATTTCGTACAGAGGGGACGGCGTTAACCAGGGTGGTACCGCGATACAATCGTCCCTGATCCGTTCAGGGGCGTTTTTCTGTTTTTTTATGGCCTGTGCCAGGAACCAGTGACACCATAATTAGGAGGCTACTTATATGAAAGCTAGTGAAATCCGCTCCAAATGGCTGGAGTTTTTTGAAAGCAAGGGACATGTGATTGAACCAAGCGCGCCGCTTGTTCCACATAAAGATCCTTCCCTGCTGTGGATTAATGCGGGTATGGCACCGCTTAAGCCTTATTTTGACGGACGTGTGAAGCCAGAAAATCCACGTATCGCCAATTCGCAAAAATGTATTCGGACGAACGATATTGAGAATGTCGGTAAAACGCGCCGCCATCACACCTTTTTCGAAATGCTCGGCAACTTTTCTATTGGCGACTATTTTAAGGAAGAAGTCATTACATGGGCATGGGAGTTTCTGACGGATCCAAAATGGATTGGTTTTGATCCGGAACGTCTGGCTGTAACTGTGTATCCTGAGGATGAGGAAGCGTACAAGCTGTGGAACGAAAAAGTTGGACTTCCTGCCGAACGTATCATCAAACTGGAAGATAACTTTTGGGATATCGGTGAAGGTCCTTGCGGACCTTGTACGGAAATCTTTTATGATCGTGGCGAAGCCTACGGTAGCGACATGACGGACCCTGAAATGTATCCGGGGGGAGAAAATGAGCGTTATCTGGAAGTGTGGAACCTCGTTTTCTCACAATTCAACCATAACAAAGACGGTAGCTATACGCCGCTTCCAAACAAAAATATTGATACAGGGGCTGGATTGGAGCGTTTTGCATCCATTCTGCAAAATGTGGATTCCAACTTTGATACGGATATCTTCCAGCCACTAATTCAAAAAACAGCGGCGATGGCAGGAGTGAAATATAACGAAAATGTGGACAGTGATGTGGCTCTTAAGGTTATTGCTGACCATGTTCGTACCGTAGCTTTTGCAATTGGTGACGGTGTGCTGCCTTCTAATGAAGGACGCGGTTACGTGATCCGCCGTTTGCTGCGCCGGGCTGTGCGCTATGGCAAAATGCTGGGCATGAACCGTCCATTTATGTTTGAGCTGGTGGAAACCGTTGGGGATGTCATGGGTGTGTATTACCCTGAGGTAGTGGACAAGCGTGATTTCATCATCAAAGTGATCAAAACGGAAGAGGAACGCTTCCATGAAACACTGACAGATGGATTGGCAATTTTGTCCGATATCAGTGCTCAGGCGAAGGCAGAAGGTCGCAATGTCATTAGTGGAGCAGATGCCTTCAAACTGTATGATACGTACGGGTTCCCATTCGATCTCACAGAGGATTATGCAGACGAGCAGGGCTTGAAAGTAGACCGTGAAGGCTTTGATGAAGCGATGCAGGAACAACGCAAACGCGCCCGTGATGCACATCAGGACAGCGCCAGCATGAAGATTCAGGGCGGAGCTTTGTCCGATCTGGCGGTTAAAAGTGAATTTGTTGGATATAATGACCTCGTAACTGAGTCTAAAATTGTGGCGATTGTATATGAAGATGTACTGGTGGACACTGTTAGTGAAGGGCAGTCTTGCCAGGTCGTGCTGGATGTGACTCCTTTCTATGCCGAAAGCGGAGGACAAGTCAGTGACCAAGGCTTGCTGCGTGGAGGTACGGTAACCGCGAAGGTCGAAGGATTGTTTAAGGCGCCACAAGGTCAGCATGTGCATCAGGTTGTTGTAGAAGCTGGTGAGCTGAACGTTGGCGATACGGTGAAAGCTGAAGTTGATCAAGCTTCACGTGGAGAAATTGAGAAAAACCATACGGCTACGCATTTGCTTCACAAAGCGCTTAAAGAAGTGCTGGGTGACCATGTCAATCAGGCGGGTTCTTTGGTAGAGCCTGGGCGTCTGCGTTTTGATTTCTCCCATTTTGGAAGCATTACACCAGAAGAACTGGCGGATATTGAACTGCGTGTAAACCGTGCCATCTGGAGCCAACTGGACGTTAATATTGAACTGAAACCGATTGATGAAGCCAAGGCTCTCGGAGCAATGGCGCTGTTCGGTGAAAAATATGGAGATATCGTGCGGGTCGTTAAAGTAGGCGATTACAGCATTGAACTATGCGGTGGCTGTCATGTCAGCAATACTTCGCAAATTGGCTTGTTCAAGCTTGTCAGCGAGAGCGGCATTGGATCAGGTGTACGTCGTATTGAAGCGGTGACCGGACGTTTTGGTTTTGAATATATGGAAGGTCAATTAGAGCTGTTGAAGGTATCGGCTGGACTTGTAAAATCCAAGCTGTCTGAGGTACCAAAGCGTATCGAATCATTGCAGCAACAAATTAAAGACCTTAGCCGTGAAAATGAATCGCTGCAGAGCAAGCTGAGCGTTATTGAGGCAGGCCAGCTGACCGATCAGGTCGTGCAAGCAGGCGGGGTGCAGCTGCTGGCTGCGCGCGTGCAGGCTTCCAGCATGGACGCGTTGCGTGCGATTGCTGATGAACTGAAAGGGAAACTTCCGGCTGCTGTGCTGGTGCTCGGCGCTGCAATGGACGATAAAGTTAATTTTGTCGTAGCAGTTCCGGCAGAGCATACCAAGGCCGGACTTCATGCAGGCAAGCTCGTGAAAGAAATTGCTGCCGTATGCGGTGGCGGCGGTGGCGGACGACCTGACATGGCGCAAGCCGGTGGTAAGGATGCCAGCAAGCTGGATGAAGCACTTCAACGTGCGCATGAACTGGTGGCGGCAGCCTCACAAGGATAAAGTTCGATATTTTTTGCAGATTTTTGGGAAAAAACGGGCTTAGATATTTCCTTGTAGGGCTTTGCTTATGGTATGATGTAAAAGAATAAGCTGGCATAAACATGTACACATGTTTTGTGGAAGCGAGGTGTCAACAATGGATTCCATGGACAAAACGGTCAAATTTAATGTCAAGGCAGATGAAAAGGAAGCTTCTGCTCAGGAGATTTTGTTGACCGTATATGATGCGTTGGTAGAAAAAGAATACAATCCGATCAATCAAATTGTCGGCTATTTGCTATCCGGTGATCCGGCTTATGTGCCACGGCATAATAATGCTAGAAGCCTGGTACGTAAAAAAGAACGCGATGAGTTGATTGAAGAGTTGGTTCGTTTCTATCTTGCTAAGCATCGTTAGGAGACAGGCATGAAAGTAATGGGATTGGATTACGGGGATCGCCGAATTGGGGTCGCCGTAAGTGATGCCTTCGGCTGGACCGCCCAAGGATTGGAAGTCATAGAACGACGCGGTGACGACAGCGAGTTCGGTAAAATTGCAAATTTGGTTCGTGAAAATGAGGTCGGCGAGGTTGTTGTTGGCTTGCCGAAAAACATGAACGGAACCGTGGGTCCACGCGGTGAGATTTGCATCGAGTTTGCGAACCGACTCAAGGAGTTACTGGGTTTACCCGTTCACCTTTGGGATGAACGGCTGACGACGCGTTCGGCGGAGCGTACGCTTCTGGAGGCCGACGTCAGCCGAAAAAAACGCAAGCAGGTGGTAGATAAACTGGCCGCAAGCCTGATCTTGCAAAACTATTTGGACGCACACAGTACAAGGTGAGGGGGATTTCGTAATGGCTGAAAATCAAGTGGGTATGGAAGAAGAGCCGGAAATTATTTATATTGCCGATGACGAGGGCAACGAGGAAGAGTTCGAGGTCATTATGAAGTTTGAGGTAGATGGTTCCGAAGCGAAGTACATGATGGTTGCGCCAGTGGACCCTGAAGCTGATGAGTCCGATGTGTACGCCTTCCGTTACGAGGAAGAAGGCGATGATATTAAATTGTTTGTGATCCAAGACGATGCCGAATGGGAAATCGTCGAAGAGACCTTTAATACATTCGTAGAAGAAGAGGAAGAGGAAGACGGGAAATGACGAGCTATTCACGTGAAGACCTGAGTTGGACCTCTGATTTGAAGGAAACGTTCGACGGCGATGTAGAGTTGCAGGATGAACAGGGCCATGCGATTCGCATGGAATTGGAAGCAGAGTTCAAGGTAGGGGAGCAACGGTACGCCGTATTGCGTAGACCCGGGGCTGCTGTTGGCGAACATGAACTTTACCATGTAAGCTCATCCACAGACGGCGAAATCTCTATCACCACCATTGAAGATGATGATGAGTGGGAAGATATTTCCGAACTGTACGATGAATGTACGTTGCCGGAAGAACTGTAAGTCTGGATAGCGATGAGATCAAACCTGAAAGGGCGGACCAGTCCGCCCTTTTTGGCTGTGAAGGAGTTGGGTGGATGTGAAGCGAAGGACGAGGATGTTTACGTTGTTGCTACTGCTTATCATTATAGCAGGAGGGGTAGCCCTCTATATTTGGAATGCCATGCAGCCTGTTCAGCCCCAAACACAACCCGTTGCTTTTACGGTGGTGCAGGGAACAGGAACATCGGCAATCGCAGATACGCTGGAGCAAAAGGGACTTATACGTAATGCGCTCGTGTTTAAGGCTTATGTAAAATTCAAACAGCAAGGAAGCGCATTTCAGGCCGGAAAATATGAGGCGCAGCCTGGCGCAACCTTTGATCAGTTGATTACTAAGTTATCGGCTGGAGATGTTGTCAAAGAGGAAATGATTCGTTTTACAATCCCGGAAGGTTTTACGATTAGACAGATGGCTGATAAGCTGCAAAAGGAAGGACTGGCAGACCGGCAGCAATTTTTGCAGCTGGCCAACGATCCGTCCGCTTTTGACGTCGCGCTGGTGCGGGACATTCCAAAGCAGGCGGGGCTTCGCTATGCGCTGGAGGGCTACCTTTTCCCGGAAACCTATGAGCTGAAAAAGGGCAGCACGGCCAAAGATATGATACAGGTGATGCTAGAACAGACACAAAAGCGGTTGGAGACTGTTTCCGATCTGGATGCCAAGCTGAAACAGCGGGGTGAAACGCTGCATCAACTGCTGACGGTTGCTTCTTTGGTAGAGCGCGAGGTGGTTGTGGAAGATGAGCGGTCTGTAGTAGCTGGCGTCATTTATAACCGGCTCAAACAGGGTAAGAAGCTGGAAATTGATGCTACGGTTCAATATATGCTGGACAAGCAAAAAGAACGGCTGTATTACAAGGATTTGGCTGTGGAAAGCCCTTATAATACGTATTTGCATCTGGGACTTCCACCAGGGCCGATTGCAAGTCCCAGTCTGAACTCAGTGATAGCGGCTTTACAGCCGAAAGCTACAGATTATTTATTTTATGTGACCAAAAAAGACGGGACACATGAACATTTGTTTGCCAAAACGTATAAAGAACATTTGCATAACATTCAGGTAAGTAACCGTAAGACAAATTAGGAGGTGAGCCTATGGCTTACAAACCCGAACTACTGGCAACTTCCAGCTCTCCGGAGGATGCCCGCCATATGCTGGGGGCTGGAGCTACTGCATTACTTATTGGAGATGACCGCTTTGGAATGCGACTGCCGGGACATTTTACACCGGACCAAATCCGTGAAGTGGTAGAAGAAGCACGCAAGCATGCGGCGCAGGTATATGTATCTATGACGAATTTGATGACGAACGAGCTATTGCCGCTCATTCCCGAATATGTGCAGACCCTAGCTGGATGCGGCATAGACGCCATTGAGTTTAATGATCCCGCAGTGCTTATGGCCGTGAAGGAGTATGCCCCGCATCTGAAGCTGTTCTGGAACGGTGAGATGATCTCTACCAACTTCGCAACCGCCAACTATTGGGGTGAAAAGGGGGCTTCCCGGGTCATTTTGGCTCGTGAGCTGAGTATGGATGAAATTACCGAAATGATACCAAAGTTGAACATAGAAGCACAGGTTCAGGTACATGGCATGACTAATATTTATCACTCCAAGCGTAAGCTTGTTCAAAGTTATATGCTGCACCAGGGACGTAATGTAGAAGGGGATTTGGGTAGAGGACGCGGCTTGTTTCTGATTGAAGCAGAGCGGAAAGAAGAGAAGTTCCCTATTTACGAGGATATAAATGGGACACATATTATGAGTTCAGATGATTTTTGCATCATGGAGGACCTGCATATTCTAATGGAGGCGGGCGTGCATAGCTTTAAGATCGAGGGCTTATTGAAGCCTACGGCTTACAATGAGGCGGTTGTTCGTGCTTATCGTAAAGCAATAGATAGTTATACAGCCGACCCGGATGCTTACGCTTATGATGAAAGCTGGCTGGATGAAGTTCGCCGTCTTCAAGATCCTGAACGGGAACTTTCCTTCGGATTTTTCTATAAAGAGCAGGTTTATTAATTTTAAAATGAATTTACAGAGGGGGGAACGTCATGGGGACGATAACCAAAGCGAGAAAATATATAGGTAAACGGAATCGTTTGGACAAGCCGGAGCTGTTGGCTCCTGCCGGAAATCTGGAAAAACTGAAGTTTGCCGTTCACTATGGCGCGGATGCTGTATATATTGGTGGACAAAAATATGGTCTGCGTTCTAACGCCGATAATTTCAGTTTTGAGGAAATGCGCGAAGGTGTAGAATTTGCGAACAAGTATGGTGCTAAAGTGCTTGTGGCCACCAATATCTATGCCCACAATGAAGATATTGCCGGAATTGAGGAGTACTTGCGCAATCTGTACGAGGCGGGAATTCATGCCGTTATCGTCGCTGATCCGGCTATTGTATCCGTGGCATTGCGCGCTGTTCCTGGATTGGAAGTGCATTTGAGCACACAGCAGTCCACGCTGAACTGGCAAGCGGTAAAGTTTTGGAAAAACGAGGGGTTACCGCGTGTGGTACTTGGACGTGAGACCAGTCTGGAGGAAATCGAAGAAATTAAAAAGCATGTGGACATCGAAATCGAGGCTTTTGTCCATGGTGCGATGTGCTCTTCATTTTCCGGCCGCTGCGTGTTGTCCAATCACTTTACAGACCGTGATTCCAATCGTGGGGGATGTTGTCAGTCTTGCCGCTGGAAATACGATCTGTTTGAGGATGCCCGCCCAGGTGAGGTTTGGATATCTGAAGAAGAGGCACAGGTTAGCAATGCACTGAAACAGTTCCAGCTCGGTGTTAACCAGCTTCCATTGTTTGAAGAGAGTGATAATGCTTTTTCTATGGGTTCCAAGGATCTATGTATGATTGAAAATGTCCCTGATCTGATTGATGTAGGTGTAGACAGTTTTAAAGTAGAGGGACGGATGAAGTCTATCCACTATGTGGCAACGGTCGTGAATGTCTATCGTCAAGCGATTGATTCCTATATGGCTGATCCTGAAAATTATGTGCTCAAACCAGAATGGATTGAAGAAATTAACAAGGCAGCTAATCGTCCGCTGAATACAGGGTTTTTCTACGATACACCGGATCATGAGGATCATATTTATGAGCCGGAAGAAAAGGCAGTCCCTTATGATTTTGCTGGACTAGTCATGGACTACGATGCCGCGAGTGGGATCGCAACTATTCAACAACGGAACCATTTTAAACCCGGTCATGAAATTGAATTTTTCGGTCCGAACGGAACATTCTTCAAACAAACGGTCGGAACGATCTGGGATGAGGAAGGCAACGAGTTGGATGCTGCTCGTCACCCGCTTCAACGAATTAGAATGAAGGTAGATCAGCCCGTATCGTATTTTGATATGATGCGTAAAAAGAAATAAATAAGCCTTAAGTCACAGGTGAAAGAATCAAAAGCCTCTCCTATCGGTTGGAGAGGCCTTTTTTTGAATAGTTTTCTAGGAAAAAAGTTTCACAAAATTTAGTCGATGCTCAAAGGAAAGCTACATTCCTTGTCGAATAGTTCCGATAGAAGTTATATAGATAATAGATACATAATGGATGACGTGGAATTAGAAACTAATTATATGGTGGTAGGTGAGAGGAATGGGTTTACGGAAAAAAGAGGGGAATACAGTAAAAAGGCAACCCAAGAAAACGGATCAAATGCAGGGTTTGAAAGGCAGTAAAGCAACGAATAAAGGGGAACAAACGGTTGCGATGTCTTCGAAGGTTGCGCCCTGGTTAGCTAAGGCGATTCGTAAGGGTACACACAATTTAAAGCGTTTACTTAAGCCAGAAAGGTACAGTAAAGATTTCATGCATTTGGTCAAAAACTATAATCCGATACGTTCGGTTGGAATGAAGTTGTTTCTGATCTTTTTTGCGGCAATTATGTTATTTGTGGTCAGCTTGGGGATGCTCTCATACTACAAGGCTAAAAGTACGATTGAGCAAAATGCAGCAACGGCTTATCAGCAGACCGTTCAGCAAACTTCAGAAAAGCTTGACATTATTCTAGAGCGCTTTCAAGACACATCGACACAGGTATTTTTTGATACTGAATTAAGTGATCAGTTGCAAAAGGCTGTAAAGCAAGATAAAAATCCCTTTGCATCTTTTGTTGCTATGGGCGAAGTAAACAAGAAATTAACGAATATTGCTTTTACGAATAAAGCGATTGATTCATTGTATTTGTACCCGGAAGAAACCAAGTTTGCTGCTATGGGCACTGGAACACAAAAAGATGTACGGCAGGAAGCATGGTTTAAGGATATTTTGAAAAACAAGGGAATTGTTTGGTTACCTACACAGGTGAATGACAATGGCAGCAAGACCTTTCGCCTAGCACGCTCCATGAACAGTATGTCCGGGTTGGGAGGGACTTACGTTCTGGTTATGGATTTAAAGTCCAGTGCGGTGGAGGACGAGTTGAAAGGTGTTAATTTGGGCTCAGGCAGTATGATTAGCCTTGTGACAGACAAGGGTGAGTTTGTAGGTTCTAACAATGAGAGCTTGGCAGGAGGAAAGACAAAGCTGGATTACGTTTCCAAGCTTGAAGGGATTGAAGGAAATCAAATTATGGAGCAGGTTGCAGATGGCAAAGAGCAAAATGTGCTTACAGTTCATAATACGCTGGGAACTTCCAAATGGATTCTCGTGGGTGTAGTACCTGTATCTGAGCTGGTGAGAGACGCTAAGGGGATTCTAACCACGACCTGGATATTTGCTGCAGTGGCTGCACTCATTGCATTGTTCATTGGCCTGTGGATCGTGCGCCTCGTGGCTCGTCCATTGACACACCTGAAGGATTTAATGGTCGAAGGCGCCAAAGGTAACATGCAAATTCGAACGAACTATAAGGCTGAGGATGAAATTGGGCAGTTGTCAGAAAGCTTTGATATCATGATGGAGCAAATTACATTGCTGGTAGAGCAGACGAATGCCTCAGCTCAGGAGGTTCTGAAAACAGCGACGGAACTAGGCGATGCCTCGAAGAAGACAGCCATTTCAGCCAAAGAAATAGCAGCAGCAACGGAAGAAATTGCTCATGGCGCCGCCAGTTTGGCAACAGAGGCCGAACGTGGCAGCGGACTAACCGGGAATATATCTCAGCAAATGGATACGGTTATGGCTTCCAATCATGAAATGAGTCTGGTCGCACAAGAAGTTGAACAATCCAGTGAACAAGGGACAGTTCAACTGAAAACTCTATTGAGCAAGACTAAGGTTACGGAAGAAACTACGCATGCTCTGGTAGGCAAAGTAGATGTACTGAAGAAGACAACTTCCGATGTCTTTAAGGTGCTGGACGTATTACAGGATATTGCTAAACAAACGAACATTCTGTCACTGAATGCGACGATTGAAGCAGCACGAGCGGGGACGGCTGGGCGTGGTTTTATGGTGGTAGCCAATGAGGTTCGGCAGCTGGCTGAACAATCACGTCAAGCTATTCGCACAGCTACGGGTATTACTAATAACATCGTCAATGAGATGAATGAAACGGTACAGGCGTTATCTGAGGTGTACCCGCTGTTCCGGGAGCAGATGGGAGCCGTGCAGGAAACAACGGACATTTTCCAATCGGTGCAGCAGCAAATGGGAGAGTTCGCGCTTCGGTTGGGAACGGTCACCGCCTCCATTCATCATCTGAGTGAATCACAGACCACATTGTCCGAGGCAATGACCAATGTAAGTGCAGTAGCTGAGCAATCCTCGGCCACTTCACAGGAAGTCGCTTCACTCAGCACTGAACAGGCCAATATTGGTAATCAACTGGTAGGTTTGTCGGATAAACTGGAAGGAGTATCAGTGAACTTGAAGGAACAGCTTTCGCGGTTTACGGTGTAGATATAACTAAACCATGGGAATCAGGATTGTCACTGATCTCCGTGGTTAACCCATTCAACGTTAAAAGTTGAGTGGGTTTTCTTTTTCAACTACAGGACATACTACTGGAAAAAAGATGAAAGAAGGATGGGTGTGCCGAGGCGTGGTAGCAGTTTCATACGAAAACGTCGAATTGCATATATGGCCTTGGGGGTGATGGCGCTACTGCTGATTTTATTATTCCGACTGGCTTGGCTTCAGGGGACAGCGGGCATTCATATGTCCGTTTATGGGGGGCATTCGCTTAAGGAAATGTCAGCACGTCAGCGACAGGAGGGCATTTCTATCGACTCTGGACGTGGACAGTTTACGGACCGGCATGGGCGACCCTTGACTGGCGGAGTAGTATGGACGCCAGTACTTTTTCCCGATGTAGATGGCAAAGCGGCTTTACATGGCGAAGAACTGGCCGAGCTACTGCGTACGAATAAGAAGCAACTACTGACACGATGGAAAGGGCTGCAATCCCCGCTCATATGGCGAGATGGGCGCGGAGAGCCCGTACAAATCAATCCGCATGAAGCAGGCAAGCTGCTGAAGTTAGCCCCTTCGCTTATTGAGCTTGTACCTTATGCGAAACGTTACAGGGATTTCCCCAATGGCAGGCAATGGCTTGGCTTTTTGTATGAACGTGCCGACCGAGCGAGTGAACTGCCGATGGGGGCAGCCGGGCTGGAAAGAACGCTGGAGCCGCTACTGAGCGGCGTCGGTGAAACGTTCGTCTCCCGATTTGTAGATGCGCAGCGTCGTCCATTGGCTCATGTACCGCTGCGTGTCAGTGCTCCATCCAATGGTCACTATCCATTACAGGTACAGACTACAATTGATCTACCTATACAGGAACAGATTGAAAAGCTGACGGAATCTAGTCATTTGGCAGAAGGGGCGGTGGTAGTGCTCGATGCAGGCAACGCGGATGTACTGGCGATGGTGTCTCGCCCTTTTTATAATCCCGGTCATGTTGATCCCCAGAAAAAAACAGACTGGTCTAATCGTGCACTTAAGGCGATAACGCCTGGTTCCATTTTTAAGTTGGTTACGGCTGCTGCTGCACTTGAATCAGGTGTTGTCCAACCGCAGGAACAATTCCATTGTCATGGAACTTATGGCAAGTACGGTTTGGCTTGCTGGAAAAAAGAAGGACACGGTACCCTGAACCTGGAGGAAGGGCTTGCCGTATCCTGTAATAGTGTGTTCGCTCATCTCGGCGAACGGCTTAATCCTGAGCAAATTCAGGCCACAGCCTCTGCACTGGGATTGGGCCGAACTGTGGGCTGGCAGGAGCGGAATCTTGCAGGACTACCTCAATTCAGACCGCTGGATCACGAAGAAAAGGGAGCCGTATTCGGCCCCCATACGAACGCGTCTGATCCGGGCGTACGTGTACAGACAGCTATCGGCCAACGTGATGTGCTGGTGACGCCTCTCCAAGCTGCCAATCTCATCGTCACCTTGCTGCATGATGGTCAAGTACATGCACCACGCGTCGTCAAACGCATCAGTTATGCAGATGGTAGCACCTTACTGGAACTACCTACTCACGCTGCACCTTCACCTGAGGGTAGCCGCTTGATTCATACATCGACGGCTCGCACGCTTCGTGAAGCAATGGAAAAGGTTGTGACACAGGGGACTGGTGCCTCGTTGCGTAATAAATCATGGAATCTGGCCGGCAAATCAGGTACGGCCCAAGCTTTGAAGAACGGTCAACCTATAAATCACCAGTGGTTTATAGGTTATGGTCCGATAGAGCGGCCTCGTTATGCGGTCGCCGTCCTTGTGCAAAATGCTTTAACAGATTCTACAAATCAAGCTACAGCACTGTTTGGTCAAGTGATGGATCTGTTAGCTCAATCCTCTTGAGTACCACGAGTAGCTTCACGATCCTCCTCCTGTATTTTAACGATAAACGGAGGCTCGTCAAATTCCTCTGTCGGAAACCGAATCCATTGCTGCAGATAGCCTTGCTGCCACAATTCCTTGAGCAAAATGATCAGAATGGGTGACAGAATTAAGCCGGCTAGTCCAAAGATGGACAACGATATAATGGCAAAGGAAAGCATCAGATAGGCAGATGAAACACCGATGGAATTACCAGTGATTTTAGGCTCTGCCAGCTGGCGGACGATCACCGTGACAGCCATGACAATAAGCAGGCCTACAGCCAGGCCGGTATTGCCTGTGATGAACAGATACACTGCCCACGGAATAAAAATAACAGGCACACCCAACAAGGGCAGGATATCAAACAAAGCTGCCACGAGCGCCAATGAGAGGGCATTATCCACTTGCAAAATGAGTAAACCTATAAATACGAGAACAAAGGTAATCCCTACCAGTAGAGCTTGAGCCTTGAGAAAAGCGGAGATAGCTTTAAGTACGTGGTTTTTCAGAAAAAGATAAGCAGTTTTTAGTGTCTTGGGTGTTTTACTACGGGCAATGCTCTTCCAAAGATTAATTTCCATACTTAAAAAGAACGCTAAAATGATTGCAATGGCAAAGTTGCCCATAAAAACAGTGAAAGAACTGAGGAACTGTATGAAAAAGGATAAGCCTAGCTGTGCCCATTTCGTAGCAATGGTGGTGGCAGTCGCAAAATATTCATTCACACGTTCGGTAACACCCGGAGGTAAAGCAGCGATTTTATCTTGAGAAAGATGAAGATACCGCGTGAATTCCGCTTGGATAATCTGAGTATACTGTGGGAGGTTTTGCGCGACTTTCGTAAATTGCGTAACCAGAATCAGACCCAATCCGAAAAAAATAGCAAGTAAAAGGATAATAAACAGCAATACGGAGAGTGCGGAGGCAAAAGGTTTTTTCATTCCTTTTCGATGAAAATAACGGGCAGCAGGTTCAATGCACCAGAACACGACGAACGAAAGGAACACAGGTGCGGCAAGTTGATACAGTTTGCTGGATACGAACATAATTAAATACACGGTTAATACGATCAAACCGATATCAAAAACGGTACGCCAATATTTTTTGTACAATGGAAGCATATGGATACAACGACTCCTTTTAGATTTTTATTTATTGTACACTAAATTGGACCTCAATGCTGACCGTATGAAGTAGCGAAATCTCGGCATGTTTACGTCATTGTGATAACATATAAGTAAGTGAGTTTTCCTCAGGAAGCCTGCTTAGGGAGTTCAGAATAGAAAAGTGGGGATAAAACGTGCAGACTTTGCTGTTATGGATGTTTTACATTTCAACTTTTTATGCTTTTATTCCGGCGCTGGTTAGTCGTATATTTGGTTTCCGGGTGTTCAGGCGCGGCAAAAGTGAACAAGAATATGCGCTCACCTTTGATGATGGCCCTGATCCAGTGTATACATCGCAGCTGCTTGATTTACTGAAGCGTTTTGATGCCAAAGCTACTTTTTTTGTTGTTGGGATAAATGCAGAAAAACACCCTGAGCTTCTGAAACGCATGCATGATGAAGGTCATCTAATCGGTATTCATAATTATGTGCACAAATCGAATTGGCTTATGCGGCCTGTTACTGTTAGAAGACAAATTGCCCAGACAGAGTCAGTCATTCGTCGAGTAACTGGCGAGGGAACGACCTTTTATCGCCCACCTTGGGGGATAGTGAACTTCTTTGATATTTCCAACACCAATGGTCGTCGAATCGTATTATGGTCTTCCATGTTCGGGGACTGGAAGGCAAGCATTGGAGCGAAACAATTGGCAGAGAGAATGCTTAAAAAGCTAAGGGGTGGCGAGGTGATGCTGCTCCATGACTGTGGTACGACATTGGGGGCAGACGCGGAAGCGCCACAGAATATGCTAATCGCACTGGAGAAGCTACTGAGGGTCGCCCAAGAACGACAATTACGCAGCGTGCGGGTGGATACATTGTTTTGCCGTCAGTCTGTCAATCAACCTACTGCCTCCGAGATGTCCAGTATGGGTTGGTATAAAAGAACGCTGGTATTTGGATGGCTTCAGTATGAGCGTCTATTTCATGTTTTGTTTCGTCTTCGTCCCGTAAGTCAGGAGGATACGATCTTTTATTATCGTCGCCGTATCTATCATGGGCCAAATGTAAATATGGAGAACAGCAGGTGGCTAAAAAAAGGGGACCCGGTAATCGAACTTCATTTTGATAATAAAAAGTTGTTCCAATTGGGTTCGACGGCAAAGTCGATGGTACATCTAGCTATTCAATTAATTCGGATTGTAAAAAAACAACTTCCTGATCTGACCCAACGCATTGTACATGATTCTGAAATGAAAGGTGTAAAGGCGATCTATGCAGTAAGTATGATTCATCGGGGACCAGAGAAGTTGGGATTTCAAGTTCGAGAGCTTCCCAAAGGATTGTTTAAGCATGTGTCCACTGTATATCTTAAGCTGTTATTTCGTGTTATCCATCCTTCGGGCTTAGAGAAATTGAGTGAAAAAAAAGATGTAATGGTACCAAAAATAATTGTGATGCCACTGGATACCTTGTTTGAACGTTTTCATCAGGGAGACTCACACCGCTCAAACGAAGCTCTTGAGCAAACAGCTCAGAGAGATGATGTCCATGCACTCAACAGCGAGCTGACTGAATAGGCTAACCCTGATGACCTAATAAAAAAGCCTCTCGATCCTTTGTCAGGGATCGAGAGGCTTTTTAGCCGTTCATAAAGTAGTCCTATCTTAGCAAAGCATTTAGATTTTCATAATTCCGCCGTTACTTGCGTTCGTCACCAGCTTGGAATAACGCGCCAGGTAACCCGTTTTCACCTTCGGCTCAAAGCCTTTCCAGTTGGCGCGACGACGTTCGAATTCTTCGTCCGTAATCTGGAGCTCAATCTTACGATTGTTCAAGTCCAGCTCGATGATATCGCCGTCCTCAACAAATGCGATAGGTCCGCCTTCTGCAGCTTCGGGGGAAATATGACCGATGGAGATACCACGGGAAGCACCTGAGAAGCGTCCGTCTGTAATCAGGCCAACCTTAGCACCAAGCCCCATACCCACGATTTGTGAAGTTGGAGCGAGCATTTCAGGCATACCAGGTCCGCCTTTTGGACCTTCATAACGGATAACAACCACGTGTCCTTCATTAATTTTACCGTTGGCGATACCTGCCAGTGCATCTTCCTGTGAATCAAAGCAGATAGCAGGACCTTTGTGATAACCACCAACCGAAGGATCAACTGCACCGACTTTAATGATGGAGCCTTGCGGTGCAAGATTACCGAATAATACAGCCAGACCGCCACGTTCGGAATAAGGGTTGTCCAGTTTGTGGATGACGTTAGTATCCAGAATTTCCTGACCCTCTACGTTTTCACGAATGGTTTTTCCGGTTACAGTAATACAGTCTCCATGCAGTGCGCCCGGTTTCTTCAACAATTCATTCAGTACTGCGCTTACGCCGCCTGCATTATGAACATCCTCAATATGATAGTCGGAAGCAGGTGCCAATTTGGACAAATGAGGTACGCGGTTTGCGACTTCATTAATACGTTCGATAGGGTAGTCAACTTCTGCTTCATGGGCAAGTGCCAATGTATGCAATACTGTATTTGTGGAACCGCCCATTGCCATATCCAATGCAAATGCATTATCAATAGCTTCTTTAGTCACGATATCACGTGGTTTAAGATCCAGCTTAATCAATTCCATCAATTGGCGTGCAGATTGTTTAACGAATTCTTTACGTTCTTCTGCTACTGCGAGAATGGTGCCGTTACCCGGCATAGCCAGACCCATTGCTTCTGCGAGACAGTTCATGGAATTCGCTGTGAACATCCCTGAACAGGAGCCACATGTCGGACAGCCATATTGTTCTAATTCAAGCAAGCTTTGATCGTCGATTTTACCAGCCTGATATGCACCTACGCCTTCGAAGACGGAGGTCAGGGAAATAGAGCGACCGTTCTTGTCTTTACCAGCTTTCATAGGACCGCCGCTGACGAAAATAGTTGGAATGTTAACGCGCAATGCGCCCATCATCATGCCAGGGGTAATTTTATCACAGTTAGGAATACAAACCATGCCGTCAAACCAGTGAGCGGACACGACAGTTTCCAGAGAGTCAGCTATAATTTCGCGACTGGGCAGAGAATAACGCATACCGATGTGGCCCATGGCAATGCCGTCGTCTACACCGATGGTGTTAAACTCAAAAGGTACACCGCCTGCGTCACGAATGGCTTGCTTGACAATTTTGCCAAACTCCTGCAAATGGACGTGGCCCGGTACGATATCAATATACGAGTTACATACCGCAATAAACGGTTTGTCAAAATCTTCTTCCTTGACACCCGCTGCGCGCAGCAAGCTGCGGTGAGGAGCGCGGTCAAAGCCTTTTTTAATCATATCGGAACGCATTTTCGTCTTAGCTGTCATGATGCTGGTTTCCCCCCAAAGTATAAAAATAGTATGGCGTTCAATGGACGCCGTAATAGCGCAGATGTTTTCTAAAGAGTCTATCATAGATGTGAGCTTTTTTCTACATATATGAAGATTTTGAAAAAGTACAAGAAGTGTTCTGTAATCAACAATATATAGATATGACCAGTTTTATTTGTCTATATATTGCATTTAGAGGAGGTTAGAATGTGATTCTATTAGAAATATGTATACTGATAGGTTTGCGTATCAGGTAAAATATGAAAGGGCCCATTCCGCAATAAAGCGGATGGGCTCAAGCTTGTTTTTATGTTAAAGGAGGGCGGAAGAGGACATTACACCTTAATTTCTGCCGCCTTTACGACCGATGTCTCTGTAGAAATCTTTGTCATGCGACTCAGCTGTAGCATCGCCGCCCTTTTTGCCGATTTCCTGATAAAATTCTTTATCGTGAGAGTTTGCGGTTGCTTCCCCGCCTTTTTTACCAATCTCCTGATAAAATTCCTTATTGTGCTTCTTGGAAGTAGCCTCTCCACCCATACGACCTGCCTCTTCGCGACTCATTTTCCCCTGATTTTGATTACGTGCCATTACAAATCACTCCTTAATAAAAAAGTTGTTTTTTGTTGCGCGCATCCTTTACTTACCACGTCACGCCTGTATGAAACAGGCTCCAAGTGGAGTAAAGAGGGGGTAGACTCGCTTACATGTTGGTCTGTAAGTGGGTTGTGGCGTGTTCAATGTTAAATAAAAAATGGATAAAAAAATTACGCGGACCGTCTAAAGGGATAAGGAGCTGGCTTTAGCATCCACTCTACCTGTGGCTCAATCAGAGGTCGTGTTGCAGTTCGAACCCAAGGCATGGTCAACATACAGCACAGACCAGCAGCACACACTACAATCAACATGACTTCCACTGGAGTGTCTATATATTCGTAGACTCCCTTCGCAACGACGGTACGGACGATCAAGCCATGCAGTAAAAAGACATATAGTGTCCGTCTTCCCATCTCGGTTATACGTCCTGTGACAGCTGGAACAAAGCTTAGGAACGCCATGGATGCTATCCATTGAACTCCATAAATGCCGATGCGGTAAATTCCTGCGTACCATTCGGTATGGCCCAATTCACCGTAAGTCATATTGCCATACAGCCAGCCTGCCGGGATGTCGAAATACGACGTTCCCGCCAGTACCATAAGCAGAAGAGATATAAAGCCAGCGATTATGCGGACTGGAGCTGTGAAGAACCGCCGAACGTCCGCATAATTCAAATGATAACCTGCTACAAAGTAAGGCAAATAAACAAAGGTTCTGCATACGCTCAGCCATATACCATCCACAGGGAGATACCCGACGAGGATACCGAGCAGCACGGATATACCCAATTGGAGGACAGGTGGTATTTTCTGAAAAGACAGCATTAGCAGTCTCCAACAGATATGGCTGGCAAGGAACCAGAGTAGCAAATAAGGAGCAAAGAACGAATGATGGATATGGGGAACGTGGAAGAGCGCAACATCCAAGATCGAATAGAGCGATTGAAAAATAAGATATTGCATACCGATCTGAAGCAGAACTTTTCGGCCTGCAGATCCGGTCAAAGATGTTTGGGCAAAGTAGCCTGTAACGAGTACAAACAACGGCATATGAAACATGAATATCCAGCTGAACCATTGTTGAGCAATATGAAATGAACCGACTAGAGGTTCCAGAGCATTTCCTGCAAATACGCATATGATCAACAGAAATCGCAAATTGAGAAAGAAGCTTTCCCCTTGTACATCATGGCTTGTCGTCATGTGTTTCCCTCCGAGCGGCTTCTGCCGAATAAACTATTTAAAAAATAATTCTTTACAAGGAACAAGGTACGATACTCTGGACTTTATCATTGTGATTTTATTCACAATAGTAAGCGTTATCATAACCTTATTGTGTGGCGAAAGCTTGAACACCAGACAAAGACGGGCTAATACCTGGAAATGTATGCTGATTTGACCCTGTATGTGCAACGATGTTACCCTAACAAGGCTATAGTTACGCTGAGAATACAGCGGCACATTTTATATTCAAATTACGAATTACGAGGTACGAAAGACGAAAGGGACTTTTACAATGAGAAGAAGAACAAGAAGATCATACAATTCATATGGGACACGTGGTCCTCGGAGAATATGGAAAGTTCTCTTAGGCATCCTGATTATTATTGCACTGATAGCAGGGTGGGGAGCATGGAAGGTATTTACGCCTTATCAGCCTGACGAGACGGCGGCGGCTGCATTAGCCGAAGTAGCGGATGCTGTGAAAGTAAATGAACAAGAACATTGGGTTGGTTTTGAGCCTGTAAAAAGAAGCGGAGCTGGAGTCATTTTGTATCCAGGGGCGTTGGTGAAGCCCGAAAGCTATGCGCCTTTGGCACGCCGTCTGGCGGAAAAGGGTCATCATGTGATTATTGCAAAAATGCCACTCAACCTTGCATTGATCTCCCCGGATCTAGCGAATGAAGTGCTAAAGGCATATCCGAAAGAAGCGTTTGTTATTGGAGGTCATTCGTTAGGTGGAGTGATGGCGGCCCGATATGCAGCTGCGCATCCTGATCAGGTCAAAGGTGTATTTTTCCTTGCCTCCTACCCGGATAACAAAGGAAATTTAAAGGATAAAAATCTGCCTGTTATTTCTCTACTGGGAAGTGATGATGGAGTCGTCCAGATGGAAAATGTCCAAAGTGGTAGAACTTATTTACCAGCCAACACGCTGTATTTTACAGTCGAAGGGGGTAATCATGCTCAATTCGGCAGTTATGGTGCCCAAAAAGGGGATAATCCTGCAAAAATTAGCGCTGTCGAGCAATGGAATCAGACGGTAACGGCTTTACAGGACTGGATGAAAGAAAGTGTGGATGTGGCTCCTAAGAATCAGTAAAGGAGGTATGCTGCATGTCTGAGCTGATCGTGCAGGGGGAGCGGTACCCATGCCGTGGTATTCTATTGGATAAAGATGGAACGTTGCTGGATTTTATTCAGTTGTGGGGCCCCTGGGCTCGTTCTATACTGGATATGATGGAGCAGCATCTTGCCGTGGCGGGTGCCGGTTTTACGGTGGAAAAAGGTACCGTTCTAGGTACTGTTCACGATCAGGAGGGCCGTGTGATCGGTTACGATCCTTCTGGCCCGCTGGCCGTGGGGACGGTGGACGAAAGTACAGGGGTACTGGCTTGGCAGCTTTATACTGCTGGTGTACCGTGGAATGAGGCTGTGCGGCTTGTCCGCGACTTTAATAAAACGGCGATGGCTGATATTCGGCGACATCGGGCAGCGAAGGTGTTTCCAGGATTGCGGACATTGCTGGAGCAAAGCCGCCATGCCGGGCTGAAGCTGGCAGTTGTGACCTCTGACAGTACCGAGGCTGCACAGGAGCATTTGGAGTGGATGGGGCTGACATCTTATTTTGACGAGATTATCGGACATGATAGGGTTACATACGGTAAGCCTGACCCGGAAATGGCTGAAAAAGCCTGCGCATTACTAGGATTGTCGCCGGCGGACGTGGTAGTCATCGGAGACAGTAATGGGGACATGCAGATGGGCAAGCGTGCCGGAGTGCGGCTCGCTATTGGATTTGCGCCAGAAGCAGAACGTTCTGGTCATTTACTGGATGCGGATAAGGTTGTTCGTGGATATGAAGAACTGGAGGTGCGTAGGGTATGAAAGTTAATACGTTGGCGGAATGGATACAGCAATCGCAGAATGTTGTTTTTTTCGGCGGAGCAGGCACATCGACGGAAAGCGGTATTCCGGATTTTCGTTCGGCAGCAGGCCTGTATCAAAGTGAGGAGAAATTGCCTTATTCCCCTGAGGTTATGCTGAGCCGTTCATTTTTTGTGAAGCATCCTGAGGTGTTCTTCGACTTCTATCGCAGCAAAATGCTGCATCCCGATGCGGAGCCGAACGGTTGTCATCATTTCCTCGCGTCATTGGAAAAACAAGGCCGTCTAAAAGCGGTTGTGACCCAAAATATTGACGGTTTACATCAGGCTGCAGGTAGTGTGAATGTACTAGAACTTCATGGCTCGGTACATCGCAACCACTGTATGGAATGTGGACGCTTTTACAGTCTAGATGAAGTGATGAACAGCTCTGAGGTTGTACCCAAATGTCCGATAGATGGAGGAATTATCAAACCGGATGTCGTTTTATATGAGGAGGAGCTGAATCAGGATACCATTATT
Organism: Paenibacillus sp. EKM206P; assembly: GCF_011066155.1. Lineage (NCBI taxonomy): Bacteria > Bacillati > Bacillota > Bacilli > Caryophanales > Paenibacillaceae > Paenibacillus > Paenibacillus sp. EKM206P. Next base: position 156,495 of record NZ_JAAMNQ010000010.1, on the reverse strand, counting down.
CAATCCGTTCAGGCTATTTCACAGGCTGATCTGCTGTTAATTGGAGGAACGTCGCTGACAGTACATCCCGCTGCGGGCTTGATTACTTATTTTCGTGGTAAACATACGGTGCTGTTGAATACAGATCCGACCTCGTATGATCATAAGGCGGATCTTTTAATCACTGATCCAATCGGTAAAGTTATGGAAAAACTTGCTCATCAATTAGGTTTGTAATCGTTTTCTTGTCAACGCCTGGATAAAAGCGCTATGATGATGTTGTGATGGACATTACAATGTTTCGAGAGAGGCTGGGATAGCATGGTTTATTTAGCTGGCGAAGATCGTTATGAAAGTATGAAATATAACCGTACAGGGAGATCAGGTCTAAAACTGCCCGCTATTTCGCTGGGCTTGTGGCACAATTTTGGCGGGATTAACAACGCGGAGAATGGCCGTAGCATGATTACCCGCTCCTTTGATCTGGGAATTACGCATTTTGATTTAGCTAATAACTATGGCCCTCCTGCGGGATCAGCTGAGGAATTTTTTGGACAAGTTTTAGCCAGTGATATGAAACCGTACCGGGATGAGTTGGTCATCTCCACCAAAGCGGGCTACAATATGTGGGCAGGGCCTTATGGAGACTGGGGATCTCGCAAGTATATGATATCTAGTCTGGATCAGAGCCTGAAGCGGATGGGGCTGGACTATGTCGATATATTCTACTCTCACCGATTTGATCCTGATACGCCGCTGGAAGAAACGATGGGAGCACTGGATCATATCGTACGTTCTGGCAAAGCGCTGTATGTGGGTGTGTCCAATTATAGTGCGGAGCAAACAGCGGAAGCAGCTCGCATTCTGAAGGAACTGGGAACACCGCTTCTGATTCATCAGCCGAAATACTCCTTGCTTGACCGCTGGATTGAAAATGGATTACAAGATGTACTGGACGAAAACGGGGTAGGCAGCATTGCCTTTTGCCCGCTGGCGCAGGGATTGCTGACCAATAAATATTTGAACGGAATTCCTGAGGATTCACGTGCAGCGAGTACATCGGTTTTCCTGAATGAGAACCATGTGACGCCAGAGACACTTCGCAAGGTACGCGCCCTGAATCAGATGGCTGCTGCACGCGGACAAAGTTTGGCTCAATTCTCGCTGGCCTGGGCTCTGCGCGGCGAACGTCTGACCTCTGTCTTGATTGGGGCAAGCCGTGTAAGCCAAATTGAAGAAAATGTTGCTACTTTATCCAATCTGGACTTTTCTCAGGAGGAACTGGATCGGATTGATTCGATTCTGAATGCCGGGAACTGACAGGACGGCGGCACAGCCTAATGGCGAAAGTTAATTTGTAGTCATCGGCCTAATTTCGTGTTCTCTTATACAATATAAATTAACAGCCCGTATCCGTTTAAAGGATGCGGGCTGTTTAAGTCTGTTTTACGACTGTGGATACTGCTTAACCTTGCTTCGGTACTCGGTTGGAGACTGACCACAGAAGCGCTTGAATTGACGTGAGAAATATAAGGCATCAGTTAGTCCGACCGAAGCGGCCACTTGCTCTACCGATAGTTCAGGACGCTCACGCAGCAGTTGACGTGATTTGTCAATTCTTAGCTTAAGCAGATAGGTGACGGGGGAGATGCCCGTTTCCTTTTTGAATATCCGTGACAAATACGCACGGTTATAACCAAGTCCTTCAGACATTTGCTCAATGGAAACGGGATGTGCGTACTGAGTGGACATATATTGCACCATCTGCTTGACTGTACGTTGAATTTGTGAATCCGCCCCGGACGGATCAGTCCAGTCGCTCAGGTAATTGCCTGCTTCCCCCATAATCAGATACAAATAGCCCAAGGCTGATAAATGAGAACTAGATTTTCTGCTATAAAAGGCCAATTGCATTTGCTTCAAATAACCGGGGATTGGACTTTGATCGGAAGCATGGAAGACAGGCTGGTGAACACGCAACCCTGCCTCCTGCACCACCTGCTCAGTATGGTGTCCAGTAAACGCAGACCAACGATAACGCCACGGTTCCTCTTCATCAGAGGTATAGCTCACCAGCTGACCAGGATGGATAAGGAAAAAATCGTTTACTTCAAGCTGATATGTGTGCTGTTCCGTTCGGAAGATGCCTTTGCCCGATTCTACAAAGTGGAGCAGATAGTAATCATAGATTTTCGGCCCTACGGCATGACCGGATTTGGTTTGGCTCTCTCCTGCAAAAAGCACATGCAGTGGGCTATTTTCATAAAACACTGGATTAGAGGCGACAGCATAACTATATGAATGCGTTTGCAAAATAGGGTCATCCTTCCTGCATTTGTGAATAGTTTAGCGTATGCGGTATACTTACATTGTACATATCCAAGTCACATTTATCCATAGCTTAAACACATGGATGCATTACATTGTGTGACGCTTTCATTTATACTGAAATCATAAGAGATGTCAACCTGATTAAGATGTTACAGGGAAATCAGGTGGCCTTTACTAACGGTATACGAGGTGGATGCGGATATGAACTCTACTGAATTAAAGAAACATTTTATTAAAAAATATGGTGAAAGCAGCAATGAACTGCGGATATTTCATGCACCTGGACGTGTCAATCTGATTGGAGAGCATATCGACTATAATGGTGGTTATGTACTCCCGGCTGCGCTGGAATTTGGAACGACGCTGATCCTTCGTGCGCGTAATGATGATGAGATTCATTTTGCTTCGACAAACCTGTCGTATGAAGTATCTATCTCCCGCGGAGAAATAGGTAAAAACAAAACGGATGAGTGGGTGGACTATCCGGTGGGCGTGTTGGTAGAGCTAGCTGATAAGGGAGTTTATCCGTCTAAGGGATATGACCTGCTCTATCACGGAGAAATACCGAACGGTGCTGGATTATCCTCTTCAGCCTCCATTGAGGTTGTTACAGGATACGCGTTCCTCACTATTGAAAAACAGAAAACAGATACGGTCGAAATCGCTTTGTTGTCCCAGCGAGCAGAAAACAATTACGTTGGTGTCAATTGCGGCATTATGGACCAGTTCGCTGTAGCGAACGGAGCAGCTGATCATGCAATTCTACTGATGTGCGATACGTTGGATTACCGCAAAGTTCCATTCCGTACGGGAGATTATAAGTTGGTGATCGGCAATACAAATAAGCGTCGCGGTTTGGTGGACTCGGCCTATAACGAGCGTCGTAGCCAATGTGCCGAAGCACTGTCCATTTTGCAGCAGCAGGAGCCGTCACTGGAATACCTCGCTCAGCTGGATGAGACGCGTTTCGGAGAGCTTCAGCACCACATCACGGACGAAACAGTGCGTCGGCGGGCACAGCATGTGGTGGAGGAAAACGCTCGTGTATTGGCCTCTGTCGATGCTCTCGCGGCGAATGAACTTGCAGCTTTTGGTCAGTTAATGAATGCTTCTCATGATTCATTACGCGATTTGTATGAGGTCAGCTGCACGGAGCTGGACGTCATGGTTGAAGAAGCCCGACGCATTCCTGGCACGTTGGGTGCTCGTATGACGGGAGCTGGATTTGGAGGGTGTACGGTTTCGTTGGTTCATGAGGACGATGTTGAACGTTTTGTGAAGGAAGTCGGCGAAGCTTATCAGACCCGCACAGGGCTGGAAGCCAGCTTTTATGTATGCAAGGCAGGAGACGGAGTTAAAGAACTGAAGGAGGACGAATAACATGGCCATTTTAGTAACAGGTGGAGCTGGATATATCGGTTCACATACCGTAGCAGAATTGTTGAATCTGGGAGAAGAAGTTGTGGTGCTGGATAATTTGCAAACAGGGCACAAAGCAGCGTTGCTTGGGGGCAAGTTGTATGAAGGGGATTTGAGGGATAAAGAATTACTGTCCAAACTGTTCTCTGAAAATAGTATCGATGCAGTTATCCATTTTGCAGCCAACTCGCTGGTTGGAGAAAGTATGCAAAATCCTGGTAAATATTACGACAACAATGTATTTGGCACGCTGAGCTTGTTGGAGGCGATGAAAGATGCCGGAGTGCGCCGAATTGTATTTTCCTCTACTGCGGCTACCTACGGCGAACCGGAAAAGGTGCCGATTGAAGAGGGTGACCGTACAGAGCCAACCAACGTGTATGGTGAAACAAAGCTGATGATGGAGCGCATGATGTCGTGGTTTGATAAAGTTTTAGGCATCAAATATGTGTCTTTACGGTATTTTAATGCGGCTGGTGCGCATGAGAGCGGCAAGATCGGCGAAGATCACCGACCAGAAAGTCATCTGATCCCATTGGTGCTCCAGACAGCCTTGAAACAGCGTCCACACATCGCTGTGTTTGGTGAGGACTATGCGACACCTGACGGCACATGTGTTCGGGATTACATTCACGTAAGTGATCTGGCGGATGCTCATGTGCGTGCAGTAAATTATTTGCGCGAAGGCAATGACAGCAACGTGTTCAATCTGGGCAACGGACAGGGCTTCTCTGTGAAAGAAGTAATTGAGACAGCACGCAAGGTCACCGGGCTCGAGATTCCAGTTGTGACAGAACCTCGCCGCGCAGGCGATCCAGCGATATTGGTTGCATCTTCTGACAAGGCTCGTTCGGTGTTGGGCTGGAGTCCAGCGCGTACCCAACTGGAGGATATTATTAGCGGAGCATGGGGATGGCATCAGTCGCACCCTCACGGCTACGGCGACGAATAGACGGGAGACGATGACATATGAGCGAGCGCCAATCTGCAGATAAAGGCCAAGGCCGGGAACATTCCCGGCATCTGGCCCATGACATCGACGAAACTGTACAGCAGTCGGCTCTATATGCGGTGGAGCAACTGGTTGCATTCGCACAAAATAAGGGCTTGATCGGTCCGCAAGACACAGATTACAGCCGTAATTTGTTATTGGATCAGTTTGGTTTTTCCGAGCCTTATTCAGGTAGGGATGTAGGGGGCATTATGGCCCCTGAAGCCCTCCAGCCTGTGCTTAATGTATTGATAGATTATGGTTTTGCCATAGGCCTTATCCCCGAAAACACAGATACGTATCGTGATTTGCTGGATTCCAAAATTATGGGCCTACTGATGGCGAGACCATCTGAAGTTATCCGTGACTTTCATCAAACGAAGACTGAACGTGGCATAGAGGCGGCGACAGATGCTTTTTATCAATTATCTATCGATTCGAACTACATCCGAATGGATCGGGTTGCCAGCAATGTGTACTGGAATCAGTCGACATCTTACGGAGATATGGAAATTACGATTAATTTGTCCAAGCCAGAAAAAAGTCCCAAGGAAATTGCGATGGCGAAGCTTTTGCCGCCGCCTGTTTATCCCAAGTGTCAATTATGCCGTGAAAACGTTGGATATGCAGGAAGAGTAAATCATCCGTCCCGTCAAAATTTGCGTATCATTCCGGTGGAATTGAATGGGGAACCGTGGTTTTTTCAATATTCACCCTATGTGTATTACAACGAGCATTGCATCGTGTTCCATCATAATCATGTACCGATGAAGCTCACGAAGGATACACTGCGCCGATTACTGGCCTTTACGAAAGCGTTTCCGCATTATTTTATTGGCTCCAATGCGGATCTGCCGATTGTCGGCGGATCGATTCTGACCCATGATCATTTTCAGGGTGGTCGTCATACATTCCCAATTGAAAAAGCGGGTGTGGACGGCGTATACCATAATGAAGCGTTCCCGCAGGTTACAGCAGGGATTGTAAATTGGCCGATGTCGGTCATCCGTTTTACGTCAACAGATGCCGAGGCGCTGTTGGAAGCGGGAAATGCTGCTTTTGAAGCCTGGAAAGCTTATAGTGATCCTGTAGCTGATGTCCTCTCTCATACAGAGCAAGAGGGGGAAACGATTCCGCATAATACTGTGACGCCGATTGTGCGCCGTGATTCCGAAGGCAGGTATCAGATGGATCTCGTACTGCGCAACAACCGAACGAGTGAAGAGTACCCGGAAGGTATTTTTCATCCTCACCGCGAGATGCATCACATCAAGAAGGAAAATATCGGTCTGATCGAAGTTATGGGACTTGCCATATTACCGGGGCGGCTCAAGGATGAACTGGATGGAATTGCAGATATTTTGTGTGGGGATGACAAACTGGCTGTGGCTGTACAGCAAGAAGGACATCCGCTGTTTAAGCATGCAGACTGGATTTACCAGTTAAACACTCGGTTCGGTCGTTTGCCTGACAAGGAGACGGCTGTTCGTACCATACAAAATGAGGTTGGACTGAAATTCAGTGAAATTTTAGAGCATGCAGGAGTATATAAACGGAATCCGTCCGGACAGCAGGCCTTTGGTCGTTTTATGAAACAATTGGGATATACTTTGGGAGAATAAAATTGCTTGCGAAGCACATACTATACTACGAGAACCCTCCCAAGATATGACATGGAACCATGCTCCTCAAGGAGTGTGGTTTTTTTCTGAAAACAAAGCAGATTTGTTTCCTGTAACCGAAAAGGTTATAATAGAGTAGTTTCTTAATATTAAACTTTAGAACTATTGGAGGCGAGCGTTTGCGATGAAAGCATTCGAATTTTATAATCCTACACAATTGATCTTCGGTAAAGGACAATTGGAGGCTCTCAAGCGTGAAGTTCCTAAATATGGTAAACGTGTATTGCTTGTATATGGCGGCGGCAGCATTAAGCGCAGCGGCTTGTATGATAATGTAATAGGTTTGCTTGGTGAAATCGGTGCAGAGGTAACGGAACTGGCTGGTGTGGAACCGAATCCTCGCTTATCTACAGTACATAAAGGCGTGGAATTGTGTAAAACACATCAAATCGACCTCGTTCTGGCTGTAGGAGGCGGTAGTGTGCTGGATTGTTCCAAAGCCATTGCTGTTGGTGCAAAATATGATGGCGACATGTGGGATTTTGCAGAGCGTAAAGCGGCACCACAGGCAGCATTGCCATTAGGTACGGTTTTAACTATGGCAGCCACTGGTTCTGAAATGAATGCGGGTTCTGTTATTACAAATGAAAAAACACAGGAAAAATTGGGCTGGGGCAGCGTATTTGCGTTCCCTGCGTTTTCTATTCTTGATCCAGTGAACACATACTCACTGCCGCAAAATCAAACGGTTTACGGAATCGTAGATATGATGTCACACACGCTGGAGCATTATTTCCATCTGGAATCCAATACTCCGGTCCAACTTGGCTGGTGCGAAACGATTTTGCGTACGGTAATGGACGCGGCTCCAGGTCTGGTCAACGATCTGGAAAACTACGAGCTGCGTGAAACAATTATGTATTGTGGTACGATGGCGCTGAACGGCTTCCTGAACATGGGGCTGACAGGTGACTGGGCTACTCACAATATCGAGCATGCGGTGTCTGCTGTTTATGATATTCCACATGGTGGAGGACTGGCTATTCTGTTCCCGAACTGGATGAAACACAATCTGCATGTGAAGCCTGAACGCTTCAAACAACTGGCTGTCAATGTGTTCCATGTAAACCCAGAAGGCAAGAGTGATGAGGAAGTGGCGCTGGAAGGTATTCAGGCGTTGCGTGATTTCTGGAACTCGATTGGTGCACCAAGCCGTCTGGCTGATTACGAGATTGATGCGTCCAAAATCGATGTTATGGCTGATAAAGCTGTGAAATTCGGATCTTTTGGTGGCTTTAACAAGCTCAATCGCGAAGATGTAGTCGAAATTTACAAAGCATCCCTGTAAAACGACATTTGTATCATTTAAAGCACGTTTGTGCGTCATTAGACGTACGAACGTGCTTTTTTGGGTTTGATTTGGGATATTGGAGGAAAATTTTGAAACTTTTTTAGGTTGAATACGTAAACATAGTTATAGACTGGAAACCAGACTGAAAAGGTACATGGAAGGAGGAGTCGCATGGAAACCATATTTTGGTGGCTATTGGCAGGGGGCGCTATCTTTACCGTGGTCAGTGTGCTGATCGGGGATGTACTCGGTAGTTGGCTGGATGGTGCATTGGAGCTGCCGGGCCTTGATTGGTTCAGACCTGTCGTTTTACTTGGAGCCATGACCGCTTTTGGCGGAGCTGGAGTACTGCTGACAAAGTATACCGGGCTGAGCACGGGATGGGTCGTCGTGCTTGCTTTAGGGATTTCGTTTGTCATCGGAATACTCGTGTTCTTTGCGTTTATCAAACCCATGGCGAATTCGGAGGTATCCAGCGGCTTCTCCATGCGTGAGCTGACTGGCCGGATTGGTGAGGTCACCATTCCTGTTCCTGAGGTTGGTTACGGGGAGGTTATGATCCGCTTGGGTGCAGGCAACACCATACATACAGCATCGAGCTTTGATCACAAACCGCTTGCTGCGGGAACCCGTATCGTCGTGGTTGAGGTCGCAGAGGGCGTCGTCCGCGTAGCGTACCTGGACACCTAGACGGCGCAATCGCTTAACTTGAAGGGAGCGTGATCGGGAGTGTCAAATTTGCAAGATATTGTGCTGGTCCCTGGGATTGTTGTTATCGTTATCGTCATATTAGGGATCGCTTTTTGGGCCCGCTACAAAACGGTAGGGCCGGATGAAGGGATGATCGTGACGGGTTCTTTTCTGGGAAATAAAAATATTTCCGAGGATGACTCTGGACGTAAAATTAAAATTGTACGCGGCGGGGGGGCCTTCATTTGGCCTATTTTCCAGCAGTCCGAATTCATCTCTCTGTTGTCCCATAAACTGGACGTAACCACACCGGAAGTGTATACGGAGCAAGGAGTTCCCGTGATTGCGGATGGTGTGGCGATCATCAAGGTCGGCAGTTCTATTGAAGATGTGGCTACAGCAGCCGAGCAGTTCATCGGGAAGCCACTGGAGGCTCTTAGGGGAGAGGCTCAGGAAGTGCTGGAAGGGCATTTACGCGCAATCCTCGGCTCGATGACAGTGGAGGAAGTATATCGTAATCGGGATCGGTTTGCGCAGGAAGTACAGGGCGTGGCTGCTCGTGATCTAAAAAAAATGGGCTTGCAAATTGTTTCATTCACCATCAAAGATGTGCGTGATAAGCACGGATATCTGGATGCGCTTGGTAAGCCGAGAATTGCCGCTGTGAAACGGGATGCTGAGATTGCGGAAGCAGAAGCTGTGCGGGATGCCCGGATTCAGAAGGCGCGTGCGGAACAGGAAGGCCAGAAGGCCGAACTGCTGCGAGATACCAACATTGCCGAGGCAGCCAAAGAGAAAGAACTGAAAGTGGCTTCGTTTAAAAAAGAACAGGATACAGCGAAGGCAGAAGCCGATCAGGCTTATCACATCCAGGAGGCCCGTGCCAAGCAGACTGCCGTCGAGGAGCAGATGAAGGTCGAGCTGGTGCGCAAAGAACGGGAAATTGACCTTCAATCCAAGGAAATACAGGTACGTGAAAAGCAATATGATGCGGAAGTGAAAAAGAAGGCAGAAGCCGATCGGTATGCGGTCGAACAAGCGGCGGAAGCAGATAAATCGCGTAAAATGCGTGAGGCTGAATCACTGCAATACTCGATTGAGACACAGGCTAAAGCGTCAGCTGAACAAAAACGTCTAAACGGGCAAGCAGAAGCGGATGCCGAACGCGCCAAAGGTACGGCAGACGCAGATGTCATCCGTTTGCGTGGACTTGCAGAAGCGGAGGCCAAGGAAAAACTGGCGGAGGCGTTCCAGAAGTTTGGAGAGGCTGCCGTGCTCGATATTATCGTAAAAATGCTGCCTGAGCTGGCTGGACGTATTGCCGAACCGATTGCGTCCATCGATAAACTCACCGTAGTTGATACGGGAAAAGGAGAAGGAGCAGCGCGTGTCAGCAATTATGTCACCGAATTGATGGCTACGGCGCCCGAGATGCTGAAAAGTGTATCTGGTATTGATGTGGAGCAGTTAATCAAGGGGCTGACCACTGGGAAAAAAGGCCTTCATTCCGTGCCGTCCTCCGGTGAAGCGAACAAGCAGCCTCTTCCAGCCTCGGTGGAGGCAGCACTAACAGATAAAGAATAACGATAAGTCTTTGGGAGCTTCTATCCCTAACCAAAAGACCGCTTTTCATCACAGCATTTTCCGGCAATGTGATGAAAAGCGTTTTCTTTTTATTGACCTTTAGCCGAATATTTGGTACTTTAACGTGGATTCCTCTGAGCTTCATGCTATAATTCTTAGGATCAAGGTTCTGATAAAAGAGGTGCGGATGTGAGCAGCCTAAAAGTGGCCAAAGCGCTGAATAACAATGTGATTATAGGAATGCACCCCGAGCATGATGAGGTTGTCGTGATTGGAAAAGGAATCGGTTTCAATCGCAGACCCGGCGATCTTATGCCGTTGGATTCAGTTGAAAAATTATTTATATTAAAAAGCCATGAAGAACAGGAGCAATACAAACGGTTGCTTCCTGAGCTGGATGAAAAGCTCATCGAGGTCATCGGTGAGGTGCTTCATCTTGTTCAGCTTCAAGCAAAGAAGCCTCTAAATGAGCACATTCTGATTGCTTTAACTGACCATATCGCTTTTTCCATCAACCGTCATAAACAGGGAATTACGATTCATAATCCGTTTTTGTATGAGACTAGGGAAATATATCCTCAGGAATACAAGATGGCTGAGCAGGCTGTTGCTTTAATCAGGGATAAGATGAATGTAGATCTGGGAGAAGATGAAATCGGATTCGTGGCCCTGCATATTTATAGCGCCATGACAAACCAGCATATTTCCGAGGTTAGGAAGGATTCTCGTCTGATTGCTGATATGGTTCAGGTTGTCGAGACGACACTGGATTATCGAATTCCTCTCCAATCCCTTGATTATTCTCGACTGCTGACTCATCTGAGGTTTGCGATTGAACGTGTGCGCCGGGGAGAGATTGTGCAGGAAATTTATCGATTGGACAAGCTTTTGAATGAAGAATATCCAGAAATGTATATGCTGTCCTGGAAACTGACGAAGATTATGGAAAAAAGGCTACGTAAACCTGTTTATCCGGCTGAGGTTAGTTATTTGACAATGCATCTGCAGCGGTTGTCCCAACGCAAAGAGCAGGGGGAGCAACAAAAAGTGATAAAACCGGAATAAAAAAGTATTGCCTCGCATTTAGCGGGGTGCTATAATCAATTCTGCAATGAGGAAGACAACAACTGAACATTTAACGTGTTACTGATTCGATCAGGCATGAGTTGCTTTAAGTTATGATTGTTTACAGCCTACTGGGGTAAGCTATATCCCAAGGTTGTTTTCAAACATACTTAAATCGGCTCATGCCTTTTTTGTTGTTTTGCCTCTGTTCTAAATTTCAGAGAAGGATGTGGAAGGTATGTTTAAAAAGCTTTTCGGCGTTTTACAGCGTGTCGGTAAAGCATTAATGCTTCCTGTAGCGATTTTGCCAGCTGCGGGGCTTTTATTGGGTATCGGTAACATGCTGGTCAATCCTGATTTTCTCCAGTACATTCCGGCATTAAATGCGGGCTGGGTTCAATCGGTTGCGACGATCATGATGAATGCCGGACAAATCGTTTTTGATAATCTGGCACTGTTGTTCGCAGTCGGCGTAGCCGTCGGTCTGGCGGGCGGTGAAGGTGTAGCAGGTTTGGCTGCCATCATCGGTTACCTCGTTATGAACATTACTCTGGGTACAGCCGTGGGTGTCACACCTGGTCTGATTGCTCAAAAAATACCGGGTTATGCGAACGTGTTGGGAATTCCAACGCTTCAAACCGGGGTGTTCGGCGGGATAATCATCGGTATACTGGCCGCAGCCATGTACAACCGCTTTTTCAAAATTGAGCTTCCTTCGTATCTGGGCTTTTTCGCGGGTAAGCGTTTCGTTCCAATTGCAACGGCGGTATCCTCACTTATTGTCGGACTAGCACTGGTTCTGATCTGGCCTCCAGTTCAACAAGGACTTAACGCAGTATCTCACTTTATGGTGTATTCCAACCCGACTTTGTCGGCGTTCCTGTTCGGGGTTATCGAACGCGCGCTGATTCCATTTGGTTTGCATCACATTTGGTATTCACCGTTCTGGTTTGAGTTTGGTGAATATGTTAACAAAGCAGGTCAAACCGTTCACGGTGACCAGCAGATCTTCTTCAGCCAGCTTCGCGACGGAGTGGCTTTGACAGCAAGTACGTTCCAAGTGGGTAAATTCCCATTCATGATGTTCGGTTTGCCAGCAGCAGCGCTTGCGATGTACCATGAAGCAAGACCAGAACACAAAAAATATGTAGCAGGTATTATGGGTTCAGCAGCATTGACTTCGTTCTTGACAGGTATTACGGAGCCACTGGAATTTTCCTTCCTGTTCGTAGCTCCACTGCTGTTTGCAGTACACTGTATATTCGCAGGTCTGTCATTTATGACCATGCAAATTTTACATGTCAAAATCGGTATGACCTTCTCAGGCGGATTTATTGACTTCCTGATTTTCGGGATTATTCCAACCCGTACGCCTTGGTGGTATGTAATCATCGTCGGTCTGATTTTGGCAGTTATTTATTACTTCGGATTCCGATTCATCATACGGAAATTCAACTTGAAAACACCAGGGCGTGAAGAAGCCACAGAAAATGTGGATGGCGCAGCAACTGGTAGTAGTGATGAGCTCCCACACAACATTTTGGCAGCTTTCGGCGGTTCATCGAATATCAAGCATCTGGATGCTTGTATCACACGTCTTCGGATCGAGGTTAATGAGAAATCAAACGTTGACAAAGCTCGTCTGAAACAACTTGGCGCATCGGGTGTCCTTGAAGTCGGTAACAATGTACAGGCAATTTTCGGTACACGTTCCGACACCATTAAATCTCAAATGGCTGATATCATGGCTGGACGTACACCTGCACCAGCTCCGGCGCAACCTGCTCCACAAGAGGAGAAGGAAGCTGGAGAAGAACAACAAACCATTATTGTAGAAGATATTGTAATGCCTGTTAACGGCGAATTGGTTGATATCTCGACGGTTCCCGATCCGGTATTTGCAGAACGTATGACAGGTGACGGCTTTGCGGTCGTGCCAAATGATGGAACGATTGTGTCCCCTGTTTACGGCAAAGTATTCAATGTATTCCCGAGCAAGCATGCGGTTGGTATCCAATCCGATGGCGGTAAAGAAGTGCTTGTTCATATCGGGGTGAATACAGTGAAGCTTAAAGGTCAAGGATTTGACGTTTTGGTGAACGAAGGCGATCTTGTGTCAGCTGGCCAGCCTATTATGAAAGTAGACCTGGAATACGTGAAGGCAAACGCTAAATCCATCATCTCACCTGTCATTTTTACTAACCTTCCTGAAGGTTCTTCGGTAACTTTAAACAAAACTGGAGTATTGAAGGCTGGCGAAGATGGTATAATTACGATAAAATAAACTCTATGTGTTTCGGATTAGTTGATTAGGCGGCTTAGGCCGTCTGATCAATTATTCGGTATACTGCGTGTAAACAAATATTATCTTTAGGAAAGTGGGAGGAACAAATTATGCAAACAACTTTTAGAATTACGGATGAAGACGGTATCCATGCACGTCCTGCAACTGCGCTGGTAAATACAGCTAACAAATTCAGCGGTGCTGAATCTTTTGCCGAAGCTAACGGTAAAAAAGTAACTTTGAAATCCATTCTGGGTGTATTGTCTCTGGGTCTGGAACAAGGCGATACTATTAACATTATCTGCGAAGGCGCTGAAGCTGCCGAAGCACTGAAAGCTCTTGAAAATGTAATCGTCAACGAAGGGCTGGGCGAAGTTCATGCTTAAGATTTCTGGGATTGCCGCTTCGGCAGGCATAGCCATTGCCCGGGCGTTTATCTTGGAGCATCCGAATTACGCTGTAGAGAGACGCGCGGTTGGTGATGTTGAAGCTGAAATCGCAAGATTGGATGCGGCTTTGGCACAATCTCAAACCGAATTGGAATCGATTAAGGAGAAAACGCTTAAGGAACTGGGAGAGAAAAAAGCAGAAATTTTTGCATCTCACCTGCTCATTTTGAATGACCCTGAATTGATCGATCCGGTTAAAGCTAAAATCAGAGACGAGCAGCTTAATGCTGACTATGCTTTGAATGAAGTAGCTACACAGTTCATTTCCATGTTTGAAAACATGAAAAGTGCCTATTTGCAAGAACGCGCATCGGACATGCGTGATGTAACCAAGCGGATCCTGAATCACCTGCTTGGTGTTCATTTTGTTAGTCCTGCAGAAATTGCCGAAGAAACGATTGTGCTTGCAGAAGATTTGACACCTTCCGACACAGCTCAGCTGAACCGTGAATTTGTTAAAGGTTTTGCAACGAATATCGGCGGACGTACTTCGCATTCGGCTATTATGGCTCGCTCACTTGAAATTCCTGCAGTTGTGGGAACAAAAAATATATTGTCTCAAGCTAAAAGCGGCGATTTGATTATCGTTGATGGTTTGGATGGTCACGTATTCGTGAACCCTACCGAAGAGATTGTTGCAGAATACCGTGCTAAACAAGTGGCATACGACAAGCAACGCGAAGAGTGGCGCAAGCTGCGCGGCGAAGCTACGGTTTCTGTCGATGGTGTCCATGTCGAACTGGCAGCCAATATTGGTACGCCTAATGATGTAGCTGGTGTCCTGGACAACGGTGGTGAAGGCGTTGGCTTGTACCGTACGGAGTTCTTGTACATGGGACGCGATAAGCTTCCATCCGAAGAAGTACAGTATACAGCGTACAAAACCGTTCTGGAAAGAATGGAAGGTAAACCGGTTGTAGTCCGTACTTTGGATATCGGTGGTGACAAAGAACTTCCTTATCTGGACCTGCCGAAAGAAATGAATCCGTTCCTCGGATTCCGTGCTATTCGCCTGTGTCTGGATCGCCAGGATATTTTCCGCACTCAATTGCGTGCTTTATTGCGTGCGAGTGTGCATGGTAACTTGCGCATCATGTTCCCAATGATTGCTACGCTGAACGAATTCCGTGAAGCTAAAGCTGTTTTGTTGGAAGAAAAGGAAAAGTTGGTAGCTGAGGGTGTATCCGTATCCGAAGAAATTCAACTGGGCATCATGGTAGAAATTCCTTCTACAGCGGTATTGGCTGACCAATTCGCAAAAGAAGTAGATTTCTTCAGTATCGGTACAAACGATCTGATTCAATACACAATGGCAGCGGATCGCATGAACGAGCGGGTTTCTTACCTGTATCAACCATACAATCCATCCATTCTGCGTCTGGTGAAAATGGTTATTGATGCTGCTCACCGTGAAGGACGTTGGGTTGGTATGTGTGGCGAAATGGCAGGAGATACAACAGCAATTCCGTTGCTGCTGGGTCTCGGACTTGATGAGTTCAGTATGAGCGCCACTTCCATTCTGCCAGCACGTAGTCAAATTTCCAAGTTGTCCCGTGCGGACATGGAAAAACTGGCTACAAAAGCTCTGGACATGCAAACAGCAGAACAGGTTGTTGAATTGGTTCAAAGCATCGAAGGCTAAGGAAGGGTATTACATTTCAAAGGTTATATCTTTTTCCAACAAAAAATTGCTGTGTACATACAGCAGCCGGTATCTAATTAGATACCGGCTTTTTTGCATGCTTTAAGTAGAATTTGTTTTAACTGCATGAGCAATTCAGTACAGGTTTGCGGGCTGCGGTAGTTTCGTCCAATCGTGTGACTGGAGTAGTATATGGTGCATTGAGCACCAGCTCAGGGTTCTCTTCTGCTTCCCGCGCAATATGAATCATAGTGTCGACAAAAGCATCAAGTGTTTCCTTACTTTCCGTTTCCGTGGGCTCGATCATGATGCACTCCTCTACATTCAGCGGAAAGTAAATTGTAGGTGGATGGTAGCCGAAATCAAGCAGCCGTTTGGCTACATCAAGCGTGCGCACTCCAAATTTTTTCAAGCCTCGCCCCGACATCACGAATTCGTGTTTGCAATGTCCAGGGTAGGGCAGATCAAAATGTGGAGCGAGCCGATGCATCATATAATTGGCATTGAGTACAGCGCATTCCGATACACGCTTTAAGCCATCAGGACCGTAGCTACGGATATAAGTATAGGCACGGACGAGAATACCGAAGTTCCCGTAAAAGGCTTTAACCCGTCCAATAGAATCTCCCTGTTCCCGGTCCCAGTGGTACACCCCCTGTGGATCCCGTGCGACAAGCGGCTTGGGCAAATAAGGGATGAGCCGTTGCTTTACGCCGACAGGTCCAGCGCCGGGGCCACCGCCACCGTGCGGGGTACTCATCGTTTTGTGCAAATTGAGATGCACTACATCGAAGCCCATATCTCCGGGACGGGTAATCCCCATGATGGCGTTGGAGTTCGCCCCATCATAGTAGAGCAGACCACCCGCGTCATGCACGATGGCAGCAATGTCAGTGATTTGCTTCTCGAACAGCCCAAGCGTGTTCGGGTTGGTCAGCATGAGCGCAGCAGTGTCGTTGCCTACGGCTTGACGCAGCGCATCCAGATCCACTAGCCCCTCAGGGGTGGAAGGAAGGGTGACTGTTTCGAAGCCTGCGACGGTTGCACTGGCGGGGTTCGTTCCGTGCGACGAATCCGGCACGAGCACCTTGGTACGTCGCTCACTACGTGCTTCGTGGTATGAGCGAATCATCATCAGCCCGGTCCATTCGCCATGGGCGCCCGCGGCGGGCTGAAGCGTGACGGCATCCATGCCAGTTAACGCAGCCAAATCATTTTGGAGCGTATGCAGCAACTCCATGGCACCCTGGATGCTCTCCTCGGGCTGATATGGATGGATTTTGGCGAAGCCTGTATATCGGGCGACATCCTCATTCACCTTCGGATTGTATTTCATCGTACAGGAGCCGAGCGGATAAAATCCATTGTCCACGCCAAAATTGCGCCGGGACAAGGCGGTATAATGCCGAATAACGTCTACTTCGGATACCTCGGGTAATGCTGCAGGTTCGCTGCGCAGCGCATAGTCTGGCAAAAGCTCTGCCACCGGGCGACGGGGAACGTCGCACTCGGGAAGGGAATAGGCGATGCGACCCGGACGGCTCAATTCAAAAATGAGCGCTTGATCGTGTTCCTTTAACAGCTCTTGTTTCTGATCCTGTCCGGTATGTGTCATAGCAATCCCCCCAAGGTGTGCACAAATTGGTCAATCTCTTCTTTGGTTCTTTGCTCCGTCACGGCAATCAACATGTGACCAGCAAGTTCCTCATAGTCCCGGCCCAAATCGTAGCCAGCGATAAATCCAGCAGCTAGCAGCTCGGCCTGGAGTCTGCTCATATCTGTACCCTCAGGCAGTCTCAGGGCAAACTCGTTAAAGGTCGGTGCGTTAAACGAGGCAGTTACGCCCTTCAAGCTCAGCAATTGCTCTAAAGCATATCGGCTTTTATGCAAATTTAGCTCGGCTACTTCCTTGATCCCCTGTCTACCCATAACAGACAAGTATACAGATGCAGATAAAGCTAGCAACGCTTGATTGGAACAAATGTTAGAGGTGGCCTTTTCGCGGCGGATATGCTGTTCGCGCGCTTGCAAGGTCAGCACGAAGCCGCGTTTACCATTGCGATCAGTGGTCTGACCCACAATACGGCCGGGGATACGGCGCATATGTGCCTGAGAAACGGCAAAGTATCCACAGGTCGGACCGCCGAGAGAAGAGGAGATGCCAAGTGGCTGCGCGTCTCCTACCACAATATCCGCGCCCTGTTTGCCGGGTGTCTCCAGCAAGCCAAGTGCCAGTGGGTTGGCACTGACGACCAAAAGACCTTTGTGTGCATGGATGAGGTCAGCCATCGGCTGTAGATTTTCCACGGCTCCGAAAAAGTTGGGGCTTTGGACCAAAACAGCCGCGGTCTGTTCCGATACGGCCGCCGCTAACGCATCAGCATCCGTTACACCGTCCGAACAGCCGATCTCCACGATGTCCAAATTCAATCCGCGTGCATAGGTTGCCAATACCTGACGTGCCTCTGGATGGACGGACCTCGATACGATAAGCTGTTTACGGCGGGTAGCTGCGGCGGACAGTGAGCCCGCTTCCGCCAGTGCAGTCGCTCCGTCGTACATGCTGGCATTAGCTACAGCCATGCCCGTCAATTCGCAAATATACGACTGAAATTCGAAAATGGCTTGTAGCTCGCCTTGGCTTACTTCCGGCTGATAGGGGGTGTAGGCTGTATAGAATTCCGAGCGTGAAGTGATGTGCTGGATGACGGACGGAATATGATGATCATAAATTCCTGCGCCAAGAAAGCTGGCATGTGTGTCTGTATTGGCGTTGTGTCCAGCCAGCTCGGCCAAGTGGCGGGTTAAGGCTTTCTCATCGAGTCGAGAAGAAAGAGGGAGTTCCCCTTGATATCGAATGGCCTCTGGAATGTCACTGAATAAATCATCAATGGATGATACACCCACCACACGCAGCATTTCGGTTTGATCTTGTTCAGTCATAGGGAGATAACGATGCTGCTTCATAGGTTCTGGCTCCTTTCGAAAAGCAAAATTTTAAATCGTAATTAGCTAATAAAAAAGTGTGAGCTGAAAAACCCGGAAGTTCATATCTGACATGTTTGCTTTATTGGAATGAAGAGAGTTTAAGATTAGCGCGGGCGTTTATAAAAGGGTGCTGCCACTACCTCGGCACGCAGGCGTTTGCCACGAATCTCAACCTCCAGCGGTGTGGAGAGGGCGCTAAAACGACTGTCCACCAAGGCGAGGCCCAGATTACGCTTCAAGGTGGGCGACTGAGTCCCCGTTGTGACCTCACCGATGCGTTGTCCTTCTGCGAATACCGGATAATGGGCGCGTGGGATGCCGCGATCAATCATTTCCAGCCCGATCAATTTACGAGGAATCCCTTGATCTTTCTGACGTTGCAGTGCTTCTCTACCGATAAAATCTCCTTTATTCAGCTTGACGAAGTACCCTAGACCGGCTTCAAGTGGTGAAATCGTGGCAGATAGCTCCTGTCCGTACAGCGGCAACCGAGCCTCAAAGCGTAGTGTATCCCGAGCACCAAGTCCAGCGGGAATCAGCCCATACGACTCACCGGAACGAAGCAAACCCTCCCATACGGCGGGTGCTTCCGCAGCAGGTACATAAAATTCAAAACCGTCTTCGCCCGTATATCCGGTTCGTGAGACGAGTGCTTTTGCTCCGAACAATGGCACGTTCTCATGAAAGTGGAAAGATGCCAGATTCGTAATATCCGTATCTGCCACGGCTGCGGCAATACGTGCTGCTTCCGGTCCCTGCAATGCCAGCAATGCTATTGCATCAGACACATTCTCCATGTGAACGGATGCAGGCACATGACGAAGTAACCAATCCCAATCCTTATCAATGTTGGAGGCGTTCACAACGAGCATGTAGCGCTCCGGTCCTTTGCAGTAAACAAGCAGGTCGTCTACTACACCTCCATCGGGGTAACACAGGAGTGAATATTGTGCCTGACCTGGTTCCAACTGGCTGACATCATTCGTGGTCACCCTTTGTAGAAAAGCTTCGGCCTCTTTGCCTTCAACCAAAAACTCACCCATATGCGATACATCGAATAAACCCGCACGTTGCCGGACGGCCTCATGCTCCTTTTGGATACCGCTAAACTGAACGGGGAGCTCCCAGCCGCCAAAGTCAATACAACGAACCCCAGACTGCGTCCCGTAGGACGAATATAGCGGTGTTTTTCGCAAATTAGTCATGTTTCCACTCCTATCCGGTGTGATCGGCAAAACAAAAAAGACAGGCCGAAAAAAACGTATAGACAGCAGTCTATACTCTTTTTTCAGCTCTGTCCTTGATACCAGAAAGTTACCCCGGTATGTACCGGGTTTCCTCTTGGGTGATCCGCTCCAATAGCGAATGCTCTCCAGAGATGCGTCCGGCAGAGGTCCTTTTGCCTGAGAGATTCACCTGCAATGCAGGCTTACTCCTTCGGCGCTACCTTCGGGATCAGCAGTATATTACCTGGCTTTGCAGATAACAACTTGATCCGATTCGCGTGCACAACTGTCTCACAAGCGGCAACAGCTATGCGAATCTTTTTGGCAGTCTCTCCCTCTGCGTTCATCCGCGTTTGCAGTTGTCGGGGTGTTTCCCAAAGTATTTGCTATAACCCATTAATACGCAAATTCATTCAAAATGTCAATAAAAATGTCATCAAAAACAATAGAAAAAACATTTAATATATAAATAAGGATATGTAAGCGTTTGTTATAAATTATTATATTTTTATATAGAGCGCTATAGGAGGTGATATGAAGTATTTTTGTTAGTATTATTGACATGAGTGTTCTTATTGTCATAATCTTAACCTGTCTAATACAGGTGAGCAAATGCGATTTTATTCATATGGAAGTGAGGGGAACAGAATGGGTGAAGTGAAGCAGCAACTTTGGTATACAGACGAACATGAGTGGGTTCAGCGGACAGAGAATGGAACGGTGCGGATTGGTATTACAGACTTTGCACAGCATCAACTGGGTGATATTGTTTTTGTAGAATTACCTGAGGCGGGAGTAACGATTGAGCAGGGAGCGGAGATCGGTACGATTGAATCGGTGAAGACGGTATCCGACCTTTTTGCTCCGGTGACGGGAACCATATTAAAAGTGAATGAAGCGCTGGAAGGTACACCTGAGCTAGTGAATGAATCTCCTTATGACAAAGGTTGGATGGTCGAAGTAGAGATGGATAAAGATGTGGAGGAAGCATTGGGCAAACTACTGTCGGCGGATCAGTATGAGCAGTTGATTTCGGAGTAATAAATAGAGCAATGCAGCATGAAATAATAGCGTGTTATTCGGAATTTTATATTGATTTTTAATTGAATAAGAGCATCGTTAGTTTGCTCGATTTTTGTATAAAATAGTCGCTATGATTTGACGTAGCGGCTATTTTATTGTCTTTTTTTGAAAACGTAATTACGTGTGTTGTTCTGATATAGTGGGTTGTCCCCATATAGGAATCATACATAATCCAGCGCGGTTTTTCGACTAATTTCTATAGCTACAGGTCATATTAAGAAGAATTATGCAGGTATAATATCTTCCTGGATAATTTAAATTTAAATGTTGTCATCAACGTTCATGACGAAAGTACGTTTTCATTTCGTTGATGAAGATAGCGCTGTCATTTAGTATGAATTTTAAGAAAAGGTAGTGATGCTTACCTACAAGGAGGATTTGAATATGAGCACATTGGACACAAAGCCAAGTTCAAAAGGAGGCACTCGTGTCGCCGTACAGCGTTTTGGCCGTTTTCTTAGCGGAATGGTTATGCCCAATATGGGAGCCTTTATTGCATGGGGATTGATTACAGCACTCTTTATTCCGACCGGATGGTTCCCGAACGAGGGTTTTGCACAACTGGTTGATCCAATGAAAAATTATTTACTGCCGCTGCTGATCGGTTACACAGGGGGCACGATGATTCACGGACAGCGTGGAGGTGTGATCGGTGCCATTATGACGATGGGGGTCATTGTGGGGGCCGATATCCCGATGTTCCTGGGCGCGATGGTAGCTGGTCCGCTGGCTGCATGGATATTGAAGAAGTTCGACAAGGCCATTGAAGGCAAAGTCAGATCAGGCTTTGAAATGCTGGTCAATAATTTCTCGGCCGGGATTATCGGTGCCATTCTAGCACTGCTTGCCCATGTGGCGATCGGCCCAGTTGTACAAATGATCAGTCAAGTATTGTCGGCAGGGGTACAGTTCCTCGTGAACGCAGGGCTATTGCCGCTTGTCAACCTCATTATTGAGCCCGGAAAAGTATTGTTTTTAAACAACGCGCTGAATCACGGAGTATTAAGTCCGATTGCGTTGGAGGAAGCTGCAAGAACAGGGAAATCCGTACTGTTCATGCTGGAATCCAACCCTGGGCCGGGGCTCGGTATTTTGCTGGCCTACTGCCTGTTCGGTAAAGGCTCTGCGAAGTCGTCGGCTCCTGGAGCGGTCATCATTCATTTTTTCGGCGGGATTCATGAAATTTATTTCCCTTACATTTTGATGAAGCCGATTCTGATTCTTGCAGCTATAGCTGGGGGCGTTGTGGGAACCTTCTGTTTCATGTTGACAGGTGCCGGACTGGTTGCTGCTCCTTCACCGGGCAGCATTATCGCCTATTTTCTAATGACACCAAAAGGCGGATATTTGCCAATGCTAAGCGGGGTGATCGCTGCTGCGGTCGTATCCTTTGCTGTTGCCGCAGTGTTACTCAAGACTGGTAAGCAACAAGAAGAGGGGCTGGAGGAAGCTGCATCCCGTCTGAAAGATATGAAAAATCAAAGCAAGAGTGCAAGTGCTAATGCCACTGTAATGGAAGATAACCACGAAGCTGATCGTGCTGCCGAGATTGCCACAGATCGAACGCTCAAGGATAAATCCGAAGTGAACAAGATTGTCTTTTCCTGTGATGCAGGTATGGGTTCAAGCGCGATGGGTGCCTCGATTTTACGCAAAAAAATGAAGCAGGCGGGCGTAGACGTAACAGTTACGAATACGGCAATCAGTGAAATTCCACAGGATGCGGATATTGTCATTACGCAAAAAACGTTGACAGACCGGGCTAAAACAGTAGCTCCGAAAGCTGAGCACATTTCCATTGACAATTTTTTGAAGAGTCCTGAATACGAAGCGCTGGTTGAACGTCTGAAATCCGATTCTTAATCCCCGTCTTAGTCAGGCTGACTGTATGCAGTGTACGTCTCCTGCTGGAGGGATGAGCTTGGGAAGGAACGGTATGCGCTTATGAATATTACGAAACGACAACGTGACATCGTGGAATATCTTCTGGAGCAGTCCAAAGAGGTTACAGCCGGAGAAATTGCCACGAAGATCAATGTCAGCACAAGGACGGTTCATCGGGAACTGGGCGCAGTCGAGCATTGGCTGGCAACTCATGAGGTGAAGCTGGAGAAAAAGTCAGGGATTGGTATCTGTATAGATGCAGACCCAGCTCAGCTTGTATGCCTGCGAAAGCAATTGCTGTATACGAATCCAGACGAATATTCGGCTGAGGAGAGAAAGATCGTGGTTCTCTGCATGCTGCTGGATACACGGGAGCCGATCAAGCTGCTGGCGCTGGCTTCAGATCTGAAAGTCACGGTAACTACGGTCAGTCATGATCTGGACGAATTACAAGACTGGATCGGAGATCGAGGGCTCGTGCTTGTCCGCAGACGGGGATATGGTGTCGAGATTACCGGACGGGAGATAGACAAAAGACGGGCGATTTCCGAGCTGGCCCTCGAACATTTGGATGAATCTGATCTGTTTTCCAGCCAGGGAGAGGTTCGTTCTGTGACTCGTGTCTCCGACAAATTGCTGGAGATGATTGGCAGAGGGAACTTGCTGATCGTGGAAAAGGCCCTCTGGCAGCCCCATGAAAAGTGGCTGGAAAACATGGTGGAAAGCAAATATATGGAGTTGCTGATTCAGATTTGCGTTTCGCTGGCACGTCTACGACTCGGGTATGTTATGGATCCTCTTCTCTCCTATTTAAAAACAGATTCGGATGAGAATATCATGCTGCGTACAGCTATGGTAGAACGCATATGCGCAGAATTGTCAGCGGCGCTGGATATTAACTTTCCGGACCCGGAACGATCTTATTTCAGGCTGCTGTTCCGTGATGCCGAGGATCATTCTACCCGGCTGCTGCCGCTCGATGATCTTGTACTGCTGGAGTCGGTTCATGAGTTGATTCGTCGTGTGGAGGAAGAAACAGGCACGCCATTGGAAGAGGACCGTGTTCTGCGTGAAGGACTGATTGCCCATATGGCTCCGGTATTCAAACGTTTGAAGGAAGGCAAGTCGATTCGTAATCCCCTCCTTCAGCAAATCCGCAAGGATTACAGCAGCTTATTCGACTCAGTGAAAAAGGCTGCGGCGGACATGACAGAAATGAAAGTCCCTGATGAAGAGATCGGATTTCTCGTCATGCATTTCGGCGCTTCGCTGGAGCGGCTGCGACAATTGCGGCGGGAGGTGCGGGCCATCGTAGTCTGCACGAGCGGCATTGGTTCATCCAGACTTCTGGCAACAAGGCTCGCCAAAGAGCTGCCACAGATCAAAATTGTGGATAGGGCCTCATGGTACGAGGCGGCGCGGATCCCCAAGGAGGATTATGATCTGATCATTTCGACAGTAGAGCTACCGCTTGAACCAGATCGCTATCTTAAGATCAGCCCGCTGCTGACGCAGGAGGAGAGTGATCGCCTGCGTCAATTTATCCAGCATATTACACTCAATCATCCTGATGACCATCAGCAGGAACACGTCGTTCAGCCCGGTCAGGACATGGAGTGGCTTACCGGTCTGCGGAAAAGTCTCGATGAAATTGTACACATTGTACAGCAATTTCAAGTGTACCCGCTGGAAAATCAGGAGATGGATATGGCGGCGACCGTAGAGGCTATATGCATGTTGGAGGCGGGGCGGGGGAATGTTACAGAGCCTTCTGCGGTTGCTGCACAACTCATGGAAAGAGAGCGCCAAGGTAGTCAGGTGATCTCTGATACCTCCATTGCTTTAGTTCATACGCGTAGCCACTATATTCGCAAACCTTCGCTTACCTTGTATAAGCTGGCAGAGCCGCTGTTGGCGGATACAGGCGAACAGGTAGAATGCGTGCTGCTCATGTTAGGACCTCGTGAGCTGCCGAGAGAAAGCTTGGAGGTATTGAGCGAGATTAGTGCATTACTCTTGCAGGAAGACATGGTTACGCTACTGGAACACGGTAGCAGGGATCATATTGTCAATTATATATCGAGTGAGCTAGCTGGATTTTTACACAGTAAATTAGGGACAGGGAGGAACCTACCGTGAGTATTATGACGATAGACAAAGTAAAAATGAATGCAACCGCCAAAGACAAATATGAGGCGATTCGTATGGCTGGACAAATCCTGCTGGATGCAGGACATATTTCAAGTGAGTACATTGACAAGATGCTGGAACGCGAGGAGATCGTGTCCACCTATATCGGGAACGGGCTGGCTATTCCACATGGCACCAAGGAATCCAAGACGCTTATTCAATCCACAGGCATCTCCATCGTTCAGTTTCCGCAAGGCGTAGATTTTGGGGAAGAAAAAGCATACATGGTAATCGGCATTGCAGCACAAGGCGGCGATCATATGGAGATTTTGACGAGTATTGCTGTGGTGTGTGCAGAGGAAGAAAACATGGAGAAACTTCGCAACGCGGTGACCCCACAGGAAATTATAGATCTGTTCGAAAGTGAGCTGGAGCTATGAGAGCCGTCCACTTTGGAGCAGGAAATATCGGTCGCGGCTTTATCGGATTGATTCTGTCGCGTGCAGGCTATGAGGTTGTCTTTTCAGATGTCAATGACACCCTTGTATCCGAGTTACGCCGTCGTAAACAATACACCGTAGAGTTAGCCAATGATACAAAGGATACGGAGCTGGTCATGAATGTGACGGCGATTGACGGCAAGGATGCAGCGGCTGTAGCCGATGCGGTAGACCACGCTGATCTGGTAACGACCGCAGTAGGTGTCAGCATCCTCAAGCACATTGCAGCAGGCATTGCGGAGGGCATCAAGCGGCGGGTAGAGCGAGGAGCGAGGCCGCTGCATGTGATTGCCTGTGAAAATGCAATCGGAGGTAGTGCGCAACTGAAAGAGCATGTTTTTGCGCTATTGGATGAGGCGACCCGTGCCAAGGCTGAGGCTTCGGTGTATTTTCCAAATGCTGCCGTAGACCGGATTGTGCCGATCCAGCAACACGAGGACCCGTTACATGTGCAGGTAGAGCCTTTTTATGAGTGGGTGGTGGATCGTTCGCAAATGGCATCTGAGCATGAAGAAATCGAAGGTATCCTGTACGTGCAGGATCTAGAGCCTTACATTGAACGAAAGCTGTTCACGGTAAATACGGGACATTGCGTGGCAGCTTATCTTGGTTATACGGCAGGTTATGCTACCATTCAGGAGGCCATGAAGGATAGCAAGGTGGTGGATTCGATACAAGGGTCACTGGAGGAAACGGGAGCGGTGCTTGTGAAGCGCTTCGGTTTGGATCAAGAGGAGCATAGGAAGTACATCTCTAAAATTTTGGATCGCTTCCGCAACCCTAATCTAATAGACGATGTTACTCGGGTCGGACGTTCACCATTACGCAAGCTGTCTCCCAATGACCGTCTTGTACGTCCCGCGCTCCAAGCGCAGGAGTATGGCATTCCGACGGATCATCTGGCGTTAGGAATGGCTGCTGCCTGTAAATTTGATATTACGGAAGACCCCGAGGCAGTCGAGCTTCAGCAGGTGATCCGCAACGAAGGGCTGGGTGTGGCGCTGACGCGTTATACTTCCATAACCGCAGACCACCCGTTACATCGGCAGATATTGGAGCAATATGATATTATAAATTCATAAAACAACGTATTACTAACATTAGATTTCGATAATCCTCTTGAAGACAAAGCATCCACATCAACACTAGCGTGTTCTGTAGAGATGTGCTTCAAGAGGATTTTTATATGCGTGATTTACATCACATAACAACCTGCTTAAATTGTTTATATTGATAATGATTATCATTATCTATAAAATGAAATCATTACTATTATAACTATTAGGGAGGATTATAGTGAAACCGATCTATATTACCTTAGGGTTTTTATTTTTGGCGCTTGGAGTTATTGGTGTAGTGCTACCATTGCTACCGACTACACCGTTTCTGCTGCTCGCGACCTTTTTCTTTATGCGGGGGTCCGAAAGGATTCACCAGTGGTTTTCGAATACCTCCCTGTACCAAAAGCATCTAGAGAGTTTTGTTCAAACAAGGTCGTTGAAGCTGTCTACGAAAATCACGACATTGGGCTTAGCGTCAACGATGCTGATTATAGGCTTTATTTTCACCCCTAATGTGTGGGGCAAAACGCTCATCGTCTTGGTCATCCTTTTTAAATATTATTACTTTATATTCCGAATCGGAACAGTGAGAAACGCTGCAGCAAAAATAACACCATCATCTTCACCTGCACCTACTCCAAAAAAAAAGTCTAAAATGGTCGACAGCCGTCTGCTCGGTCTAGTGGAACATTCTCGAAAATATATCGTATGGGGTGTGCTTGTGCAGTGGATCGGTCTTTTGGGGAGTATAGCCGCTGTGTTGTCTATGGCCTTTGTTATGCAGCAGGCATGGGAAGGACAAGTGACTCGCAAGCTGATTCTATCTATGACGGTCATTGTTATTGCTGCTATTGCAGTTCGCTGCCTGAGCAATTATGCAGCCAGTATGTTATCCTATCGTGCTTCGGTAAATGCTAAAAAAACGCTGCGCTCGCAAATTTACAGCAAGTTGCTGAAGATAGGGCCCGCATATACAGATCATACCTCCACCTCGGGGGTTATTCAGGTTGCTGTAGAAGGGGTAGAGCAGCTTGAAACCTATTTCGGTAGATATATGCCTCAGCTATTTTACAGTCTGCTTGCCCCCGTAACGTTATTCATTACCCTCTCTTTTGTCAGCTTCAAAGCAGCCATTATACTATTGATCTGCGTTCCCTTAATTCCAGTGTCGATCATTGTCATTATGAGGATGGCTAAAAAGCTTTTTCGGAAATATTGGGGTAGTTACGTCAATTTGGGCCACAGCTTTTTGGAGAATGTGCAAGGTCTGACTACGCTCAAAATGTACGGAACAGACCAGGATAAACATCAGGAAATGAACACAGCAGCTGAAGATTTTCGCAAAATGACGATGAAAGTGCTGACTATGCAGCTTAACTCCGTGGCCATTATGGATCTTATCGCATTTGGTGGTGCCGCTGCGGGTGTACTGGTCGCGGTAAGCGAATATTCTTCTGGACGAATTGGCTTGGCAGGAGCAATCATCATTGTTTTGCTGTCGGCAGAATTTTTTATTCCTCTGCGTCTTCTGGGTTCTTACTTTCATATCGCCATGAACGGAATGGCTGCAAGTGACAAAATATTCCAAATGTTGAGCACAGAGGACCTTATACAAGGACAAAAAAGCATAGAAACCACAGATATTCGTCTGGAACAGGTGAGTTTCGCCTACGACGAAAGAGATACCTTACGAAATGTATCCATGGATATTCCCCAGGGCAGCTTTGTATCCATTGTTGGGGAATCAGGCTCTGGTAAAAGTACGGTAGCCGGATTGATTGTTGGGCATCACGAGGGGTATCGAGGAAGCCTGACGATTGGAGGAACCGAGCTTACCGATATTTCGGAAGAAAGCCGCATGCGTCATATGACCTGGATCGGTTTTAACAGCTATATTTTTAAAGGCACCGTGGAAGCAAATTTAAAAATGGGCAATGAGCACGCGGATGAGCAACACATGCTGGAAGCTTTGCGACAAGTGAAGCTGTATGATTTTATCCTCTCAGAAGGAGGTCTGGAAGCAGAACTGGAAGAGCAGGGAGCCAATCTGTCAGGAGGACAGCGCCAACGGCTAGCACTAGCCAGAGCATTGCTGCATGATAGTCATGTGTACATTTTTGACGAGGCCACCTCTAACATTGACAGTGAAAGTGAGGAAGGCATTATGGAGGTAATACATGCGCTGGCAGGTCAAAAAACAGTGATTCTTATCTCTCACAGACTGGAAAACGTAGTCCAATCCGACTGTATCTATGTGCTGCAAAACGGTTTGGTGGCAGAATCCGGGACGCACCATGAGCTGTTGAGCCAGCAGGGGCATTATGCGGAGATGTATCTCAGTCAACATCGGGTAGAGCAGTTTGGAAAAGGAGGGGCTGTATATGCGTAGACACGGATTACGGATCATGGGCCAATTATTGGTATTGGCGGGACCTCTTTTACCTGTGCTGCTCATCACGATTGTTACAGGAGTGCTTGGTTTTGTTTGCGCCATTGGCATTATAGTGTTTGGAGCCCTGGCTCTGCTTACAGCAACGGGCATCACGACAGGCTACACCCTATCGTTTTTGCTGACGACGATCGTGGTTTGCGCCGTACTGCGCGGCGTATTCCGTTATGGCGAGCAAATGAGTGGTCACTATCTCGCTTTCAAGCTGCTGGCTGTACTACGTGACAAGGTGCTTCAAGCCCTGCGAAGACTCGCTCCAGCCAAATTGGAAGGCAAGGACAAGGGAAATCTGATCTCACTCATTACAAGTGATATTGAGTTGCTGGAAGTATTTTATGCGCATACGATAGCTCCTGTTATGATTGGCATCATCACCTCACTGCTCATGGTGTTTTTTATTGGTTCTTATGAGCCTCTGCTAGGCTGGCTTGCTGCGCTTGCTTACCTAACTGTCGGTTTATTTATTCCCTTACTCACGTCACGTATGGGCAAGCGTCAGGGGATGGAATACCGCAGCAGCTTTGGCAAGCTGAGCAGTTATTTTTTGGACAGCTTACGGGGGATGAAGGAAATTGTGCAATATGGGCAAGGAGAACAACGTTTGAATGAGATTAACTGTCATACGGATCAATTGGATGCCAAGCAGAAGGACTTAAAGCATCATGAAGGCATCACAAGAGCCATCACAGATGCGGCTGTAGTTGGATTCTCATTCTTGATGCTGCTGGCTGGATTGTACGGTATGTCTAATGGTCAGGTTGACTTTACAGGTATGCTGATTTCTGTCATTGCCCTGTTTAGTTCATTTGGTCCGGTCATCGCACTGAGCAATCTGTCCAACAATTTGCTTCAAACGCTGGCGAGCGGGGAACGAGTGTTGAGTCTATTGGAGGAAACTCCGGAGGTAGAGGAAAATATCGACGGGATGAGTGTCGCCTTTACTGGGGCACGAGTAGACAAGGTGACTTTTTCATACGATGGTCAAACGGTGCTGAATGATGTAAGTCTCATGATACCGCATAAGCGGATTTTAGGCATTCAGGGTAAAAGCGGCTCTGGCAAGTCTACACTGCTGAAGTTGCTGATGCGATTTAGGGACCCGCAGCAAGGTGAAATTTTGCTATCCGGACACGATTTGAAGGAAATTGGAACCCGACATTTGAGAGGCTTACAGAGCTATGTCGACCAGCATACGTTCCTGTTTGATGATTCCATTGCAGCTAATATCAAAATCGGAAAGCCTGATGCTACACATGAGCAGGTGGTGGAAGCAACACGTAAGGCATCCGTGCACGATTTTATTATGACCTTGCCTCAGGGGTATGACAGCCGAGTTGGAGAATTGGGGGACAGGCTGTCTGGTGGAGAACGTCAACGCTTGGGGCTGGCCAGAGCCTTTGTCCATGATACGCCTCTCTTACTGCTCGACGAGCCTACCAGCAATTTGGACAGCCTGAACGAGGCCATTATTTTAAAATCGTTAAAGGAACAGCAGCAAGATAAAACGATTGTCCTTGTTTCGCACCGAAGTTCTACCATGCGGATTGCTGATGATATTTTTCAAATGGATAATCGAAGACTGTCCTGACTTTTCTAACTATTGTTATATCCTAAGGGCAAAAGTTGTAGCCTGTTCATGGTATTGTCATAAAATGGAGTGTGTGTTGAAATGGAAGCGTCATCCTTGTTTAAATCATCCAGCTTTTCAAGCTTGTCTTATTTTGATAGCCTATTAGGTGAAGATTTTATAAAATCCTAAGGTATATTGACAAGTCATAAACATCATAAATGATGGATGAACAGAGGCTGTAAGCCGATGTACAGAAATGGGTGGTGAACAGAAATGTCAGATTTCAATCAGCTTAAGGAGCTTGAGCACACAAAATATCCCATATATGAAGGCTATGATTTGGGTCTTACTTATACGCCTGCGGGCAGCAAGTTCAAGGTATGGGCCCCGACTGCGAAGCAGGTCCATATAGCGTTGTATAGCGATGCGGGGGCGTACGATCAGGAGGGGAACGTTCAGGAGCACGGCGGGGGTCAGGAATTTCTCATGATCCGTGATGATCAAGGGGTATGGTCTATAGAGCTGGAAGGTGACTGGAACAAATATTATTACATGTACAGGCTGGAGTGGGCGGACAACACTGTTCATTATGCTGCCGATCCATATGCCACAGCGGTATCAGCCAACGGGCAACGTACAGCGATCATTGATTTGGCTCAAACCAACCCGGATGGATGGGAATTGGATGCGGGGCCTACCCTTAAGCGGCCGACGGATGCCATTCTCTATGAGGTTCATGTGCGTGATTTTTCGATGGATACCTATTTTAATACAGGGAAAAAAGGCTTATCTGCTGCTCAGGGACGGTTTGAGGCCTTTACGTATACGGGATTGAAGGATCCTGAGGGGAACAGTATCGGGCTGGATCATCTGCTGGAACTGGGCATTACACATGTTCATTTGCTTCCAGTAGCTGATTTTCATACGGTGAATGACTTTGCGGAATTAGATACTGAATATAACTGGGGCTATGATCCCCAGCATTATAATGTGCCGGAGGGGTCTTATTCTTCCAATCCGGCTGATCCGGAGGCACGTATACGAGAGCTGAAACTGCTGGTACAGTCTTTGCATTCTGCCGGCATCGGTGTCATTATGGACGTTGTATACAACCATACGTATTCGGTGGAACAGGGGCCATTTGAGCCTGTTGTACCTGGATATTATTACCGCACGGATGAACAAGGGCAGCTCACCAATGGATCAGGTGTAGGCAATGAGGTGGCAACCGAACGTCCGATGGTGCGCAAGTATATCAAGGATTCACTACGCTATTGGGCAGAGGAATATCATATAGACGGCTTTCGATTTGATCTGATGGGTCTGATTGATACACCAACCGTGGTGCAGCTTACGCAAGAACTTCGCTCTGAAGTGCGTCCGGATCTGCTGATCTATGGTGAGCCTTGGACGGGAGGAGAATCTCCACAACCCTTGCTTACGCTAAAAGGAACACAACGGGACAAAGGCTTTGCTGTTTTTAACGACAACTACCGTTCTGCTATTAAGGGGGATAGCGACGGTACTGGAAGCGGGTTTGCCACGGGGGCAGAACATCAGGAGGAGCAGGTGCTCAAAGGTGCTTTTGGGGCTATTCATGATTTCACAGCTCAGCCATCGGAGACCGTCAATTATGTAACTGCCCACGATAATCTCAATCTGTGGGATAAAATTTTGACGGTAAGACATTTGCGGGAGCACTGTCGTTTTCCACAATGGGAGCAGGGGAAGCCACAGGATGGGAGGACACCTGAACATGCTGTTGCCGAAGCAGATCCGTATGGGGAACTGGATGAAAATAACCTGCTAGAGGACGAAACCGTGCGCAAGTCCCTGTTGGCCAACGGCATGGTACTCACATCTCAAGGTATTCCTTTTATTCATGCAGGGGATGAACTGTTGCGCTCCAAATATGGAGACCACAATAGTTACCGGAGCTCAGATGTGGTCAATGCCATTCATTGGGATAACAAGGCGAGGTTTCGCCCCGTGTTTGATTACTACCAAGGCTTAATTGCTTTGCGACGCAGCCACCCAGCATTCCGAATGGACCAACGTGAGCTGGTGGAGCAGCACATGGAAGTGCTGCAAAGCAGTGGGCATGTGGTGGCCTTTGCTTTGAGGCACCATGCTAACGGCGATGCCTGGAATCATATTGTGGTGATTTATAACGGCTCGGATACGGAGCAGACGATAGTATTGCCTGCGGAATCGGATCGTTGGCATGTGGTCGTGGACGCACACGGGGCTGGTAATGAGACACGGTATGAAGTCGTAGGCCATCGTGTAACTGTATCGCGCTGGTCAATGATGGTGTTATATGATCAGGAAGAACCTGCACGAGTCTCCTTTTTGACTGAACAAGATCAGGCTAATCGTCAGGCGGAGAACGAATTGGAAGACTCGGATGAGGGAACAGATCAAGAAATTGCAGGTACAGCCATGGCTTTGACAGATGTGCAGCTTGGAAACGATAATGAAGTCGCTCCATTTCGTACGATTGAACTGATCTACGAGCGTACAGATCGGCAATACACTGGCTGGAACGTATGGGTATGGGGAACTGGGCATCGCGACGGACATGTCGAATTTCGGGATTTGGATGACGGTCGTGCAATAGCGCGTATTCAGGTGGCTCCTGATATACAGCGAATTGGCTACATTGTCCGGCTTAATCACTGGGATGCCAAGGATGTTGAGGCAGATCGATATATTGATATAGACCAGAACCAGTCTGTGATGCAGGTACTGATTCATAGTGGCAGAGAAGAATATTTGTTACTGGTAAATGATAATCGGGCCGGTTAGACTTGCGTGCTTGGTTGCGTATATACACAAAAATAGCATTTTTCGATCATTTCGAGAAATGCTATTTTTTTATGCAAACGTGTGTCAGTTTCAGAAAAAAGGGGTAAAATAGAATTATGGACTTGTTTAGTTTTGCCAGCTAGCTGGCTTACATCCTGTAGTACGACTGGTAAACAGGCAAGATTCTTGGAGGAAAATCATTTGTAAGGTAACCTGAAGGAGGTTGTATATCATGAGTTCTAATGGAGGAAGTATTCAACTGACCGCCCAGCCGAGAACAGAGAAGAAGGGTTCGGCCATTCGTGGATTGAGGTTAAAAGGACGGATTCCAGCTGTGGTTTACGGCTCTGAGCTTGAAGGAACCCCTGTACATGTCGATGCCAAGGAATTTAATAAAGTAGTCAAAACCGGACGTTCAGAGGTGTTTAACCTCACAGTAGAGGGTGGAGAAACCATTCCAGTTATTATTAAAGATTATCAACAGCGTGATAACCAATGGTTGCATGCCGACTTTCTGAAAATCTCCAAAAACAAACCGCTTCGCGTGCGTGTTTCTATTGATTATCAGGGTACACCTGCAGGTACAAAAACAGGCGGTATTCTGCAAGTTCAGGAAACGGAAGTTGAGGTCGAAGGTCTTCCGGCTGATTTGCCATCTACCATTGAGGTGGATGTATCCGCGCTGGATGTTGGCGACAAGCTGAGCGCTAGCGACTTGAAACTCCCTAAAGGAGTAACACTGCACGTCCCTGAAGAAGAACTGCTTGCTTCTATTATCGTTCCACGTGCAGTTGAAGTAGAGAATGCTGCTGTGGAAGGTGATGCAGCGGCAACCGAAGGCGCTGAAGAGGCTTCTGAAAACAAGGAATCCTAATATTATCAGTGGTACATGAACCTTTTCCAATTGCAAAGATCATCAAAAATGAATTCAAAATCGCTCCCTGTCAGGGGGGCGATTCTTTGCATTCATTTATTTACAATTACATACTCTTTCCCTTTAAGAGTTGTCCTGTTGTAATTTGACGATTAAAGGGAATGTGGAGTGTTTGCATGATTTTCATTCACTACGTGTTCTGATATGACGATATATAAAGTATGGTATTTACATTTTTATTTTATAAATACCTAATATATATTCTAAGGAGCGCGTACACAATCATGGACAGAACGAGTGAATTGTTGTGGCAAAGAAACAAATTGGTGATCATTATTTTTTGGATTATGGCCTTGAGCGGCATCGTCCCGGCATTATCTAATCCCTCGATGTGGGTATCTAATGGTGTAGGATTTGTAGTCGCGGCAGTTTTAACGATCCTGAATGTGAAAAAGAAAGGAATCCGCCTTATTCCGTGGATTACTACGTTTTTTAGCGTATTAATGTGTATATTTTTGAACTTATCTAACGTCGAGGTAGGGACCACCATATTAATTTGCTCTTTGTTTTTGCTGTATCCGTCTTACCGGTATTTTCTGGTAGCTATGACCTTAAATCTCTGTAATATATTTGTGCAAATAACAATCGGTACGCCCCCAATTCCCCCGGCTACCGGTTCTTTGCGCTATGTGCATGAGTTTATTATTGTTTTACTCATTGGTTTGCTACTGTTAGTGGTATCGGTGTTAAATCAAAAGCAGTTTAAGAAAAGTGAAGAGCAAAATAAAGATATCGATGCTACAAGGCAACGAATTGAATTTCTGTTTGAGCAAGTTAGACAAGCAGTGGCTGGATTGCATAGCTTTACAGAACGATTCAGGAATCAAGTAGATGCGACGGGCAGCGTGACAAATGAAGTCGCTATCGGATTTCAGGAGGTTGCCAAAGGGGTAGAAATGCAAGCTTCGAATATCACCGAGGTTACGGATAACTTGGCTCAATCTGACCAGCACGTGCGAGAGGTAGCTGATCATTCCCGAGAACTGAAGCAGCTTTCCGAAGATACGAAAAATGCCGGGGACAGAGGGAGCAGTCAACTGCTTGCATTGACGTCTCAAATTAAGGATTTGGGTCAAGTCATGAGTCGTACCAAAGAAGAACTGGACGAGTTTAGAGTACAAAGTGATAACATGTCTGCCATGCTTAAAGATATTACTCAAATCTCGAAACAAACTAATTTGCTGTCCTTGAATGCATCCATTGAGGCCGCCAGAGCGGGAGAGCATGGAAAAGGATTTGCCATCGTAGCTGGCGAAGTGCGTAATTTGGCTGAAATGGTAGGGAACACCTCGGTGGCGATGGAAGCTATTTTGACTCAACTGAGAACTCAGATGGATTCTGTCGTAAGCCAATTTGACATGGGACAGCACAGGCTACAGCAAAGTATGGAATCGGCACATTCGACCGAAATTGTACTGGAAGACATCCTGCAAAACGCCAATAAAGTGCTGATGCAGGCCGTGGATGTGGAAAACAGTACGAATAGCATGCAGCAGTATTCATCTCAGGTTGTTCAAGAGATGACGGAATTTTCAAGTGTAACGGAACAGGCGAGTGCAGCATCAGAACAAATTTTGGCTGGAGTAGAGGAACAACGAAATATAACCTCCAATATGGTGACCGGGTTTAGTGAGCTAGAGGCGTTGATTATCCAATTAAAAGAACTGGTACATGATCAGAAGGAGTACAACAGTCCTACCGAAATCAGCAAAAGCAAATAACCGACAAGCTTCTTCATCGGACTAGAGAGCCGGGGAGTATCGCTATCAAGCGGTACTCTCCGGTTTTTTTCTGCGTTTGAAGAAGGGAAATGAAGAAGAGGCGATTTCTAGAAGCTATAATTAGATGGAAGTTGATGGTATAATTTGTGGCAGTTTAAATGCTTTATAACTAAGGGGGGAGAAATTCTATGGAGTTTAAATATTTGTTAATCGGCGTGTTAAGCCTATTGGGTAGTGGAGTGATATATACGATGGAGCGCTTTATATCCGTCATTCAATGGGCTGCGAATTCTGTCCCTGTTAAATTGAATAGTTCAGGTATATCTATGTCAGAACCTGATATGCCGAGTTTTGTTGACAATATATTTGTTATTATTTTATTCGTATGTGGCTTGATGATACTTGGGTATGGTGTGTATGAACGACGTACACGATAACATAAGCATATTCGTTTTTATTTGGGAGGAACGCAGGTGAACGCCTTGTTGGAAATGCTGATGCAGCTATTTGAGCGCGCAGCGTTGTTACTAATTTGTTTATTTTTTATTACACGTATCCCCCGATTTAAGGAAACCTTGCAAAAGAACAGTCATTCTCCGGCAGAGCTGGCCATACTAACATTGATTTTTTGCATGTTTGCACTGTTCGGCACCTACACCGGGATTGAAGTTGAAGGTTCGCTTGTTAACGTTCGAATCATAGCAATTATGGCAGGCGGTATTTTGTTTGGACCCTGGGTTGGGATCGTTACAGGTATTATATCGGGTATCCATCGTTATCTGATTGATATCGGGGGAGTGACCTCGATTCCGTGTCTGATTACGAGTATTCTGGCAGGTGTGGTGTCAGGATACATCGGCCGCCGGGTCAATCGTTCCAAGAGATGGCTGGTCGGTATCGCCGCAGGTATGGTCTGCGAAGCGTTGACGATGCTGCTCATTATGGTGATGGCACAACCCCATAGCCTTGGAGTGGACATCGTTTCCAAGATTGGTCTACCGATGATTATCGGAGAAGTCAGTATCGGTTTAATCGTTCTGTTGATACAGAGTGTGGAGGGGGAAAAGGAGAATATCGCGGCCAGACAGGCCAAGCTGGCACTGGATATTGCCAATAAGACGTTACCTTATTTTCGCTCCATTAATGCCGAATCCTTGCATACGATTTGCTCGATTATAAAAGAAGACATCAAGGCAGACGCGGTGGCGATTACGGATACCAGAGATGTGCTGGCCTATGTCGGTTTTGGCGAAGAGCGTTATCACATCGGAGATGAGATCATTAGCGATGTGACTAAATCGACAATCCGCAGCGGTAAAATCACGATTCGCAACCATATTGCAGACGATAAAACACCCCAAATCCAGTCTCTGCTCATTATTCCGTTAGAAGAGCGGGGAGAAGTAACCGGAACCTTGAAGATTTATTATCGCAAAGCTTATAAAATCACGTATCCGTTGCAGACGATGGCGATTGGCTTGTCTCAAATCATTTCCACGTTAATGGAAGTGTCGCGTGTGGAGCAAATTAAGGAAGCGGCGAATAAAGCTGAGTTAAAGGCACTCCAAACGAAAATTAATCCCCATTTTCTGTTTAACGCGCTGAACGCCATTGCCTCTACGACACGCACCAAGCCGGATAAGGCCCGAGAGCTAATCATTAATTTATCGGGTTATCTGCGCTATAATTTGGAGCTGAATGATGATTTGATTGAAATTCATAAGGAGCTTCAGCAGGTGTCTGATTACGTAGAAATTGAAAAAGCACGCTTCGGCAACCGGCTTCAGGTAGAGTATGTAATGGATGAGGTGTCTGTGCGTATTCCAAGCCTTATTATCCAGCCCCTGGTTGAGAATGCGATTAATCATGGAATCCTCAAGAAAAAGGGGGCAGGTACAGTAACCATTTCTGTAAAGGATCGTGGAGAAAAGGTGCGTATTTCTGTGGCAGATACCGGGGTGGGTATACGCGATGATGTTGTGGATAACCTGTATCATGATCGGGTTCCGGCTAAACAGATCGGCTTGTACAATGTGCACAGACGGCTCAAGCTTATGTACGGCGAAGGAGTTATTATTCTAAAGCATGAGCCGGGCACCGAAGTTTATTTTGACATACCAAAGGAGAAGTCATGAAGGCCATAATTGTAGAAGACGAACTTCCGGCACGTGAAGAGCTGGAGTATCTTATTCAGACTCATAGCAACATTGAGGTGACCGATAGTTTCGAGGATGGGCTAGATGTGTTTCGGTTTCTGCAAGATCAGGAGACGGACGCGATCTTTCTGGACATTAACATTCCTTCATTGGACGGGATGCTACTGGCACAGAACATTAGCAAATTTGCCAAAAAGCCCTATATTATTTTTACGACCGCCTATAAAGAACATGCGGCGCAGGCTTTTGAACTGGAGGCGTTCGACTACATCCTCAAACCATATGATGAAAAAAGGATCGCATCTATGCTACGTAAGCTGGAAAATGCTTATGAGCAGCAGAACGTTCCAATACAGGAGCCTGTCCAGACGGCGCAACCCCGAGCTGCTGAAGCCAGCACCGTTGCTGCGCCAGGTCGTATTAATCTGCTGAAAAATGACAAAATCATCGTAACGGATGCGAACGATATTTACTATGCGTGTGCGCAGGAAAAGGTGACCCGTGTCTTTACTAGGCACGAAGAATATACGATGCCGATGAGCATTTCAGAATTTCATAGCCGGTTGCCGCAGCAGGACTTTTTCCGCTGTCACCGATCGTACACAGTTAATCTGTCGCAGATCCGTGAAATTGTACCTTGGTTTAATCATACGTATCTCCTGCGTTTGCGTGGACTAGAGGCTGAAATTCCAGTAAGCCGTAGCAAGGCCAAGGAATTTCGGCAAATTATGCGACTTTAAAGGCATTTCATTCCGCTATATGTGCATTTCATTCCTCAAACGATTTCTGGCTGACATGCAGGGTTATAATAACCCGTGTAGAGAGAATCCTTACAGACTTGCTCCTCCTCAGGCGCAAAGTATACTGGATTCCCGGTTATCATAATCACAAATTGACGCTGTAGAGCCGGAATGAAAAGAGGAGATTGAAATGAAAACAAACAGCGGAAATCGTTGGCTTGTCGTACTTGGAACAATAATTGTACAAATGGGATTAGGAACCATTTACACATGGAGTTTATTTAATCAACCGTTGGTGGACCGCTTTGGCTGGAACCTCAGTTCGGTTGCCATTACATTTTCAATTACCAGTTTTGCACTGGCGTTTGCTACCTTATTCGCAGGCAAACTACAGGATAAATGGGGACTACGTCGTTTGATTTTGTGTGCAGGTGTCGTGTTAGGAGCAGGGCTCATGCTCAGTTCACAGGTAACTTCGTTATCCCTGCTATATATTTTGGCGGGTATTGTCGTAGGTTTTGCGGATGGAACGGCATATATTACATCACTTTCTAATCTGATTAAATGGTTTCCTGAGAAAAAAGGACTTATTTCCGGTATTTCGGTTGGGGCATATGGAACAGGCAGTCTTATATTCAAGTATATTAATGGTTCGTTGATTCAGTCCGTTGGTGTATCGCAAGCGTTCTTATATTGGGGAATGATCGTGCTGATCATGATTGTGGGTGGTTCTTTCCTGGTAAAAGAAGCTGTAGTCGTGAACAAGCCTTCGGTACAAAATGGGGTTGTACAGCGGGACTACACCGTTAAAGAAATGCTGCGCACCAAGCAGGCATACCTGCTGTTCGTCATGTTCTTTACCGCTTGTATGAGTGGTCTATACCTGATTGGAGTCGTCAAAGATATCGGCGTACGGATGGCCGGCCTAGATGTAGCAACAGCCGCGAATGCGGTCGCTATGGTCGCTATTTTCAATACGGCAGGTCGGATCATTTTAGGTGCGCTATCGGATAAAGTAGGTCGTCTGAAAGTAGTAGCGGGTGCTCTATTAACAACGGCGGTTGCAGTTACAGTGCTGAGTCTATTACCGCTGAATTATGGTTTGTTCTTTGCCTGTGTAGCAGGAATTGCTTTTTGCTTCGGCGGCAACATTACAGTCTTTCCTGCCATCGTAGCTGATTTCTTCGGTCTGAAAAATCAAAGCAAAAACTATGGTATTGTGTATCAAGGCTTTGGCCTCGGTGCGCTGGCGGGATCATTTATCGCAGCCTTGCTCGGCGGATTCATCCCGACCTTTACCACGATTGCGGTGCTGTGTGTCGTATCGTTCCTAATTGCCCTCACCATTCGCACTCCGGAACAAGGTAAAGGCAAACTGCGCAGTGAACGGAAGAAAAATACGAACAGTGTGCGTAGCATGAAGCCCGGAACAAAACTGGGTTAAAGGATTTGAGAAAAAAGGACCAGATGAATGCCAAAAGACCTGTCATCATTTCTCTGTGGGAGATTATGGCAGGTTATTTGTTTTTCCAATAATCTATTTTACGGTATAATAAAAAGATGTGTAATAAGCCGATATATACAAAAGACATAAGCTAAGAACCTGACAGGAGGACGAGTCATGATCGTGGATACAAGCGGGAATCTGCTTGCCCGCAATACGAAGCTGCGAAATACATATCAAATTCGAAGCGCCTTGTCCCGCAGTGAGCTGGCCATCGTGTATACGGCAAGGCTGTTGGATAACCGAGAAAAGGTCATTGTGAAGGAATTTTTTCCGAATGCACTGGCTTTGCGGGGGATGGATCGAAAAACGGTCACTTGCGGTGCTTCTATGCAATCCAAATACGTGGAGTTTATGCATTATTTTTTGCGTGAAGGGCAAATGTTGAAGGAGTTAAGTCACCCGGGAATTGTCGGTTATATAGATCACTTTGAGGAAAATGGAACTGCCTATCTGGTCATGGAATACTGTGCAGGCAAGACACTGGATCGAATGATGAAAGAAGAGGCTGCGCCAACGTATGACCCCACTTTTTTGTACCATACGCTGCTACCTTTAATTGATGCCATGGAGTACATTCATGACAAAGGAATTATTCATCGGGATATTAAGCCGGGCAACATTATGATTGGGGAAAATGGCAACGTCAAGCTGATTGATTTTGGTTCGGCTGTGCATTTTGAAGGCAAAGAGCATCCGATTTTCACCACGGCGGGCTATTCTCCGCTGGAATTTTACTCTAATCGTTCGCAGCAGGGACCTGTGTCGGATATCTATAGTTTGGCCGCTACGCTGTATTATTGCCGAAAAGGAACACCTCCGCCAGATGTGCCAGGCCGATTATTTGCAGATCATGCTGAGCGGATTCAGATTGAAAATGCGGGACTTTCTCTGCTGCCGTATGTCATTCGGCGTGGTCTGGAGGTACAGGCTAACAAGCGCTGCCGCTCACTTCGATGGTTTAAAGCCGCACTACGTGCGGAATATTGGATAAAAAAAGGGAAGCGCCCTACTCTTACGGTTCGTTAATCGTAAGAGACGGCGCTTCTCTTTTTTTACGTTGTGACCGACATTATCCTGTCGGAGCTTGGATATGGTCGGTGTACACTGAAGTATTTGGTTTAATCGCTTTGTATCGCAGCTCGATTTCAGTGACACCATCCTCGAATGTAATGTACAGTTTGTCACTGTACTCCATGACCGCTTTTTTGTTGCGAGCTAATCTGATCTTTCCATGCTGTAAGGCACAGCGTGTATCATGTTTCACGATCAGGCTCCCTTTTTTACCTGCGGAAAATAGGATCCGTTCCGCTTCTGGCAACGGTTCGTGAACGTCAAGCGTACGGAACAACTCCTGCAAGCTGACCTTACGACCCGGAAAGGAGGTGAGCGGCCAGGATTTTACCGGAATCTCCTGCCCACTTGCTGTAGCGAGAAAATATCCTTCGATTCTTCCGGCAAACTGCGGCTTCGGCCGCAAGAACCAATACAGAAGAGCGGCTACCACGATACTGATGGCTACTGTCCATTTAATGGCTGTATACCGAGATTGTACGGTAACGGTTAGTGTAGCGCTGCTGGATGCTCCTTCCGGATCGGTGGCAGTAATCTTTAGCTGAGAGTCACCTGTGCGGAGCTCGGATAGCAGCAGATCATTACCGTTAATCTCAGCATGGATCGCATCCCCAGAGGCTTCTGAATCCAACTTATAGTTCAGCTTGTCATGATTCGGGTCAACAATAAAATCCGATATACTTCGACGGGAATCACCGTCTTCTTTCACCAGGTGAATCGTCAGGTCTTTTAAGACCTGTGGCGCTGCATTGGCCGCGTGAACTTTATGTACAGTTCCCTTACGGTACCATTGCGGACTATCCAGAGATAGCTGCCATGTATAATCCCCGGTTTGAGGGAACGCATATTCGGTATGGAAGGCTCCTGACTTATAGGTCATAGGCACCTTTTTGGCTGTGCCCCCCTTTGGAGTAACAATAATATGGGCTTGGAGAGACGTATATACGGCTTCATCCGTAAGCTTTTGACTGTCGGGTAACAGGAGCTGAGCTTGAAACGGTGTGGCTTGACCTTTCAGCAACTGCACAGGCTTGTCGCCATGAGTTGCCGATGCTTGCTTTCCTCCTATGGTTGCTTCGGCTTCCAGTCGGTAGCTGCCAAGTAAATTGATTTTCACCAAATCCCCGCGTATGCCCCGTAGTTTCAACTTCACTTTGCCTGCCTGTGGATGCTCGATTTTTAAAATCGCATATCGGCTCGACTTGTACCTGCGGACATTTTCTGAATTGGAATATAGCTGTGTTTCCAGAAGGGGATGCTCCGACAAAAGCACCAGATTGGCTTCCTCCATACTGGAATCAGGTAGAGTTACAGTTAATTCCTGCATCTCGCCAGTGGTCGTAATTGCAGCAATTGGAACGAGCTTGGAGCGAATTTGACTGGCGAAAATACGGTTCAGAATTTCCGGCAGATCCTCGGCACTACTCGTAATAAAAGAAGCTCCACCCGTTTGAGAAGCGATCCGTTCGAGTTCTTGTCGGTTCACTGTGCCATCATGGTTCAGACCAATCGTGTACACCGGATATCCTTTGGTCTGTGCAGATTTGATGACAGAGGATACATCGTTATTGGAGTCACCTTTGGATCGGGAACCAGAGGAGGCACCAAAATCAGTCTCTCCATCTGACAATAGAATCATAAAAGGCTGACGCCCTTGGGATGCTCCTGCCGCTAGAAGCTCCGAGCCTTTGCGCAACCCAAGTCCCAAATCCGTATAACCGGAACGGTTAAGTGTTCTGATTTCCTGCTGGATCTGGGATTTTTGCGCTGCCACGGCAATCGAAGTGAGTGGTTTCGAGGCGACCACGTGATGATTGTAGGCAACGAATCCGACGCGTGTGCGGTCTGCATCACTCAAATCCATAAACATATTGATGACTTCCGCGGCAATGCCCTCAGGATCGGTATCCCTCATGGAATAACTGGTATCCAATACAAAAACGGCATCATAACCCTCGATCGGGACAGCGCCTAAAGATGCTGCATTAGCCTGATTTACAGTGCAAATGACCCCGTTTAAGCCCATTTGTAAAAATAGTACAAAAGTCATGAAAATGATAATCCCTAGTTTCCTTAT
This sequence comes from Paenibacillus sp. EKM206P, assembly GCF_011066155.1. Lineage (NCBI taxonomy): Bacteria > Bacillati > Bacillota > Bacilli > Caryophanales > Paenibacillaceae > Paenibacillus > Paenibacillus sp. EKM206P. The sequence goes on along the minus strand of NZ_JAAMNQ010000010.1, from coordinate 113,183 downwards.
TCTGAACATAAGCTCCTCCATCGCCGAGGCCAACATGGGGGGATCAACTCTCCTAATCCTTGGGATATAAGGGATAAAGGATCAAAACAGCTGATAACCCTCACATTAGCCATGAATTTGATTCTTTTACGCTTATCAGAAATATCCAATGGACTTCTATCGGTAATTAAGTTCCATTTGTGAATATTTCCCTGAAGAAACAGGTCTAACATATCATGAAAATTACGTATTCACGCATAAAATGAGTCAAAATGCCCTATTTCAATCTGAGACTACAGAAATTGACAAAACTGAAGGGTGCTTTGTATGATAGCTCTCGTATCAACGGCAAAAATTGGGATTGAAGTTAGGAATACGAAATCATAAATTTGAAATTTCTGTGTTATCTGACTTTTGATTTTGAAAAAACATCTCATGTGCATGCTTTGCCGTTAAAAGCCGAATAACGCTTCGGACCGATTTTCGAGGTTACATGCCTGTACCGTAAATGTGGTATAAGCTCAATCCTTTGACGAATTTAAATGTTAAGTAGGGGGGAGGAGGCAAAAGAACTAAAAATGAGTATTCGTCCGTTTCAAATTGGACATCCCGTGTCCGTATATGGAGCAATGGACCTATAACTCATACTTTATTCATTTGCCGACAGCGATGGAAATCATTTATCAAACCAACCGGACAATGCTTTTTGAAGAGATTAACCCGGAAAAGCTGGACCTGATCACCATAGTAGGTGATGTGAAGGGTATTGACAGCTTGAGCGATGAGAAGATCAAGGAAATTAATCAGCACCTTCTGGTGCGCAGCTTTGACGAATTTTTGGATAAGTTTTCGCCGACCGTGTATTCGTTTTTTAACGCGGCCAATCAAAAAGTCGTCTACACCCTTAAAAAGCCAGAAGGAATTGATGAGGATAGCATTTCTGAAATTCGTGTAAATCAAAGTAATGACTTTCTGAAAATGTTGTTTACGCTCATCGATACCAAGCGGAGTCAAGGAATCACTAATGTAGATTTCAAATTTGAAAATCTGCTGGATATGATTTCACCGAAAAAGGTCATGGATGATATTCGCCAAGTCCGCAAAGAAATTCACTATATGTACGGTGAATACGACAAGCTGGATGATGGTGACCCGAAGAAACTCGACATGGGGGACAAGCTGAATGGCATGTTCGAGGAAGCGAGTCAAAACTACAACAACGTTATGGCTATGCTTCCACTGGCAATTGAGGACATCAAAACCCGCCTTCTGCTCGGTGGCGCGCAAGAGGAAAACTCCGGTGAACTGATCCAGGTGGGCATGCTCTCCATTGGGGAAAGCGGCGAACTGAAAATTATTGAAGCGCCGAAGAGCGACAGCACTGAGCTGATGTTGTTGGATGAGAACAGCACTGGCGATCTCTCTCAAGTATTCGAAGAAGATTATAACTCTATCACAGATACGCCTTCTGATTATGTGAAGGATTTGGTAGTTCGCACGTTTGTGCCACTGCCAGCTGTTCAGACCAAGGTGGATACAGCAGTTGAGGTTCAGAACTACAACACGTATCTGGAGTTCTATAAAAATGCCAAGGACGATTTCGTAAAGGCGGTTAAGCCGCTTGTGGAAAAAATTCTCGGTGTCAAAATGTTCTTCGATCAATATGCAACGAAGAGCAAAGGCATGCTGCCGACAATGCTGGTGGCGAACAACAAGCTGGACATGCTGGTAAAAAGTAGCAATATTCCGCGCCTGGAAACGTACCTGAACACTGTGAATGCTAAGAATGAATTCAGCGACACGATCTGGTTCGGTATCGTTCCATCCGTCGAGCTGGAAGCAGCCGGTAAGGTAAAGGTTTCACGTGAACGCTTCAAGGGCAACGAGAAGGTCGTTAAGCAGGGCGGAAATTCTATGGAATCGCTCTCGATGTTGCTGCAAGTCGTGAAGGATTACAAAATTCAAATGTTCTTTAATTTTGAATCCGGTGAAGAAACGACTTTCAACAGTATGGCAACAGCAGGCATCGATAAATATGTCGATAAATGCGCCAGTCTCGTTCGCAGAGAATATAGCGAATTTGCAATTCCTTGTGTACCGAACTTTACGATTATTCCGAAGGACAAATCGGGTGTCATTATCGACAGCAAAATGCTACAGACCGAAGATGGTGTACAGCTCTCTAAGGAGAAAGAGGATATTCTCAAGCTGTGGATCGAGGGCGTTTATGTAGGTGCAGCCTACGTTGCCGCCGGCTTGGTTGCTTCCTATCAGTGTCCTGAATACCTGCGTGAGACGTTCAAAACGGTCAATAAGAACTTCCCTGGCGTACGCTTCGACATCGAAGCAGGAGACAACAGTCTGCGCACGGTGACGACGATGGCCAAGGAGATCACCGGTTTCACCAACACGATCAAGGATGCCATCAACCGTAAAAACTTCGGCTTTGTATTTTCGTCGGAGAATGCACAGATCCAGGATAAGGATATCCGCCGGATTACCGTCTACAAGGCGAGAAGCATGGCGATGTCCGAGGACGGTTTTGACTCCATCTACAAGACGCTGGTCAGCACGTATATTGAACGTATTTTGCGCTACCAGACAGGGGACTTCAAACACGAGAATATCGTCCGTTTCTTCAGTAACAATCCGAGCAGTCAGAAGAGCAAGTGGCTGAGCAGCAGAGGATCTGTTAACTCGATCATTCAGGACGGAGACGATATGAGCTTCATTATTGATGAGAAAAGCAATATGTGCCATATCGACCTGGTCTTCAATGGTAATGTGAAGAACCTGGAAGTCATGATCACTAAAGGAACCAGCTCGGTCAAATCATGATCCGAGTCCTACGAAAGATGTTAGAGGCGTTTCTTTCTAGAACCGCCTTTATACATAAATCGCGAAGAAGCTCTGCTTCTTCCGCCATCATATTACCTAATTTCAAGGAGGCAACACACATGGGATTCAGATTGAAAGTAGAAGGACAAGAAACAATTGAGCTGGGCTTGGATAACATCCAAACGGTTATTTATGACACCGATACACCGGACGATTCCAATGCACGCTCCACTGACGTAGGCTCCACGCTGCGCATCAGCGGCAAAATCATCACAGCCGTAGACGGTGACAGCGCGGATGACACGCTGAAACTGGCTTTGTGGTCTCTGGTTCCTGCTGAAAAAGCAGACAGCTACCGTAAAGTAACATTGGAAGTTATCGCAGCTGATCAAGTTGTGCGTAAAATCCACTTCCCGAATGCTTTCGTTGTAGACTACAACGAGCATTTCGGCGACACAGAAGGTGTAGGTGCATTTACACTCTACATCAAACAAAAGAAAGACAAAACCGAGCTGGCTACAATCGACGGCGGATATCCGGTTTAAGCTTAACGTCTTCACGTTAAGTGCAGCTTAAACACACACTCACCCGGCACACAAGTGCAGGGTGGATAAATATTAAGAGGCCTACGGGTCTCTTAATATTTATTTTTTTCGGAGAGGGGAACATCACACAATGACTAACTACTATGAGCTGCTCGGTGTCAGCCGGGATGCTTCGGAGGCAGAGATTAAGCAGGCTTACCGTAAACTGGCCAAAAAGTATCATCCTGATACCAACCAGGGAAGCGAGGAAGCAACGCGCAAGTTTAAGCTGATTCACGAGGCTTACAATACATTGCGTGACGAAGCATTGCGGCAGGCATACGATGCCGAGCTCATCCGAAAAACCGAGGGAGCTGGCGGGAAACAGCAAGAGAGAGGGAGAGGGGCTTCATCTTCCGGCGGTGCGCGTACGGCAGCCAAAGGATTCAATCCGGCTGATATAGGAACTGATTTTGAGCAATTTTTTGGTTTTCATCCGAAAACGAAGGAAGGCTCACCAGGGAAAAAAACGAAAAAATCCGGTGATCCGACGGATACCTCAGCGATGTTTAACCAATTTTTTGGTATTCGTAAAAAATGATGATTTCAGGATAGAAATGGGGGAAGCAAGCAGTGAAAACGGCGCAGAACAGATGGGTTTTCATCATAGATGTTGCCATGTTCGGGCTGATGCTGGCGATCGCCTTTTATGTGTTTAATCGTACAGGCTACAGCGGTTTGAAAACCGTGGTCGCGACAGGTATTGGAATCGGCGTGCTTGTATACATACTGCGCAATCTGGTGTCCGTTGTACCTGTGGCCAAGTCAAGGGCACAACGTCAGCGGATTGCCAAGCTGGTGTTGATTGATGAAGAGGGCGAGTCCATTAAAGAATGGTATATCGAAGGCGAAACGTCGCTCTTAATCGGCAAAACGACGTCACGTTCGGAGGCGGATATTGATTTGGCAGGTACAGATTATGCCTCCCTGGTAAGTGTGGAACATGCGGTACTCAACCGGGTGAACAGCGACTGGTTTGTGGAAGATGTGGATTCCGGTAATGGTACAGGTTTGCGGTCTGCCAACGAAAGTGTAACCAAGAAATTGGAAAGCGGTGAGCCATACCGGATTTACTCAGGTGACTTGTTATATATTGCCAATACAAGGGTGCTCGTTAAATAGATGAGGATGCTGCAAAATCCTCAGATCGCTGAAAAGACAATCATGACAATGGGGGAAGGAACCGACTATGAGTTTGACAAGATGCCCGAACGGACACATGTTCAGTACACGAAAGCACGGAAATACGTGTCCTTATTGCAACACGGTAGTAAATATAGCTGCACCCAAGAGCGCGGAGCCAGCAGCGAAAACAAACGTCGCGGGAGATAATGACAAAACAATGCCGTATTTGGGTGAGACGGTGGGGATTCATCCGGTAACTGGATGGCTGGTATGCATCGAAGGAGCACAGGTGGGTCAGGACTATCGCATTATGGCGGAGAAGAACTTTATCGGGCGCGCAGAGGAAATGCATGTCCGCATTATCGGGGACAACACGATTTCTCGCAGAAATCATGCGGTTATTGTGTATGATCCGAAGAAACGCAACTTTTACTTGCTGCCAGGCGATTCATCGGGTTTGGCGTACCACAATAACGAGGCGGTATATTCACCAGCAGAGCTGGCTGCCTATGACGTGATTCAGCTGGGACACAGCAAATTTATCTTTATCCCGCTGTGTGGCGCCCATTTTGAGTGGGATAACGAAAACTAGGATGGAATTGGGCAATGGTGCAGGGAGGTAACGATATGCAGCCTTATTTTGTTGTAAGTGGAGCTGCGGTACTATTCGCTGTTCTTCTCATGATCCGTATACGACTGACGCGAAGTTCCGGCAGCCGTACCGTAAGTGGAATTGAAATCGGAAATGGTCAAACGATCGGGAGCCGGAGCGAGCAGGATGATTATTTCTCCAGTATGACGACACCTGTCGGTACGCTGGCTGTTGTCGCAGACGGTATTAGTGGACTGGACAATGGACGTATGTCCAGTACCTTGGCTGTGACGACTTTTACAAAGGCATTTGCCAAGCTGGAAGATGCAACGAATTTGAACGGCTATTTTGCAGAAGCGGCAACTCAAAGCAATCGCGGCATTTTGCAAAATTTGAATGGACAGGGTGGAGGAACGACGCTGGCTGCGGTCATTGTGTGCGGATATCAGCTGCATTACGGAGCGGTGGGTGACAGCCTGATTACGATTTACCGTAATGGTCATTTCCAAACAGTCAATTCCAAGCATACAGCAGAAACACTGCTGGAGGAACGAGTGCTTGCTGGACAAATGACCTCGGAGGAAGCCAAAACGAGTCCAGTGCGCAATCAACTGGTCAACTACTTGGGCTATGAGGGCTTTGAGAGCATGGAACTGGGGAGTGCACCGATTCGTCTGTATTCGGGCGATCATGTGCTGTTGTGCAGCGATGGCATTCAGGAGGCGCTGACGGAGATTGAATTGGAAGAGATTATGCGCAAGGGTGGAACACCGCAGGAAACAGCGGATGCCATGATCGACGCCATTAATGATAAAGGCTTTAAAAGTCAGGATAATGCAACAGTACTTATTTTGGCGATAGGATGAAACAAGAAAGACGGGGGTAGCGATGCGCAAGGACAACAGCGATTTTAGTACCGCCTTTGTGTCGGAAGCGGGCTCTTACATAGACAACCGGGACTATTTTGCATTCATGGAGACGGACGACATGGCCTGTTATGTCCTCGCAGACGGTCTGGATTCGGATCAGGAGCTGCGCAGCGCAGAAATGGTTGTCAAAACGGTGCTGGAAAACTTCATGGAGAAGCCTTCCATGTCCAAGCGGCGCTTGATGAGAGATCTGCGTGAAGCGCAGGAATGGCTGCAATTTGAAAGCCGTCGTGTTCGGCTCAAAGCCAGTCTGCTGATGGTAGTGACCAACTACAACAAAATGGTGTACGTTTCGTGCGGTAATGTGCGGCTATATCATTTTCGCAATGGAAGGCTTAATTTTCGCAGCAAGGATCATAGTCTGGCTCAGTCATTGGCAGATGATGGACGCATTCCAGACGAAGCGACCAGCACACATGAGGAACGAGGTAATCTGCTGGAATACTTGGGAAATCCGAATGGAGTTCATGCCCATTACGCCAAAAAGACCCAGCTTGCAGATGGAGATGTAATCCTGCTCGCCACATCCGGGATGTGGGAGGACGTTGAGCTGGCGGAAATGCTGGGGGCGCTAGAGGAAGCGAAGGATCCGGTCATGCTGACGGACACATTGGAAGAGGTTCTGCTAAGCAAACAGCACCGGACGGTGAACAATTACACGGCTGCGGCCATTTATGTAAATAAAGTTTTTCAGGAAAAGCCTAAAAACCGCCGTAAGCTGATCAAACGGATTTTGATTGCGTTGCTCGCCTTTGTAATCGTGGGCGGGGGAGCATGGATTACACTGGCACGTATGGCAGCGAACAAGGCGGCTGCGCTGGAAACGATGGTCGAATCGGCACAGGCCGCGGATGATTACGCCAGGGCAGGAGATTATGCGAAGGCACTCAAGTCCTACAGTGAAGCGAAAAACGCGGCGGTTAAAATTAACGATAAGATTCATAAGCGACTATATACAGCCGAGCAGAAACTATCTCAATTACTGGTGGACGGAGACGGCTATGTGGAAAAGGCGGACTTTACCAAAGCTGAAGCCAGCTACGAGAAAGCACGGAAAAGCGCTGGTCTGTACCCGCCTTTCAATGTGAAGGATATTGAGCATAAAATCGACCAACTGGACAGCTATGCTGAGACGGCGAGCTGGATGAAGGACGGAGATATGAAATTTCAGGGCGGCGATTACACGAATGCACTCAAGCTGTACAAAAAAGCAAATAAGGCTGCGATGGAATCCGGTTATACGTCTGCGCAAAAAGAACTGGAGAAGAAAATTACCGAGGCCAACGATAAATTGACTGCTATTCAGCAGCAGCTCAAGGAGATTCAAGCTGGCAAGCTTCAGGCTAAAGGAGATCGAATGATGAAGGATCTCGATTATGAAGGAGCCATTGATGCCTATAGCGGGGCACAGGAAATTTATCAGGAGATCGATAAGCTCGAAAGTGTTCTGGCATTGGAGCGGAGCATAGCCAAGGCGGAGGAAAAGCAGAGCGCTGAGCAGCAGAAAAACGGTCAGCTTCCTGCTGGATTGGGATTGTCTGACGGAGCGTTGAACGACACGGACGCAGGGGACGCAGCGAGTAATGCTTCAGCTTCCGTCGCTGCAACCCCTGCTGCAGAATCGCAAACGAAGGCTACGCCAACGGCTTCAGCGGGAACTACACCCGCGAAGAAGGAAGTCTCTTCAGCGGCAAAAAATAGCGGTACGGGCGATGGAAATGCCTCTTCGGCCAAGGCGGGCACCAGCAAAGAACAAGGAACTGCTGATTCCGCTTCTAAAGCAGAAGGAGCGTCTGATTCAGAGAACCAAGATCGGGCTGCTGCGAATGGAAGTTAAGTTTTCATGTTCAATGAAGCTGGAGCCGAAAGGAGTGAGACGTCGTGAAAGAGTTGGTACAGGACCGTTTGAGCAAGATGGACGATTTGGAGCAGAGACGTTTACTGAAAAATATGATGGCGGGGGTATTTATGAACCTCGTCGAATATCAGGAAGAAATGACCCGCCAGCTAGAACGGCGGGTATTTGAGGAAATTGAGAATACGGAAGAAAAGATTGATGTGTACGTGTCATTGACATCGCGTGAGGACTATGACCCGATTCATGAATTTTTATACCCTGTGTTACCGTCTGATACGGAGGAAAAGCAGATTGACATCAGCCATGTGGCAGAGGTGGTACGCGAAGGCGGATCGATGCCGCTGTTTACGCTTTTCCTTGAGATGGAGACCGAACGAATCTCAGCACTGGTGCGAAGCAAACGAATTTTCTCAGGAATGTTGGTCACGGAAACCGGCAATTATCCGATTCGTTTTCGTCTGGAGCATAACCGTTCTTATATTTTAGAGATTGAGCAGTTATATCACACGTTTATGCAAAATGGCATGCCGTGGAAAACAATTAATCACCCGTACGCTTATAAGTTTGTGGACTGTGTATTGATTGGTGGAAACGGCGAGCCGGCCGCCCATGAAGAAATTCATGAAATTACAATTTCATTGGAGGAATTCGACGGTTTTAAGAAGGGTGACGTTTTTCCGCTTTGGAACATTGAAAGGCTATCTCTAAAGAACAGCGGCTTTCCTATACCCGCTATGGATCGTGTGAATTATGAGCATGTGCTACCTTTGCGAAAAACAGGTCCTGAGCATGGTTACTTGATTGACGGGACTGAAGGCGATATCCGGTATATCAAGCGTACAGAAGAGGAACTGACGATTGTCACACCACGTGATAAGTCTGGCGAATGGAATGTGTTGAAGGTTACGAAGCCTGTTACAACGAGACTTAGTCGTCAGACTTATCCGTTATTGTCCAATCGGCGACAGGACAGCTTTTTGGGCCGCTATGCAGGAAAACAGGCCGTGATTGTCCGTGCCAAAGCGGAAATCATGCGCATCGTAAACTCGTTTGAAGCAGCGCAGGGGCTTGAGCTGGAACGTGTAGACATCTGGGGAGGTGCAGGGAGAAATGATGTAAGCAACCTTTTAACCAAAACCCAGACGTATCCGTTAAATCCGTTTGTCAGCGATAACGTACGGACAGAGGAAGGCAAGCAGATCATGCGTTTGGGGTTCAGACGTGGTTCTGACGATGTTTTGCCCACTGCGCCTGCTTATATTTTATCCGATTTAATGAGCTTTCTAGTATCAGAAGTGCAGATGTATTTTCCGGAGTACAAGTGTGAAGGAGAATGGGTGTGAATTACGTCTGGGATTTGCTCATGCGCGCGAGGGAACAGGGGCTGGATGTAGATAAATTCCGCTTCGTACCCGCTGTCAGCTACTCTCCGTATATGGAGCTTAGTCTGGCAGAGTTGAATACTTCCCATTTGGAGCAGGTAGTGGAAATCAATCCGTACTACCGCTTTTATTCTATTTTTCGGGATCTGTTTCCACCGGATGCTGAAGAGTATCTAGAGCTGAGAGAATCGCTATTTGATATTATGATGCATTTCCTGGCGGAAATGGACTTGTATCAAGGGATGAATCGGCGGGAGTACCATATCCGGTTTGTTCAGCGTGATATTGCAGAGGGCATTTTTGGCCCGAAGGTAAAGGAAGGCTTTGGACAATTAAACCGTGAGAATCAGGACGCGATTGCTGAAGGATTGCTGCGCCTGTATGAGACGGGAGAAGCCGTACATTTGCTAAAAGAAACGATGCGGCGCGTCTTTCATCGCTCAATCATTTACACCAATTGTGAGGAAAAAGACGAACTGCTCATCTATATCGGCCAAGAGGAGACACCATTGTCACGGATTAAAGTGGATTTGATTCTGGATTTGTTTCTTCCGGCACGTTTTACGACGGAATTGTATTGGACAAGTCATTTCGGCATTTTGGAGGAAGATCCTACGATGAAAATAGACGCTATCGCCCTCTATTAAGGCTAAATGGCTAAGAAAGGACATGTGAACGATGAACGGACCCTATACATACAGGTTGCTAGACCCGCTCACCGATCGAAAAAGCATACGCTTCACGGCGAAATACACGCGGGCGGAATTGGAGCAAATGACGACCTTTCAGTTACGCGGAATATGCGATAAGGAACGACTGGTCGAGGGCTTTGCCAATCGCCTAGCACGTGAAGAGTTGATTCGCGTGATTTTGCGATTTCGGAGCGCGGAAGAGCATTTACTCATCACAAGGCCGAATCCTGGCGGCTTTGAACGCATGGAATCGGCACTACAGCGAAACTGGAACGACCGTCGGCAGGAGAGCAGCGGTATCCGGGTTCCCGCCAAAATCACGCTGTATCAGGGTGTACGCACAGGTCGCATGGACAACTACCGGATTGAATCCGATTTGCCTTGGCTGAGCTCATCTAATGTGCTGCTGGTGAATGCAACAGGAGAACTGTGCGGTGTTTTGAATTTGGTGAAGGATGAGGCACGAACAGGCGTATATTATCTTTCTCGTCATCGTGATGCTGAACTGCGAGAGACGTCCAATCATAGTTATAGCCTGCTGTTTCTGCGAAGACAGGAATCAGAATATTTTTATAACCTCTACTATGGAGATAAGCCCATGCTGCCGCTGAAGCTTCAAGGCCACCGGGTTCCTGTGGCAGAGCTGATCATTCGGGGCACGGAAACAACAGATGCGGTGCTTGCGATTGATTTTGGCACCTCGAACACCACAGCAGGTGCTTATTTAGATAGTTCCTACGTTACGGCTCCTGATACAGGTATGAGCAGCACGGTAAGGCTGAACGCCATCAACTATGTGTCATTCCCCGGCCCACAAGGGGCAGAGGGTGACTGGATCGAAGTATTGCCGACTGCTATTCGCGTCGCAGACTGCTCCAATCCGGAACATATCCTTTATGTATTTGGGGAGGATGCACTACGTGGATCTGACGTGGCAGGCAGCCGTGCAACAGTATTGCGGGGGATCAAGCGGTGGGTCAACGATTATAAGCGAATCGAGGAATTAATGGATTCCGAGGGGAATACAGCAACTGCTTCCCGCAATGATATTTTAGCTGCTTTTATCCGTTATGTGATTGCTACAGCCGAGCAGCAATTTAAGTGTCGGTTCCGCAACCTGCACTTTTCTGCTCCGGTCAAGCTACAGCCCCAGTTTATAGAGATGTTTAGCGATATTTTGCCTGATTACCGGATTGAAGCGGAGGATGCGCTGGACGAAGGGTTGGCTGTGTTGTACAACACGCTGGCAGACCAGATGGAACGAGGGACCTTTGCGGATGGTGAAGAATATCAGGCACTTGTCATTGATTGTGGTGGAGGCACGACAGATTTGTCTTCCTGCCGATTCCGAATTGAGAACGGGCGTATTGCTTATAAGCTGGACATTCACACAACATATGAAAACGGGGATACCAATTTTGGCGGCAACAATCTGACGTATCGGATTATGCAGTTTATGAAAATTGTATTTGCAGGTTATTATGCTGCCGAGACGCGTTTGCCTGACACCGATATTGATGCCCTGATCGGCATTCCTTCGGGAGATTTGTACCGTCATGTGGATGAGTTTGGTGTAGATGCTGTATATGCGGGACTGGAGGAGCGCTACCGAGAGGCAGAGGCCATCTTGCCTACCGCGTTCAAACAGTATGAGCATGCTACACGGGATGAATATCAGCGGGTACTGAGTAATTTTCATCTGTTGTGGAGCGCGGCAGAAAATATGAAAAAGGAATTTTTTCTACGTACGGGGATCTTGCGCAGCCGCTTCGAATCCGAGCAGGTATTATCTGCTGAAAGCGACCTGAACATTGCAGTGATGGACCGTTGGCTGGTTTCAGTCATCGAGAACGGACGGTTTCGTGATGAATATGGTTTGCCTGATGTGGTGTTTAACATTCGGGAAATACAGCAGCTTCTTAAGGCGGACATCTACAATATTGTGCGCAAGTTTCTGGATGAGTTTTATCTGGAGGGACGCTTGCAGGATTATTCGATTATCAAGCTAACCGGGCAATCCTGCCGGATTGACGTATTTCGCGAAGCACTCAAGGAATTTGTACCGGGGCGCAGTATTGAGTTTCGTCAAAAGGCAGAGGACCTCAGCCGGGTACCTGAGTTGAAAATGGCCTGTCTGCGCGGGGCTATCCGTTATCTGAACGCTAAAAAAATGGGCACGATTGAGCCTGTCATTACCAATCATATTCCGGCTATACCGTACACGGTTAGCGCATGGACGCATACGGGGCGCGAAAAGGAGCTGATTGCGAGTTTGGAAAGCAACCGGGTACGCGGTTCTATTTCCCGGCCGTCTCATGCGGCTGAGGTGGAGTTCTTCCTGACGGCCGACGACGGCAAGCTGCGTCAGCGCCATGTGTACCGTAGTCGGCCAGAAGCTTTTGAACCCATGCCGTATGAGGAAATTGCCGTGCTGTACGGGCGGGATATCCCGCAGGATGATACGGACTCCATCCGTAATGGGGAAACGAAATATTTTGTTTTTGTCGGGGATAGCCGCTGGGGCTTTTATGTAGTCCCGATTACTCGCCGAGATGAATTGCTGCATCTGGGTCCCAAACGCTTTTTTGCCTTCGAAAATGATCTCTCCGAGCTGGATTTCTTTGACGGCACGAAATAGTAAATTAAGGATTTCGCAAAATGCTGAAATTAGAAAAGTACACAACACTTGGAGGGGATAACGTGCTGTATGCAGGTTTTTGGAAACGAACTTTGGCTTATATCATCGATAGCCTTATTTTATGGTTTGTATTTTTAATATTTGGGTTGATCTGGTTGGTAATTCGGACCTTAGGGGATTGGGTACCGTCTCCGGCAGAAAGCTCTTTGCTCCCAGACGGATCGTCTTCTATTGTTACCATGAAAGTAATAGGACAGACCTTGCTGAATTGGGGAGCTATATGGCTATATTATGCGCTTATGGAATCATCGAAATGCAAAGCCACGGTGGGCAAGCTGGCTCTCGGCATCGTTGTAGTAGATGAGTTTAATCACAAGCTCAGCTTTGGACGTGCTAGTGCCCGCTACTGGAGTAAGCTTCTATCAGTCATCATTTTGTTCGCCGGCTTTATTATGGCAGCCTTTACGGCGAGAAAACAGGCTCTCCACGATCTGATTGCCCGTACCTACGTTGTGGACAAACGCGAGCTGAATTATATCCTTCGTGAGCAGGCTGGGCGCGGAGCTGGAATGTAACATTTAGGTTGGCACACAGATTCAAAGATTCTGATGAACAGCAGGCTTTAAACAGGAGGAGCAGTAGGATGTACGCTGGTTTTTGGAAAAGATTTTTAGCCCATTTGCTAGATTATACTATTTTATTTGTGACTATTCGTTTGATTGATACGTTGCCGTTTGTGACGATAGGGTTTGTCTCTGCGTTCGTAAAAATGCCGAATTTTTCGGAGTTTGTTTCACACTTAGACGATGTGTCGGTGAGAATTTTGGGAGCTATTATTATTTTTGGCCCTCTTTTATTGGATTGGCTTTACCACACCATCATGGAATCATCAAAATGCAGAGGAACGGTCGGCAAGCTGGCTGCGGGGATTGTCGTTGCGGATGAAAATAATGAAAAAATATCTTTCGGACGGGCCAACGCCCGCTACTGGGGTAAAATCATTAGCTTAGTCACTATATTTGTAGGCTATATCATGGCAGCTTTCACTGAAAAAAAGCAGGCGCTGCATGACAAAATCGCTCGTACCTATGTGGTGAACAAAAATTGGCTGGACTACTCTGAGTATATTAAGCAAAATCCATCGCTGACAGAGATGCCTGTCCCGGCTCCTGCACCCGGTGTGAATCGGTTGTCCGTTCCCTTGAATAAAGAAGAGCAGTAATGACGTCGCAGAGCGACCCGGCTGGCGCATAACGTTGCTACGCAATGTCATTACTGAGGTGCCGGGCGACACTTGTGCCGAAATCGGCACGGAGAGGAGGAAACCACATGTTAACCCATATCGTGCCGAAGTTCGAGAAAGGCCGTATTCTCAAAACCGAGATGCTAGAGAACCTGCGGGACTACCCCCGCAGCTTTCTCGATATCCGGTATCAGGATTATTCGGATGGCATCATTACAGGAATGAACGTAACTGTCGGGGAGTACACGCTAACCATTGGTAGAGGCATCGTGAAGCACAAGGGTAGATTGTATCTGCTGGAGCAGGAGCAGGAAGTGCCGTATGCGGCCACAGGGCGGCTGTCGGTGTTGAAGCTGCTCTTTTTGGAACAAACAGATCGCCCGGATTTCACAGCCCATCATGCAGATATCGTGCTGGAGGATGAGGCAGAAATCGGTCTGGATGAGATGGAGCTGGGCCGATTCAAGCTCAAAGAGGGAGCCGTGCTTCGCTCGGATTATCAGGATTTTGCCGACATGGCAACGGAATTCAATACATGGAGTGATATCCATGCTCCTTTTGCGGGTTTGAAGCAGAGTACATTGCGCCCGGAGACGATGCGCTACTTCGCATCCGAGCTGCTTAAAAGTGGTGCATCCGATCCGATGGATTGTATGTTTGCCCTCATATGCCTGAACTCAGAAGCCGTAGACAGGGAGTCCATTCAGCATTACATCGCAAACCGAAATGGTGCGGAATACAGAGATTATTCTCATGCTCAGTTGCATAGACAGCTAGTTCTTATTCTAGAAGGCGCCGGACGTGGAAAACGAACAGCAGGCCGTTGGCAGGGCGGCGGAGCCGGACGGATGATTGTGGATTAGAAAATCAGGTAGAGGAGTGTGCATTATGAAATATGAGGATGAAAAGATTTTGGATCAGCTCCGTGAGATGGAGAAGCTGAAGAGGCCTAACAATATTTTAGCAGGACCCATAATCATTGACGGTCAATCCTATGTGTTTGAAGAGCGGTCTTTCTTTAAGGATCGGCTGAAAATGCATGTCCCCTCTATCTTTACTCCAATGCCCAAGCATTTGCAAAAGATTAAATATCCTCATGAGCAACGTCCAGAAATGATTTTGACGAATGATTTGGGCAGTGTGGATGTTACCCTGAATCGGGTGGACCAGACGCTACAAGATGAATGGGTGGAACAGCTCACTTCTGGCATGAAGGCAATGATGAAAAATATGAATCCTGCCCATGTATTTTATGAAGAAAAAATAGAAGAGGTACATGGTAAGCAGATTGGCTATTTTGACTTTAAAAGTCCTGCGCTGGACCAGCCCATCTACCACAATATGTTCTACTTTGAGCTGGAAGGAAAGACGGTCATGGGAACATTTTGTTGTCCGTATAAGCAGTATGCTGAATGGCGGGATGTCGCCCTACAGATGATACGCACCATTCAAACGGTTGACGAGGCAGAAAAGGAGGGATATGAATGAGTAACCCCATTTACACCACAGCAGATGTTCAGGTGGCCCCTTATCAGTTTCAACGTGTATTAAGTATCCATCTCATTAAACAGTTAAACGAACATGTGAGCTTCTGCATACGTGGAATTGTTTCGGAGGACAAGCTGGATCAATACGTAGAAAAAGCAGATGAAGATGAGCACATCGAAGTCTTCTTAAAAAGTGAAGGCAAGGAGATCCGGCTTTTTCAGGGAATCGTCACGAATATTGCTGTAAAAGCTGTAAACGGAGTACGCGAGCTTACGATTGAGGCTAGCAGTGAAACCTTAATAATGGACATTCGCCCCAAACGTCGTTCATTCCAAAAAACAGCGGAATCATATAACAATCTATTTTCGCATGTTACAAGTTCATATACTGATGCAGAAGTGATTGACGAGGCTTCTCATGGCGCAGCTATCGGTGAATTGTTAGTGCAATACAATGAAACGGACTGGGCTTTTGTCAAAAGAATTGCTTCTCGGCTGCATGCTGCTTTAATTCCAATTACGATGCAACAAGGATTGAAATATGTGATTGGTATCCCCCATTCTAGTGCCCCTCAACCGCTGAACGAACATAACTATTCCATAAAAAAAGACTTGAAGGAGCACAAGCTCATGTCCCGTAACGGACTGCCGGAATACGGTGAGTCTAACAGCTTGAGTTATGAAGTGACCAGCAACAAAGTGCTAGAGCTGGGCAGTTCCGTCATTTTTCATAGAAGAACGCTTTACATAGCTAGGGCGGAGACGACCACGGAAGGAAATCTGATCGTTAATCGTTACATTTTACGGGATGCACATGGGTTAAAATGCCCAACCGTCTATGCCTATAATCTTTCAGGAGCCTCTCTGTTTGGCAAGGTAATTGATATTTCCAAAGAAAAAGTAAAAATCAAGCTGGAAATTGATCAAGGCTCGACTGCATCCGGGGCTATGTGGTTTCCCTATTCTACGGTTTATTCTTCTCCTGATGGCAGCGGTTGGTATGTTATGCCGGAAGCAGGTGATCAAATTCGTCTGTACTTTCCGGATGAACGGGAGCAGCATGCTTTTGCCGCCAGTTCTGTCGATCTTGCCTCCTCTGATCCTGTTAAAAGAAGTGATCCTGCGGTTAAAAGTATCAGCACCAAATACGGCAAACAAGTCGTTTTCAAGCCTGGTGCAGTAGAAATTATCAACAGTGGGCAAATGCTCATGCGTCTCACGGATGAAGGCGGGATCGAAATTAATAGTAACAAAAAAATAACCCTGTCTGCTCAGGAAGATATCCAAATTACAGGGGGAGCGAAAATTATTATGGAGGGGAAAGAAGGCGTAAGTTTTATTCAATCCGGAGCCAAACTCGACATCATGGACGATGTGAGATTAACCGGGAGTAAGGTGAACATTGAATGAAGCTCATGGATCGGGATGCTGCGTTGCAGGATTTGCTGGAAAAGCACGTATTTACGGAATGGATACATGATTTGGCTCTTATTGAAAACAACTTTCTGACGCGCCAGCAAGCCATTGAAGACGAGCTTATAGCAGCTCTAGAGTCGCTATGCCAGCTCGCTACCCTTCAGCACGAGCAAGGTCGTAAGGGGGATATTCGATATATTTATATCTCCTTGCTCAGAACTCGTGTTGCGAAAAATAAAGCGGTTTATCGTCTAGATGCCTATGATGAAAATTGGTTTCTGGATGAGACTGAATGCGCTGTGGAATGGTCGGCAGACTTTGTTTTCGAGCCTCTGTTCAATCGTATGACTAAGCTGGAAAAGCTTAAATCAGATTATGCCCGTAAGATCTCGACGATGGATATTGAACAAATTCAACAAATTGAGGCGGTCAAATACCATCTGCTCACTGTAGAGTTCTTGAAAAGCCAGATGCCAGTTTTTATAGCTTCCCCTTCGTTAGAAAGGATGCCAAAAGCAAATGTATGCACGATATTTGCTGGAGAGTATCGAGATGATAGCGAAATATTGTGCCGTTTTACGCGTAGTGAGGGAGCTGAGACACGAAAGGAGGAATCTTCATGGATTATTTCCTCTTAAAACAGGATGTGCGGTATACCCATGTTCCTGCGCTACAAAAGGTGATGGAAACGATTGATCCGTGGAAGCTGTATGATTTGCAGCCGGAGGATATTGTCAAGCCATTGATGTTTCACGTGAAGGCAGATGCAGAAAGTATTTTTATTGATTATCTAGAAGGTCCCATCCCACTCATTTCAGATGCTTTAAAACGCCTTGTCCAGGCCTATGTGCCGGAGATGCCTATGAAATTAACGATACTTACTCAGATCGAACAGAGGATACAGAAGAATTACTATATTCCTTTTGTGGAGCGGCTTGCAGCAGTACATCCAGAAAGCGAATGGAATTTAGATCAAAGTGTGCTTAGAAAGCTGGTATTACGTGCAGATGCTATTCGGGGCCACAAGATATTTAGAATCCAGGAGAGTGCTACCCCGATGATCATCGTCCGTTTGGACATTGCGGAAAGTATATTGCGGCGTGATTATACCGGGATCGCTTTGGAGCAAATTCAGGTGAAATAGGGAGGGAAAGGGCACATGTCAGACAATGAGTATTATGTCGTACGGGGGGCTTGTATGCGTTGCACTTGCGGGACGCATCCTCGAAAGATCAATTTGCCGAACAGCCACGGGGCTTATGTTAACGGTAAACCCATGATGAATGAAGGAGATTATTCTCCTGAGAATGTCCCTCATTTTGGAATTTGTACCAGTCCAGAACAGCCGAGTGCCGAGACTATATATCTGATCGCCGAAGATGGCTCCACAATCTCAGGGAAGCCATGCCTACCAATGCTGACGGATAAGTGGAAAAACACAAAAGAACCGACAAAGGTGGAAGGCCAGCCAGCCTTGACGACCTCTTCATTTCAGACTTGTTTATATCATGGATTTATCGAATTTCATACGAATGGCCAGCAGGAGGAGTAGCTGGAAGGGAGGTTTGAAAACATGATAGGATATGATCAGATTCGAATAGATTCCCCTTACCCCATTCAGGTCTTAAAGGATGTTCAGATCGAGTGGAAGCCGGGTGAGCATGGGCGTATTACACTCACAGGCATTTGTAAGGAGTCGAGTCATGCCACGGCTGCGCTGAATGCGACCTCAGAGGATCAGCTACATGTGTATGCGCAGAATGGACAAGAGGAAGTCAGCTTGTTTAAGGGTGTCGTCCATACGGTAGAAGTTGAGAACCATAATGGAGTGTATACACTTACACTGGAAGGAATCAGTGGCTCATTTGAGCTGGATATTGTCAAAAGAAAGCGGTCTTTTCCTGAGGAAAAACAAACATATAAACAGTTAGTGAATAAGCTTGCTCAAGGATATGAGCGAAGTGATGTCTTGTACCAGACCGGAGAGCAGTCGGTAGGCGAAGCCATTTTACAGTATGATGAAACCGACTGGGAGTTTATGAAACGGATGGCGAGCCGTTTACATACAGTGGTGGTCAGCGACATATGGGAGTCCGCATCGCCGAAGCTGTATTTCGGCATGCCTGCTGGCACCCAGCGAACAATTCGGAAGGATACGCCATATACGGCAAGTAAGGATTTAAAGGGCTATCAGCGGGCAGGCGGAAAGTCAGCCGGGCTACATGATACCGACTTTTTCAAATACGAGATTGAAAGCGGAGAACGGTATGCTCTTGGAGACGAGGTGCAATTTCGCCAGAAAATAATGATTGTAACTGAATTGCGAAGCCGCATGGAAAAGGGGCATTTGCTATTCAGTTATGTGTTGGCCCGCGCAGAGGGCATTCGCAGTGATTTCATCCCCAATCCCAAAACAATCGGAATTTCTCTGGAAGGAGAGGTCATTGCGGTACGGGGAGAGGAAGTGAAGCTGCGGCTGGCGATTGATAAGGATGATGGGGTATCCGAGCCGCATTGGTATCCGTTCGCTCCCCCAACGGGAAGTGCGATGTACAGTATGCCGAAGGTGGGAACACAGGCAAGCCTGTACTTTCCAGATGCGTCTGGTTCCAGAGCAATGATTTTGGGTGCGGTTCGTACAAATGGAGACGGTTGCGCGAAAACGAGTAATCCTAATGATCGATATTTTGGAACGGAGCATGGAAGTGAACTGAAAATGGCACCGGGTCGCATCCATATCATGGGTGATCCGGGTGGGACATTGCAGATGAGTCTGGACGATGCTACTGGGATTGAATTAACTAGTCCCAAGAAGTTATCGTTAGAAGCAGAGCAAGAAATCATTCTGAATACGCCGAAGAAAATCATTATTGATGGAACCAGCCAGGTCATGGCGTATCAAACGGGAGGAAGCACGGGGCTTTCGGTAGAAAACGAATACCACGTGTTGGGAGGAAACGTCTGGGCGGACGGTAGCGACCGAACTGCATACCCGCCGTTTGATGATGAACCGAAGGAAGGCGAGCCACCTCCACCGCCGCCACCCCCTGAACCGTTTAACTGGGGCAAGCTGGGGATGAATATTTTGGGCGGTTTGGCAGTTGTGGCAGCCGTAGCCGTGGTAGCAGCCATTACGGTAGCGACGCTTGGAGCGGGTACGGTGGTCATTGCAGCGGTAGCCGGAGGAGCGCTGCTGGCGGGTGGCTTGGGTGTAGCAAGCTTGGCCGCATCAGATATCGCCCGAGGGGAAGTGAGCGACTTCAGCGACTATGCCCTGACCGGCTTGAAGGAAGCGGGAATCGGGGCGGTATCTGGAGCAATCTTTGGCCCTCTCGGTGTAGGGGGAACCTTACTGAGGAAAGCAGCGATCGGCGGTGTCACAAATGCCGCGGAAAATCTAGCGAGTCAGGTGCTGAGTGGTGAAAAGATCAACTGGGGCTCAGTAGCAAAGGACGCGGGATTGGGTTTTGTCACCGTAGGCGTACTGGATTCCAAAGTAGGCAAGGCCATTGGCGGATTCGCTGAAAAAGTAGGCAGCAAGGTTACACCGCAATGGATTAGCAAAGGTGTAGATGCAGTCGGAGCAGGCTTTGGCAAAGCTGTAACCAAGCTGGAGCAGTCCGGCAGTAAACTGGGTCAGAAGTTCAATGAGCAACTGAGTAAAATGGCAGACGGCCTCAGCCCCGGGAAGTTGGCCACAGCCAACGGAGCGCCAGTTCCGCACGTTAATAAGATGGACAGCGGACCACTTCCACAGACGGATGTGCAGAAGAATTACAACAAGGTCATGAAGGAAATGGAAGAGAGCGCGGCGAAAAAGGTTGAGGGAACAGTAGGAAGTAAAGAAAAAGTAACTGTTAAGAAGTATGGTGAGTGGAAATATGATAAATCTGGGAAGCAAAAGCATCACCTTAATCAAGATGCTGCATTTAAAAAAGATGGGAATGGCAAACAGGTAATCCCGTCAGATGAAGGATATACTATCGAATTAGAGGGCAATGCATTTAAGGATGTTGGTTCACCACATTTTATGGCACATAAAACTATGGAAGAATTTTTTAATAGATATAGAAAAGGGGATAAAAAAGGTTTAATTCCTACAAATGCTGAATATAACGTAGCATTATATAAATCGTTGAGAAAGGCCGGATTAACCGAAAAACAAACCTTAGATGTAGTGGAGAAAGCTAGAAGCCAACGGTTAAAATATGGTTTACAAGATGATGATCCAATACCAAAAATACCAGGACAAATAAATTCTATATATAAATATTTATTTCAAAAAATAAAACTAAACTGAGGGGAAGAAAATGAACGAAGTAAAGGATTTTTACGATAATACAATATCTAAAATTGACTTTTTCAGTAACTGTGGGGATGCTATTAATGCTACACTCAATGTTAATGTTACGCAAGTACGTAACTGGGTTGATGTTGAAAAAAAAGTTAATTCTACTTGGGATAATGTTAGACTCCAAATAAGAAATCAACTAACTTCGACTCTACATGAGAATTGGCGAGAAGAATACAGACAGTGGAATAATATTACTATGGAGGCTAAATTATTACTTAAGGATGGAGTCCTTAAAAATATTTCTACTTTTATAGAAAGAAATAAATTAAACAATTGTATATATGAGAGCGTTGAGTGGGATTTGCTTACTGCAATGATGGAATATGCCTATAGCACGTATGTAAAACCAGGCTTTCATACAGAATTGTTGGAAATATATAATTCAGGACATATACCTTGTGGTTGGAAAGGGAAGTGGCCTCAAGGAAGCCTATTGGTATTCTAACAGCCTATGGGAGGACTTCAATACAAAGAGATTGCTTATAAGAGGAAGTGATAATATTGGATATAAATAATCAATTATTAGAACATTATAAGAAATACATTGGTGAGCCAGATTTAATAAATATAGAGACCGTTTCAGAAAGTCTAAATATAAACTTAATCATTTTTCGAGCAAACGACCAAAGAGACTTTCATACTATTATAACGTCAGGAATGAGCTTATTACCTGCACAAGTTTCAGAAGATAATAAAGATTGGGAATATACAGAACTTATCATGTATCTTCCGGCATCATGGCCTGTGGCTAAAGAGGATATTAAAGATTTTAAAGATTATTGGCCATTTGGTTGGCTAAGAAAACTTGGCAAGTTCCCGCATGAAAGAAACACATGGTTTTGTTATGGAGACACTATACCTAATGGGGATCCTCCAGAACCAATTGCAAATGACAATAATTTCACTTGTATGCTATTATTACCTCCTATTCGTGAAGATGAAGGATTTAGCTCGTTAATGTTAAGTAAAGATAAAACAATACAATTTTTAGTTGTTTGTCCAATATATCAGGAAGAAATGGAATTTCAACTATCAAAAGGTTTTGGTGCTCTTCTTGAAAAGTTTGATGAATACAACGTAAATGATATTGTTGAAGTTAATAGATTAAATGCATGTAAATAAAGATATTAATAGCTAATTAAAAGAGCGAGAATAACAGATTGTAAAAAGAATTCACACAATTAATTGGCCCCAAAATTATAATTTATCTTAAAAAACTTATTTCACTCGAACATGAGAGGAATAAGTTTTTTTCTCGTAGAGAATAACCAGTTGTGCGCTATGGTGACACTATAAAATATTGGTGAATAGTCCCTAGTCTCCAAAACAAGCAGTGAACTCTTAGAAGGCTACTCAATAATTAGCTTATTTCTAATCAATCAACCCTATGAAAGCCTATACATTCTTTTAAATAAAAAAGTTGACATATGTCTAAAAACAGGTGAAAAGTCACTAAGACTAAAGTCTCTTGTTAGATGAATTATGCATTCCTTAATCTGATGAAATTCGACATTTTTTATGCTAGATGGATTGTTCGAAATTAAGCTAGAAGTCAATGGGGTTGTCGCATCAAGGAATAAGCCCCGTTTAGGAATTCATAAGTAGGAAACTGGAACGGAGAAGTAGTGCTATTGCGCAATTGTGCTTGTCCTTTATGAGTATTTCTAATCGTTCATTCACATTTTATTAATTCAGTTCGATTAGATTAGAATATTTGCATACATATGTATAAAAATGAGTATTAAGTCTCGGAAACTCCCTTTGCTACTGTGAATTGACAAAATATGAAGCAGTGGCTAATATGGTTGGGTACACGGGAGATATTGGAATTTATAAAGGGGTAATGAGTTTTGAACAAGAGACTAGATAACAGATGTAGTAACAAAATGAAATGGGGCCAAACGATTTTTGGAGCGCTGTTGGCGCTTAGTCTGGTGTTACTCAGTGGGGGTAATGCGTGGGCCTCATCCAATGAACAATTAAAATGGATTGAGGGTGGCCGAAAGGTAGATCTGGGAAAAATGGCTACGGTTGAACTGGACTCATCTCTTCTTTTCTTGGATGCAGCTAACACAGCAAAGGCAAGCGAGATGAATCATGATAAGCCATCTGGTAAGGAGATTGGGAGTATATTTCCGAAAGATGAAAATCAAAATTGGGAAGTTGTTTTTGAATACGATGAACTTGGACACATTAAGGATGATGAAAAAGAAGATATCGATGCAGATGCCATTCTAGATAGTTATAAAAAGGGGACGGAAGAGAGTAACAAGGAAAAAGCGGAAAGTGATCGCTTGTATGTTACGGGCTGGGATGTCGAGCCTTTTTATAATGAAGCGACCCATAATCTAACCTGGTCTATGTTGGCGGAGGATGGGAACAAGGAAAAGCTGATCAATTATAATGTTCGTTTGCTCACTCGTCAGGGTTATATTTCTGCAATATTAGTGTCCGATCCTGCGCATTTGGACGTAGATAAGAAGTTTTTGAATGAGAATATATTACCCAAGCTGACAGTCAAATCAGGTGAGCGGTACGAGGATTTTAATGCTTCAACGGACAAAATATCCGAATACGGCCTGACCGGATTGATTTTGGGAGGAGCAGGCTTGGCAGTAGCTAAAAAAGTAGGCTTGTTGGCATTACTCATTGCTTTTTTTAAGGGCGCGGGAATTAAGGTTATCCTACTTATTGGTGCTGCTTGTGCAGGTATGTTTGGTGTAATAGGCAAGTTTTTCGCCAAATTATTTCGCAAGAAAAAATCGGAATCTATGCACAATGAAACGAACGCCCAGGATCAGTCAGAAACACTACAGTAAAGATAAAAAAACACTCTATAAAATTGCTGATAAATAGGGTTGATGATTGAGCGCAAAACACAATCTGAGGCAGCCTGATAAGTACACACGAACATGTAGCTTGGGCAGAAAATTATGAACAGATGATCATGGTGACGTTAGACCCGTGAATCATCTGTTTTTCGTTTGTTTTATCCCTTGTAATACTTTCGGTACACCGCGGGCGTTGTGCCTTCATACTTTTTGAATATTTTGATAAAATACCCCGGCTCATTAAAGCCGAGCTCGCTACTGATCTGAGATACAGGAATATCTGTAGCTTCGAGCAACTGCTTCGCCCATCTAATCTTCAAGCGGGAAAGATAGCTGGAAAAGTTCTCACCCGTTTCCTTGGCAAACAGCCGACTAAAATAGCTTGGGCTAATGTGGCACAAGTCAGCCATGGCTTTCAAAGAAAAAGTTTCACCCTTGTGCTCAAAGATATATTCGAAGGCGGATTTGAGTACGGGATTTCCGCACGGAATATCCACATCTTCTGAGGAATTCAGATAGGCATCTGCTAAGAAATTATTCATTTCTTTCTTAAGGTTTTCGATATGCTCCAGCGAGTAGCCAGGAAGGATCTCGGACAACTGCGGAGTGGAATGTGTGGCCGACGCCTTCTCGAACATTTCCGCGAGAAGATTTTTGTTCATGGCTTCTTCTACAATATAATTACACAATAAGGATAACATGTTGGAGATCGTCTGAATTTCCTGATAGGTCATGGAGGGCAGATCGGCGTAGTCGTTCTTAAGTTCCTCCCATTTGGAACTGTACAGTTTTTCATTTTTTGACGTGAGGATTTGCTCCAGCTGTAAGGCACTCGAAGGATCGGCTAAACGGACCTGACCTGCCATGACGGCGCCAATGTACTTATCGTCGATAATGATCGGTACCGCGATGTCGACGATGTCATAATGACAGAGATAAATATAAGGTTTGTTGGAACGTACCGCTTCAAGTCCACCGCGAGAGTCACATTTTTGGCAATAGGGGAGGAGATTTTCATCCTGGCGAACCTTCTTGCAAAACGATTGGCATTGACTGTGGCTAGTTACAGGATTCCCTTTATAATCGACGGTGAGAATGGCTAATTGGGTAACGGATGCTAATGAATCCTGCAACTGCTCCCACTTTTTCAAATCAAAGATTTTCTGGATGCTCAAATGTTCACGTATCAAGATCTCATCCCTTAATAGTAAATTATCTTGTAAGCGATAACAAGAAAGTACAATTCGTGATCTTTAGTGCAAAAAAATACGATTGTAGATTATAATATATTCCTTGATTCCTCCAATGTAAAGTTTACATGGTTCGGTTATAGTTTTAATCAGAACGAAGCCAACACAATCATAAGGAGGAATTATAGATGAGAAAAGCTTTTATCAGCCCAAGCAAATATGTACAAGGTGAAAACGAATTGTTGAATTTGGGTTACTATGTGAGCACCTTCGGCAAATCCGCTTTACTGATTGCGCATCCTGCCGATGTGGCGCGGGTAAAAGATAAACTTGATTCCACTTTGGGTAAATATAACGTGACCTTTATTGAAAGCGGTTTTATGGGTGAGTGTTCCAGACAGGAAGTGTCCAGACTTCAGGAAATTGCTACTGCAAACGGATGCGATTGTATCGTAGGTCTCGGCGGTGGGAAAGCGATCGACGCGGCGAAATGTGTGGCTCAAGGGGAAGCGCTTATCATCTGTCCGACGATTGCTGCGACAGATGCACCGACAAGTCACTCGGCCGTTCTGTACACTCCGGAAGGTGCTTTCGACGATTACGCCTATTTTAAGCAAAGTCCGAGTGTCGTATTAGTCGACACCACCGTAATTGCCAATGCACCAACCCGATTCCTTGTATCAGGTATGGGTGATGCACTGTCAACTTACTTTGAAGCCCGTGCGACCTCCCGTTCTTACTCCTGGGTCAATGCCGGACTGCCTAACGGAGTACGCGAAGGACAGTGTGCGCCAGCAGTAGGTACAAATGCGGCGATTGCACTTGCAACGCTATGCTATGAAATGCTGTTGAAAGACGGTGCCAAAGCAAAAGCGGCATGTGATGAAAACCAGGTTACGCAAGCACTCGAGAATATCATTGAAACTAATATTTTACTCTCAGGCCTCGGCTTCGAGAGCGGCGGACTTGCGGCGGCCCATGCGATTCATGATGGACTCACGATTTTGGAAGGCACGCATCATTATTATCATGGAGAGAAAGTTGCGTTCGGCACGATCGCACAGCTGGTGCTCGAAAACGCACCGACGGAAGAATTACATCAGGTACTTGATTTCTGTTTAGCCGTCGGTTTACCGGTCTGCTTGGCTGATATCGGCGTCGATCATATCAGTCAGGAAGAACTCATGGAAGTAGCTGCAAAGGCCTGCATTCTGGAGGAATCGATTCATTCCATGCCGTTTCCGGTCACAGTGGAGCAGGTTGCAGCGGCAATCGCTGCGGCCAACCGTATCGGGAGCCAGTACAAAGCGGAGGTAAAGTAGCATGAAAAAGGTCATCAACCGTGCGGAAAATTTGGTTCTTGAGATGTGCAGTGGTATTGCGCTCGCGCATCCTGAGTTGGAATTTCTGCCAAAATACAAAGTGCTCAAGAAAAAGGAATTGAACGCGGAGAAAGTAACGCTCATCAGCGGCGGTGGCAGCGGGCATGAACCCGCCCACGCCGGCTTCGTTGGCCAAGGGATGCTCGATGCCGCGGTCTGCGGTGATGTCTTCGCCTCTCCCTCACAAATTCAAGTATATCAGGCCATCCGAGCGACGACCGGGAAAAAAGGTGCGCTGCTGATTATCAAAAATTACAGCGGCGATATTATGAACTTTAGAAACGGCGCCCATCTGGCCACTGAAGACGGTCTGGAAGTGGACTATGTAAAGGTTGAAGACGACATCGCGGTAGAAGACAGCCTATATACAGTCGGACGGCGCGGAGTGGCGGGAACGGTACTCGTCCACAAGATCGCGGGTGCAGCGGCGGAAGAGGGCCGGAGTCTGGCGGAAGTTAAAGCAGTAGCCGAGAAAGCCGCTGCGAATGTACGCAGTATCGGATTCGCATTGACTTCGTGTACCGTGCCGGCGAAGGGCACGCCAACATTAGAGCTCGGGCATGATGAAATCGAGTACGGCGTCGGCATTCACGGCGAGCCTGGGACCAGCCGCGAGAAGCTGACGGATGCGGATACGTTGGCAGGCAGAATGGTAACCGATCTCCTTCGAGACATGCAGATTGAAACTGGCTTCAGCGGAGAAATCGCCTTATTGATCAATGGTTTCGGCGGTACTCCTTTGCAAGAACTGTACCTCTTCAACCATTCGGTTACTCGCGAACTAGCAGCGAAGGGGATCAAGATTGATCGCACTTTTGTCAACAATTATATGACGAGTATCGATATGTCAGGTATCTCGGTTTCCATCATGAAGCTGGACAACGAACTGAAAACGCTCCTCTCCCATGAAAGTAACGCGCCTGCGTTCAAGGTGGCTGGACCTGTTGATCATGTCGTATTCACGGATATTTCAACTGTAGCAGACGAAAAGCGGCAAGTATCCTTTGAGGTGGAAACGGACCCTGCCTTCGCAGTTATTGAGAACAACAAAGTTACGTTGAACAATCTTACCTACCTAGTCGATAAGATGAGTGAGGTTATCATCAAGAATGAGGTACCTTTCTGCGATCTTGACGCTCATGCAGGCGACGGCGACTTTGGCATGAGCGTTGCTAAGGGATTTCGTCAGCTGAAACGGGAATGGAGAGACATCCTGAATCAAGACTCTTTGACGATGGGAGCCTTTCTTCATTCATGCTCGCTCGTCATCATGGAATACTGCGGTGGCGCTTCGGGTCCGATCTGGGGCTCAGCATTTCGCGCAGCGGCACGATCTGCTGGCGAACGAACCGAACTCACCGTTTCCGAATTCGCAGATATGATGCAGGCTGCGGTGCAAGGCATACAATCAACAGGCGAACGTTCTTTCGGCAGAGGAGCCGTTGTTGGCGATAAAACACTTATAGATGCATTAGTGCCATGTACAGATAGCTGGTTGGAGAGCGCAAAATTAGATTTTGACGTGAAGACAGCCTTTGTAAGTGGTGCTCAAGCCGCTGTATTAGGGGCCAAAAAGACGGAAGACATCGTGGCGCGTATGGGCCGTGCCGGAACGGTAGGAGAGAGAAGCCTTGGTTATCCAGACGCGGGGGCTTATGCGCTTGGCGTGATTTTTACGGAGCTTGCTGATTGTTTGAACTGATTTTCTATAAATCCAAAATTGCTGGCACGAACACTTCGTTTAGGTTTCCATTCCTGCCCGTACCACTCGCTAATTCTTAAAAATTCAAGGTTTGTTCATTGCAATTGATGTGCATTAGGTTTATAATTTCAGACGGATTCAACGGGCTTATCCCGGAATCCATGGGAGTTCATCCCATCTGAGCTAGCTTACTGCATGCTCAAATATGAATTAAGCGAGGGATTTACAATGAAAACCTGCTGCACCATCCAAGTTGACGAAGACAGTTTAGTTATTGATTTGCCAGAAGAAGGAACCACGCTAGAGTCCCTGCTCGGTGATATTGAGAGCTGTGGAGGTAGTGAAGAACCTTGGCTACAACTTATTGACAAGGTAATAGGTAACTCATCTGAGACTGTACTGACAGAGCAAGCGACGGATGGCGGCGATATGAAGAAAGATCAGACGACCAAAGAACCTCAAGCAACTGCTCAGGGGTAATAGGGAGATCATACGTTAAGACGATATTTGTAACATTATTCGATCACATATAAGATCATCTATAAGACTGCTACCGAGCCAAGGCACGGGAAGCGGTCTTTTTTTATTAAAATAACTAAAATTCTCCGAATTTTGCAATTAGTAAATGAGTCTTTTGTCCCTTTAGTACTCCATAGTAGCCAACCAAGTAGAACACATCCCAAAACCGTGACTTCCTGTTCATTTTCTATCATAAAGTCGAAATGTAACATGGAACTAACTATAATAGTAGTATCATCCATATACAGGTAAGTGACATCGATGTTTGGACCTGATCCTCTTGTTGTATAAAGGAGGGGGTAAAAGAGCAGAGAACAACGTACTGATAAGTCTCATCTACTTTATAAAAAGGAAGGAATGTGTAAATGATGAATGGGCAATGGATCCTGTCAAGGATCGCAAAAAGAGTAGCGGTGATGCTAACAGCAGTATTACTATTAACGTTAACGAACGGATTCAACTGGAATACGCAAACAGCAGAGGCTGCTGGGACGACACCTGTGGAACGTTACGGACAACTTTCAGTAAAGAATGGTAAATTGGTGGATAAAAACGGTAAACCTGTGCAACTCAAAGGTATTAGCTCTCACGGCGTCCAATGGTTTGGGGATCTGGTAAATCAGGACTCTATGAAATGGCTACGGGACGATTGGGGCATTTCCGTATTTCGGGTTGCACTGTACACTGAAGAAGGTGGTTATATCGCCAATCCTTCTTTGAAAAATAAAGTGAAAGAAGCGATTGAGGTAGCACAGAAACTGGGCTTGTACGTCATTATCGACTGGCACATTCTTTCAGATGGCGATCCGAACATTCATAAAAATGAAGCCAAAGCTTTCTTTAATGAATTTTCAACTCAGTACGGCCATTTACCTAACGTAATCTATGAACTTGCCAATGAGCCGAATGGAAATGTGAACTGGAACAATCAAATCCGACCTTATGCGTCTGAGGTATCTCAGGTTATTCGCGCTAAGGACCCGGACAATATTATTATTGTAGGAACAGGCACATGGAGTCAGGATGTACATGATGCAGCAGACCATCCACTTCCAGACAAGAATACAATGTATACCGTACATTTCTATGCGGGTACGCATGGACAATTCTTGCGCGATCGGGTCGATTATGCACTGAACAAAGGCGTGGGCATATTTGCTACCGAGTGGGGTACAAGCGATGCTTCGGGTAACGGTGGTCCGTTCCTGAATGAATCCAAAGTATGGACTGATTTTCTGGCTAGCCGTGGAATCAGTTGGACTAACTGGTCGCTGTCAGATAAAAATGAGACCTCTGCTGCGCTGATGTCTGGTGCTGACCGTAAGGGCGGATGGCCTGATTCACAATTGTCCGCTTCTGGAAAATTCGTAAAACAGGCGATTCTGGAAGGCTCCAGCAACATTGGTGGAGGCGGAAACAACGGTGGGGATAACGGCGGAGATGGCAACACTGGCGGTAATAACGGTGGTGGCAACAACGGCGGCAATAACGACAACGGAGGAAGTACACCAGGCAGTAACGATCAAGGAATTGTGCTACAGTATCGCACCGGTGACACAAATGCCAAGGATAACGCAATCCGTCCTGAATTTAATATCAAAAATAAAGGGAAAACAGCTGTGAAGTTGAGCGATCTAAAAATTCGCTACTATTACACAGATGAAAGCAAACAAGCTCAGCAGTTTTTTGTAGACTGGGCCAGGATTGGCAATGAGAAGGTAAAAGCAACTTTTGTAACATTGCCGAATCCAAAGGCCAAGGCTGATAAATATGTGGAGATTTCTTTCACAGATGGAGCCGGAACGATTCAGCCCGGTGGGGAAAGCGGAGAAATTCAACCCCGTATTCATGCTGCAAATTGGAGCAATTTTGATGAGACCAACGATTACTCCTATGGTGCTACCCAAAAAGCATTTGCAGACTGGGACCATGGCACTGTATATCAGCAGGGTAAGCTGGTTTGGGGTATAGTACCTTAGGAACCTTAGAATTTAACCGTTATTAACTTTATCGGAATGAGTAAAGAATGGGACTTTTGGGTGCAATTTTTCCAAGGTTTGGAGTATAGAATATGCGCCTTTGGTATATACGAACTGGAACTTTAGGAGGTAACAACTGGAACTTTAGTTTCGATGTGTATACTACCAAAGTACCATATGGTGTTAGACTTTTGTAGTGCTTGAATTACTTCCATAGTGTAGATGGGTTGGTTCCAATGAACCCTTTTCTACGACAAACCCCCGCTGTTGCCATTATAGGCTGGCGGGGGTTTTTTATGTTTCTGAAGCTCAGCCTCCGTTCAACGGCTGTCTATACCAAATCAAAAGCTTTGGCCAGCAGACGGTAGGACTGAACACGTTTATCAAAGTCATGAATGGATGAAACGACCAGTAACTCATCGGTACGATACTGCTCAGCCAGTCTTAGTAGCTGTTCCTTACACTGTTCAGGGGTACCAACAACACGCCATGCTGCGGACTGACGCAGCCGCTCACGATCCAACTCTGTGTATGGATAGGCCATTGCTGTTTTCACCGACGGAAGAGAACTCATTTCTTTACCTTGCATGAGCAAAAGGAAATACAAACTAGCACTGGACGCCAGCTGCTCAGCTTCTTCTTCGGTTTCAGCGCAGGCCACCGTAACTGCCGCCATGGAATGGGGCTTATCACCCAGGATCGAAGGCTGAAATTGCTCGTGGTAACGTGCAGTAGCTTCTACACCGCCTGGAGTCCCGAAAAATTGGGCAAAGGCATAGGAGGCCCCCATCATCGCAGCCAATCGGGCGCTCTCTCCGCTGGAGCCGAGCAACCATAATTCAGGAACGGTCGATATCATCGGGGAGGCATGAAGACCGGCAAACCGATGATTGTCAGGCACCGAATCATGGAAGTAGTCGATTAAATCGAGAATCTGCTGTGGATATTGTTCGACAGATTGGTACTTGCCTTCCTGCAGGGCGCGAGTAGCAAGCGGTAAACCGCCGGGAGCCCGCCCTATTCCCAGGTCGATACGTCCTGGATGGAGTGCCTCCAGCAAACGGAAGTTTTCGGCGACTTTATACGCGCTATAGTGTGGCAGCATAATACCGCCTGAACCCACACGAATGCGTGATGTGTGAGCAGCCAAATG
The DNA here is from genome assembly GCF_011066155.1 of Paenibacillus sp. EKM206P. Taxonomy (NCBI): domain Bacteria; kingdom Bacillati; phylum Bacillota; class Bacilli; order Caryophanales; family Paenibacillaceae; genus Paenibacillus; species Paenibacillus sp. EKM206P. The sequence goes on along the minus strand of NZ_JAAMNQ010000010.1, from coordinate 81,310 downwards.
CGCAATCAGCACCTCAGGGCTGGAATGCGCTAGTGTTTTGGAAGCATGATGTTCGGATACCCAATAACGGCTGTACCCCAGTTGGTCAGCTTCGCGGGCTAAATCTGTTGTATTGGATAATGCATCCTGAGCAGTACCGCCTTCAGGAATATGAGACTGGTCCAGTATACCCAGTTTAAGCATTTATAATCACCTCTTACACAACTCTATCAGACACAACTCACTAGGTCAAAATTCAAAATGGATAGGTTGGAGTTTGGGGACCTTTTCGTTATAATAAAGGATGTGTAAAGGATGAGAGTACATCCTTGCTAATGGAGAGGGGATTGAAATTGTGTTAAGAACACCTTTAGGGCGTGTCCGACTCATGCTCTGGATTCAAGCTATAGCTTATTTGGCGATACTATTCACCCACCAGCCGCTGCAAGCAGCGGGCATGGCCCAGGCGGTTATGGTGATTGGTAACATATACCGGGTGAGCTTTTTGTTGCTCCTCGTTGCTTTGATCTATGGGAAAACAGCACTGCATTGGTCTATACGGCGGCCTCTTTTTATTATGTTTGCCTCCTTCATTCCGTTTGGTCTGATGATTATGGATTTTGTTTGGGTGCGAAAATGGACAGGGGATTCGGCAGCAGAACAGCGAGCTGCATCGTAATCTTAGAAGTTTTGTTTTGTGTGAGTTGTCGAGGAGTTTGTCTGGCGTAAGCGGGACTGGCCCCGATGCAGCAGAAAAGAACATTACGCAGGTTGATGCGTGGTGTTCTTTTTTTGTGCACCGGAGGAATTATGAAAAATGCTGCACTAAAAATTCAACTGTTTTACGTCTTTGAAAGCCTTCAACCCAATGTCCGGTAAACGGATAAATTTCAATCGTTTTCGGTGATTCAATACGGTTATAAGCGGCGAAAATCGTCTCTGGCATACACACAGTATCCTTGAACCCTACCGATACCATGATCGGGATACGAATACGATGAGCAAGATTCATCACGTCAAAATAACTTAATGTATGTAGCACCTGCTCCAAATGCTCCGGAAATCGGTTAGCAAATTCAGCTGCTTCCGTCAGCGAACTGGTAGAATTCATCATACCAAAATCCATATGACACATATTGGGGATATCCGCTACTGAAATAGCAGCTTTATCGCTGAGCGCAGCCACCATTAATGAAAGTCCTCCGCCCTGACTGGCGCCACTGATTGCGATTTTAGCCGAATCGACATCCGACTGCTCCGCTACCCAATCTACGGCTCTAAGGGCATCAGTTGTAATCGTTTTGTAGTAGCAGGTATCTTTGTCCAATATTCCTTTCGTTACCCAGCCTTTAACCGTACCATGAGCATCACCCAGACGGTCTCCCGTTTCTCCACCTTGACCACGTACATCTACTGCCAATACAGCAAAGCCAAGCATAAGCCAGGAGGAATAATCTTCAGGATAGCCTTTTCCGCCTGTATAGCCATGAAACAGAACGATACATGGCAGCTTTTGATCTCCGGCAAATCGGGGGCGTACATACCAGGCATGCAGAGGCGTATCATCGACACCCTCAAAAGTAACCCGGTAGGCAAGAATATGAGGATATGGCGTTTCTACGAGAGTTTTGAACGCATGTACAGGTTTGGCGTGGACTTCTTCCAGTGTTTTGGCCCAGAATAAATCTATATCATTCGGGGCGGTAAGATCGGGTCGATATTGCTTCAATTCGGCAATTCTTTTTTCAATAACATTCATAATCAAAATTCTCCTTCATATAGAATGAACTTCTCCTTAAGTTTTACCCGGTAAAGTTGACTCCTCTAGCTCTCTCAGTAGCTGATATGCTCTTTCATTAGTGCTTCCGCACGTATCCTCATCAGCATGGAACCCACTGCACACAACTGGGCGCTCAGGTTTGCCAAACAATCGGCAACGGTAATCGGAAGTTAGCTGAGGGCAAGGAACACCAGCTGGTTTTCCATCTGGCATGCCGGGAATAGGGGAAGAAATCGTAATGGCAATGCAGCACGCGGCACATCCTACTCGACACTCCAGTTGGGGTCACTCCTTAATAATCTGTTATTTTTGTAACTTATGCATGAAGTGACATTGATGAAGCCATAATGTGAGGATGGCACAAAAAAAGCAGGAATACAAGGATAAACGCATATGAGACACACTTTTCACACAAGGGGTATAAATAGTCGTAGAGGCACGTAAGATGGTATCAAGTCCCTAAATCAGTGTTCCATACTGTGGTAATATTAACCAATCGTCTTTTGTGTGTTCAAAAGGAGTTCGAGTGGTTAATAATAGAACACAACGATAAAAACTTAAACGAGGTGACGCAAAATGAGTTGGTTATGGGCATTGATTGTTGGTGGTATTATTGGTTGGTTGGCAGGAATTATTGCAGGTCGTGATGTTCCGGGTGGCGTGATAGGTAACATCATCGCTGGTTTTATCGGCGCATGGTTGGGTAGCTTGATTCTGGGAAACTGGGGTCCTGAAATCGGATCATTCTACATCGTTCCTGCATTAATTGGTGCGATTGTGCTGGTCGTGATTGTAAGCTTGATCTTCCGTTCCGTTGGACGGACTAGAGGCTAACCTTACGAATCATTGAATAGACTAGCCCCTATGGGGCACAAGGCTAAAATGGAAAGAAGCTGCTTCCGCAAGGTTCGCAAATGAACCTGTGGGAGCAGCTTTTTTTTGAGGAAAAGTCCTATTGAAAACGCCTGATATGAGGAACACTCAGAACGCCTAGCACGATACACATGCCGATGGTTGCAAACATACCCATGGTGAACATACCACCAAGCTTATCAGCCGCAGCACCTACTGCCAGATAGCCGACAGGGAGCAGGGCAAAGGAAAACATTAGATCCAGACTAGCTACACGTCCAAAAGACTCGGCTGGGACTAATTCCTGAAGGCTCGTCTCCCAGATAATCGCAAATATCATAATGCCAAACCCTTCGAGCATCATGCTCATAATCAGTCCTGGCATCCAAGTGACTACAGACAACAGTAGTAAAGCAAGACCGCTGACAAAAGCTCCTAAGTAAGCGAGCAGGCCACGATGCTTCCAATGCTTGCGTGATCCATACACAAAGGCCCCCAACATGGCGCCAATACCGCTACTTGCCATCGCAATGCCATATACGACTGGATTGTAGCCATGATGAACCTTGAACAGCCATGGAATGAGTACAGCGATAATGCCTGAATAACAAATATTAATGAATGAAAAGGCAAGAATCGTAATCCATAGCCAAGGATGGCTTTTGAGAATGGTAAAGCCTGCGATAAAATCCTTGAGAAAATGCTGTCCCCCCTGATCTTGCTGTTCTGGATCTACCTGACCTTTGCCGATGATGGAGGCCAAATGAGCGCTCAGCATCCAAAAACAGGCAAAAGATATCAGATAAGCGATAGAATCCAGCCCAAAGCCCACACCCGGTGAGGAAAAAGATACAATGAAGCCTCCTAACGGAGGACCAAGTAGACGGACGGCTTGTATACTAATCTGGCTAAGCGCGTTGGCTGCATTGCGTATGTCCGGTGTGAACACCTGTGCACGTAAGGCAGAATAAGCGGGATTAAAGATACCGTCCATCAATCCGTATAACGCTAGGCCAACGAATAGAAACGGCAATTTCATCCCGCCCGTAAACATCAGCACGGCCGCAATGAACATCAGCCCAAACCGGGCGATATTCGTAAACAGAAGGAGACGGATTCGGTCAATTCTGTCCACAATCATTCCTGCGAAAGGCAGAATAAGTACATTAGGCAGCATATAAACCGTCATCGCCAGTCCCATGATAGTAGTCGAGCCTGTTAGGGAATAGATAACCAGTGGCAAAATGACTGTGGTGACTGAGCTCCCCAACATTGCGATCCAATGTCCAAGCCACAACAAGGTGAACGCTTTGGATTGTTTTAAGGGTGAAGTGAAAGTAGCCCAGGCCGAGGGACTGCCTTCAGGTGAAGTAGAGGATAAGGTTGAATTCTGGGTATCCATGATCACACTCCGGTACATATTTCTAAATTGCATATTAAAACCTATTATACGAAATCTCAAACGTGAGGGTACAGAAAAAGTTGCTGTGAGGGGAGTTATAATGAATAACCTGCCAATGAAAGAGTCAACCTAGAATAACTTTAGGCCACAAAAATATATAACTTACCTTTTTCATAGGGATTATTGGATAAAAGCATTGACGCGTGAAAATGAATGATGTACTATTCAATGACCAGCCGCGTGCTAGGTTATCAAGAAAAGGGAAAGAGTGTGGATACCATGAAAAAATTTAGTTTTTTGCCGATTGTACTCATCGTGATGGCATTGCTGGTTTCGGCCTGCGGGAACAACGATAAAGGCGCCAGTACCAATAATGCATCTACCGGAGAAAACGGATCTAATAATGGAAAAGCAGATACCACTGCTACAGCTACTCTTGAATCTGTAAAAGCAAGCGGCAAGCTAAGAATTGGCACGGAAGGCACCTATGCTCCGTTTACCTACCATGATGCTGCTGGTAAACTGACGGGCTTCGATGTCGATATTGCGACTGAAGTGAGCAAACGCCTGGGTGTACAACCGGAGTTTATCGAGACGCAATGGGACGGCATATTCGCAGGGTTGAACTCCAAGCGGTTTGACACAGTGTTCAATGAAGTATCCATTACAGACGAGCGCAAGCAAAAATATGATTTTTCCGATCCGTACATTGTCTCCAAGGCAGTTCTGATCGTAAGCGAAGACAATACAGACATCCATAAATTTGCTGATCTAAAAGGGAAAAAGTCCGGGCAATCCCTGACCAGCAACCTGACTCAAATCGCGAAAAGCAACGGTGCGGAAATTGTGGCAACAGAGGGATTCAACCAAGCCATTGACCTCCTCACTTCCAAACGGGTGGATGCGACCGTCAATGATGGATTATCCTATCTCGATCTGAAAAAGCAAAAGCCAGACGCACCCATCAAAAAGGTGGACGAATCTCCAGATGCTTCACACAGCGCAGCTGTATTCAATAAAGGCAGCGAAGATTTGATCAAGGAAGTAAACAAAGCGTTGGCTGATATGAAGGCTGACGGTACGTATCTGAAAATTTCCGAGAAATATTTTGGAGCCGACGTATCCAAATAATAAATGAAGACCAAACGTTCGCCAAGGCGAACCGAATCTTCTCAAACCTATCTTTTCAAAGGATGTCTGTACAATGGATGATCGCCAAATACAAATCATTATGGATTCATTATTGCCTCTGCTAAAAGCAGGGGTTTCTTTTACGATTCCGCTCACGCTTATCTCCTTTGCTCTGGGACTCGTGCTGGCGCTGATTACAGCGTTAGCCCGGCTGTCCAAATGGAGAATACTCAAGCTGATTTTCGGCTTCTATGTATGGGTGATTCGAGGAACTCCGTTGCTGGTGCAATTGTATATTATTTTCTATGGTTTACCTTCCGTAGGTATTACATTGGACCCGTTTATTGCTTCAGTAATCGGTTTTACCCTCAGCGTAGGGGCTTATAGCTCTGAAATTATACGTGCGGCTATCATATCTATTCAGGAAGGCCAATGGGAGGCGGGATACTCCCTGGGGATGACGCGCTGGCAAGTATTGCGACGTATCGTGCTACCGCAAGCATCCCGTGTGTCCATACCTCCGTTGGCTAATTCATTCATCAGCTTGGTGAAGGATACCTCACTGGCTGCGACCATCACCTATGTGGAAATGTTCAGAACGGCTAACCAGATTGTAGCTACCACATACGAACCGCTATTGGTGTATACCGAGGCGGGGGTTATTTATCTGCTGTTTAGCACTATTTTGACTGTGCTGCAAAATTACCTGGAGAAGCGACTAGGCCGTTTTTCCGTCAGATAAAGGAGATTGTACCGGTGATCCAAATTCGGAATATACACAAATCGTTCGGCTCGCTGGAAGTGCTTAAGGGTGTTGACGTAACGTTGGGTAAGGGGAAGGTGCTTGTTATCATCGGTCCTTCCGGTTCTGGTAAAACAACGTTTTTACGCTGCTTAAATTTGCTGGAGATTCCTGACCAAGGAGAGATTCAAGTAGGGGATATTGCACTGAATTTTGCGAAAGGAACGAAGCTCCGGCAAGAAAATATTTTGGCGCTGCGCAAGCGGACAGGGATGGTGTTTCAATCCTACAACCTTTTCCCACATATGACAGCAGCACAAAATGTGATGGAGGGACAAGTCACGGTTCAGAAAAAGAGCAAGGACGAGGCGCGCAAACGTGCATTGGAATTGCTTAAAAAAGTGGGGTTGGCTGATAAAGCCGAATCCTATCCGCATCAGTTATCAGGAGGACAGCAGCAACGGGTCGGTATTGCCCGGGCAATGGCGGTCGAACCTGAGGTGCTTTTGTTCGACGAGCCGACCTCCGCGCTCGATCCTGAGTTGGTAGGCGAGGTGCTCAAGGTCATGAAGAAACTGGCTGCTGAAGGAATGACGATGGTCATTGTCACCCATGAAATGAAATTTGCAGCCGAGGTCGCGGACCATGTGATTTTGATGGATCAGGGCATAATCGTTGAGCAGGGTACGCCGCATGAGGTTCTGGAGCAGCCCACCAGTCCACGGGCTATTCAGTTTTTGAATCGTCTGAGCGGGGAAGTGGAATAAAGGGAACTACAGTATTTATTAAAATAAGCGTTTAGACTGAATAAAAGGCAGCTACAGCCGGGCATTGAAAAATAAGCCTCGCACCCGTAGCTGCCTTTTGCTCATCAGTTGTCTTCTTTTATTTCATTTTTAATGTAAGCAAAAAAGTAATCAACAGAATACAACAGCCTGCTATAAATGGAGCGAACAGATTTGCATCCAATAAAAAACCCGCTAGAGTAGGGCCTAAAATATTCCCAACACTCATATAGGCATTATTCATACCAGCTACATATCCTTGCTCATTCCCGGCCATCTTCGATAATTGTGTATTAAGAGCTGGACGAAGCATAGCTGTGGCAAAGAAAATAAGGGAAGTGACAAGGAAGATACTCCAGAAATCTTTGGCTAAGAGAAATAAAATATAAGCAACAGAGGTGAAAAGAAGCGATCCTTTGATCACTCTTTGTTCACCAAACTTATTGATTATTTTAGCAACAACTAATGCTTGCATACCGACTCCGATCACAGCACCTGCGGTCAGAATGACAGCAATATTTTGCGGCGAGAATTGGAAGCGGTTCGTTACATATAAACCAAGAACAGATTCAAAATTAGCGAGTCCAAAGGTCATCACCAGGACAAGTACAAAGAGCATTGTATATTTTGACTTCAATGATCTCGCGTATTGTTTATAAATAGATTCCTTCTGAATCATTCTTGCCCGTGCTGCTTTCATTTGCTCTTTCGATAAACTTTCAGGCAAACAAAACACTGAAAAAATAACAGCAGCTATAGCAGCACCTGTCGCTGTGTAAAGCGGCACTCTCGTTCCATATCCTGCAAGAAGACCACCCAATCCAGGTCCAATAACAAATCCGAATGACATGGCTGCGGCGAGCAGGCTGTTCCCTTTGGCGCGTTCTTCGGTTGTTGTAATATCCGCTACATATGCCATCATGGGTGGAACAATCAAGGCTGCTGCCATTCCTTCCAGAAGTCTTGAGGTATACAGCATCCATAATTCATCTCCGATAGCAAAGATAAATTTAGCTACAGCAAAAACAATGACACCTACGAGGATAAAAACTTTTCTCCCATATCGATCAGACAGCTGTCCAGTCAGGGGAGAGAGCAGGAACTGCGTTATGCCATAGGCTGCTACCAATAAACCGATTGCCCGCCCACTGGCTCCAAACTCAATGATCAGTTCCGGCAGGATGGGGGTAATTAAACCCACGCCCACCATAACAATGAAGATATTAATCATTAGAATCCCAAGTATTCTTTTCATGCAAAAAACCTCCTTATCCATTGGTTTCTGGATAGGAGGCAGACATACGAACAAGAAGATACACTGCTCCCGTCAAAGAAGCAATGCTCTTATCGTTAATACCCAAAAGCCTACACTAATCCTATCCAGAAAATTCGTAAGATTACGATTTTTTTCTTTGGTGGAATAGGATTAGTAGATCATTGGCTTAAGGTCACCCTTTCGATACTTTATTGTTTATCAACGTAACATAAATTTCTTGATAAGGCAATGAAAGGATAAATCAGAAGAACCCGACTCGTCCTTCGGCCACATTTTTTAGCCAGTCCTGCTTACGGCTCTTATCGAGCTCGCCTCGCATACCTTTGATAATCAGTTCAATATCGGCTTTTCCCTGCTCATGCCACTCCAGAGCCGTGCTGACATAAAGTTCTCCGAGCTGTGCCAGCGAAAACCCGTCAGTCATGGCTGCCGCCTTCTGTGTACCCGTTTCTCCTGCAAAAACAAGGAAGTTACGCAACTTGAGATATGCCAGTCGCAGCGCTTCGTCAGGCAAACTGATTTCATAAGCCCGGTCGAAACGCCCTGCCCGGTTCATCAGACCCGGGTCGATTTTTTCGGGATAATTGGTCGTTCCGATCAGGAAGATGCCCTCCTTGGATGTAGCACCGTCGAGGGTATTCAGGAAAAAAGAACGCACCTCCTGAGGCATGGAATCAATGTCCTCAATGACCAGCACCATCGGAGCCAGGCGAGTAGCCGCCTCGAACACCTCTTTGACCGATTCACTGGTTGTATACTCCGTAATTTGCCAGTAGGCTGCCGGACCCGGTACACTGCTGGCAATTGATTTTACAAGTGTTGTTTTACCATTGCCCGGATGGCCGTATAGCAGAATGCCGCGCTTGTAAGGAATGTTATAAGTCTGATAGAAGGTACGATCCGCTTCAAAAAACTGATCAAGTGATCGGAAAATATCCCGTTTGATTTCCGCTTTCAAAATCACGTCATCTCGCGTAATTGCGCGGGTTATCGGCTCTGCCTGCCGAGAAAGTCCACGGCTTGTGTCGGTAAACACGGTGACACGCTTCATATTCTGCTTACGTTCACGACCGCGTACTCCCGCGAGGAAGCCTTGCAGCTCCTGGTCGCCTATCGCAAATACGTAATCTTCATTGTACACGCCATTATCACGGAAAAAGGGAACTCGTGCCAGCGCGATGCCCCACTTGGGATAGGCGAATACATTATTACGCATCGATAGATGCACGCCGTATTCAGGAGTCGGCCCGTCATCGTCATACTGGATGGTGCGTTCCTCCAAACGATCGAAGACCCGTGCCACATGCTCCAGGTCGGGACTGCCTGAACGAATATCCTCCTCCAGCAGATCCCAATACTCAATATTGGGATCATCGCTGGCATACAGCACGTATTTTACGCCATAGCGGTTATAGAGTGCTTCACTGATACCGTCGATCAGACGGGCATAAGCGGCATAACCGGTAATGCGTCCATCTGTACGTTCATCAAATTCATAAATAGCTGGGATGTCTATACTCAAATTATTTGGCTCCTTTCAGGGCAGCTAGCGGCTTGCATTTGGCTACAACTGCTGCGAGTCCTGCCCCGGTGACACTTTCGATAATATCATCTACATTTTTGTAGGCTTGCGGAGATTCGTCGATAATGCTTTCCAGTGATGCCTGATTGACCACAATTTCGTCGTCTGTCCCTACACCCAGGGCCCCTGCAAAATCGTCCACACTGACGAGTCGTTTGGTCGCAGAACGCGAACGAATACGGCCTGCTCCATGGCAAATGGAGTGGAAGTTATCCTGACCGCCCGGTAAGCCTACCATAATATAAGAGGCTGTTCCCATAGAGCCGGGAATCAGGGCCGGATGCCCTGTCGCCTGATAAGGCCGCGGATTGTCGGGGTGTCCTGCTGGAAGAGCACGCGTAGCACCTTTACGATGCACAAACACACTACCGTGATCCGGATGGGATTCCTCCCAAGCATAATTGTGCATTAGATCGTACAAAGTACGCAACTCGCACTTTGTACCAAAGACATCGCGAAAGGCTTCACGCACGGAGTATGCGATGAGATGTCGGTTCACCACGGCATAATTCAGCGCCGAATACATCATATCGACATAATGTGCAGCTTCGGGATGGTCCAGCGGTGCGAATACCAGTCTCGGGTCAGAGGTACCGAGTCCGAGACGGCTCATCGTCTTGGCAATGGCAGATGAACTAGCCTGGCTGACTGCTCCACCCCAAGCCCGCGATCCAGAATGAATCATCACAGCCACCTGACCGTCGAACATCCCCCAAGCTTCAGCTGTTTCACGGTTTTCCTCCGCGATTTCAATCGCCTGAATTTCGACGAAATGATTGCCTCCACCCAGTGTGCCGAGCTGTCGGTGAGCCCGGTGCCATGTACGGTCTTCGACAAGATTCAGCACCTCCTCGTCAAAGGAGAACTTACTGTGCTCTACATGGGTGAGTGAGGTGGATTTCTTAGGAGTGTAGCTGTCCGGAATATATTTGTTGGGTAAGCCGTGTAGACCCTTGCGTACAATATGCTCCAGTCGGATATCCGAATAATGCCCGCGTTGGTGGGCTTCCATGGGCAAATATTTGTCGATGGTTTTGACCAGCTTACGGCGCAGCTTGGTTTCCTTCAAAGCATCCTTGTGCAGATTGGTCAGGTGTACGCGCATGCCGCAGCCAATATCACTGCCGACGATGGAGGGAGATACGTAACCATCCTCCATTCCCCATACAGCAGTCGTACCGATGCAGGTTCCGACGCCTACATGTACATCTGGTGTGTATCCCATATAGCGGATACCTGGAATTTGTAAATTGTTATTAGCCATCTCGAACACTTTGTAATCCAGTGAGGAGAAAAGTTGCTGAGAAGCATAGACGGTTAGATCACCTGCCGGAAGCTTCATCAGATGGCTGTATGGTCCTTCATGCAAGGACGAGTCGGTTGTATGTTGTATATTCATATAAATGGGTAGTTCCCTTCTTCAAGTAAATTCATAAATACTTGCATAAAAAGATTTAAAAAACAAAAAAAGCCGCAGACTTGTCGTCTACGGCTTCTTGCACCGAAAGTGTTATTACATTTTATGATCAACACATCATAAATACGTAAAATAACTTGTTCTTCCAATAGCATAAAAAAATAAAAAAGCCTGGCTAATCACGCCGTCAGACAGCGTGATATCACCCATCATGTCGCCCGAACGGGGCCGATGAGACGAAAACTCAAATATGTGGTTGTATCATGCTGCCTGTCTGTCGTTATCATGTAAAGCACGGTCATGTCTGTCGGCCCCCTTTTCTTAAAGTTAATTGCTATGTTAATGGAAACCTGTGGAAGCTGTCAACCCCTGAAAGGTAGAAGTGTGGAAAAATGTGACTTTACTCATGGTGAAGTGTGAGTAACATCATAGTTCAATTGGCCCGAAGCTGTTATTGTACTAAATATTCAAATATTCAGATATTGTTGATCGTTTATAGGACAATTCTGTGAGGGGGACGGAGCAGGCATGGAAGGAGATCTCCAGAAATTTAAGGCCGACTTTTTCAAAGCATTGGCTCACCCTCTGCGCATCCGCATTTTGGAGGTGCTGAGTGAAGGGGAACGGAATGTGAACGAGCTGCAGACTGCGCTCGGTTCTGAAGGTTCTGCCGTATCGCAGCAATTGGCCGTTTTACGAGCCAAAAATTTGGTGAACAGCTTCAAGGAAGGTACATCGGTTGTGTATTCACTACGTGATCCGCTTTTGACGGAGCTGCTTGCAGTGGCGCGACGGATTTTTGACAATCATTTGGTCGAAGCTATCTCGTTGCTGGAAGGTATACGTAACGAGAAGTAATGCTATTACAGAAAAGAAGGGTTACAGGAATGAAGTGGATAGGAAGGTTCGAAGGCTATAACGCAGGGGCTTTGCGAAAGGATCTCATTTCCGGAAGTATTGTAGCGATTGTGGCGATTCCACTCGGTATGGCGTTTGCCATTGCATCAGGAGTAAAGCCGGAATATGGGCTGTATACGACCATTGTTGCGGGAATTTTGGTTTCGCTGCTGGGAGGATCCAAATTCCAGATCGGAGGACCTACAGGCGCGTTTATTCCGATTTTGCTAGCTATTGTCATGCAATACGGTTATGAGAACTTACTCATAGCCGGTTTTATGGCGGGCATTATGCTCATTTTAATGGGTGTACTCAGGCTGGGGGCATTGATCAAGTTTATTCCCAAGCCAGTAACGATTGGCTTTACGGCCGGAATTGCCGTGACGATATTCAGTGGTCAGATTGCTAACTTTCTCGGCTTGCGCGGGATAGAGAGGCATGAAACTTTTCTGCCTTCCATGGCAGAGCTCATCCATCGACTTCCTTCACTGAATGTGTATAGTATCCTGACGGCTTGTATCTGTCTTGCCGCGCTTATTTTGGTGCCTAAAAAATGGCCCAAGATACCCGGATCACTGGTTGGTCTACTCTTGTCAACGCTGGTGGCAGCTTTACTTTTTCCAGGGCAGGTGGCTACGATTGGCTCTGCGTATGGCGCAATTCCAGCATCTTTGCCTGAGCTACATATTCCTGCGGTGACGTGGGATTTGATCGTGAAACTCTTGCCGCCAGCACTTGTTATTGCAATGCTGGGAGCTATTGAATCTCTGCTTTCAGCGGTGGTAGCTGACGGTATGACGGGAGCCCGGCATAGCAGCAATCGTGAACTGGTTGGACAAGGGATTGCTAATTTGCTGACACCGCTGTTCGGCGGTATTCCTGCGACAGGTGCAATTGCCCGCACCGCCACAAATATCCGTAATGGTGCTGTTTCTCCTATGTCAGGCATCGTACATGGGTTCGTGGTGCTCCTCATTCTGGTGCTTTTTGCACCTTACGCATCTAACATTCCGTTGGCCAGTATGGCTCCGGTGCTGATGGTAGTAGCGTGGAATATGAGTGAGCGCAAGCATTTTGCGCACATTCTCAAAACGCGGACAGCGGATTCTATTGTGCTGGTTGTCACCTTTTTGCTGACGGTTTTTACGACGCTGACAACGGCTGTGGAGGTAGGCCTGATTCTAGCGGTTGTATTGTTTGTTAAACGTATGAGCAGTACACTTTCAGTAGACAAGGTACTTCCTGATCCTTCTGTAAAACATGAAAAAGTAGGCGCCCATATGGTCACAGATCAGCATGATTGTCCACAAGTGGCTATTTACAATGTGGAAGGCCCTCTATTTTTCGGTGCAGCCTCGGTATTGGAAAACTCAGGTGTGGGAGGCCGGACTGATCACCTACAAGGGATTTTGTTGTTACGTATGGGAAAGGTTCCTTTTATGGATATGACGGGAGAAGGTAACTTTACTGCATTAATTCAGAAATACCGGAAGTCTGGCGGGACAGTGCTTGTTTCCGGACTCCAGCCTCAACCGCTGGCATTACTACAGAAAACTGGATGCTACGACATGATTGGACAAAAGCATTTTTTTGAACACACAGGAGAGGCCCTTACGGCTGCTCTTGCACTGGTGAATCAGGATCATTGCTGTGGATGCAGGCAAATGGCTTTCCGAGAATGTACGAGTCTGTGCCGCAGACCGCAGCCAACCAAATCATCCTTTCCAGATGGAGCCGTCTCGGTTCCCATACCTGTAAATAGCGGCAGATAACACTCTTTTAAGTTTCTTGCTGAATGTCGAAAAATCTCTTCTGATCTCCGAAACCAAGTGCACAATGAAGACTTGCATTTGCTTCGAAAATGGAAGAGATTTTTCTTTTCTTCAAGGAAAAAAGGAATAAAATTCAAAAAAATGCTTGAATATCTGATTTTATGACACTATACTAGATTCAAAAGATACCATATGTTTCATTCTTTTGTTTTAAATTGTATTTTAATACTTGCACATTAACCTCCTCGATTACTTCTAAATTTCTTATCCTACCTTTCTCTTCATTTTTTTCACTTATCATTTTCAAACTTGTCCACCTGTTTCTACCCGATGCTCGTTTTTTACGGTCTGCACCAAGGGTTGTTCACCTCAGAATGATGATCTATGGATTTCACCCCGGCGGAATCTATATTTTTTAAAGGAGGTGAGTACCAGAGGCTATTTTGTGAGCTTTTGACGTAGCTGTCCGGAAGGTTGTCCTTGAGAATTAAAAAACCAAGTAAAGGGAGATGGAAAGTATTGATTAAGTCGAAAAATATCAAAAAGACGCTGTCGGTCAGTTTTACCGCTCTTCTTGCCTTTTCTCTAATTTCCCCGGTATATGGGGATTCCAGCACAACCACCTCAGAGGAGGATCAACCATTTCCGCCAAGGTTTCAGCCAAGCTGAACCAACCATTCAGTGCCAGTGAGTATGTCACCTATCTGGTTAAATTGAAGGATCAGGTGGATACGGAGTCCGTTGCCAAGCATGCTTTCCAAAAGGCCTCTGCAGAGCAGATTTCACCCGCTGCTGCTAAGCTTTCTGTACGTACAACAGTTGTGAACTCTCTCATGGATACAGCAGAAAAAACGCAACAATCCGTGGAAGAATACTTAAAGAAAGAAGTTAATAACGGAAGCGTCAAAAAGTACAAGAGTTACTTTATCGTGAACGCTTTTGCGGTCACCAGCACCAAAGAGGTCATGGATAATCTGGCCACACTTCCTGAGATCGACAAAATTTTACCGGATGAAAAGCGGGAACTGCAAAAGGTAGAAATAGATAAGGATGCCCAGCCTGTGGTTGAGGAATCTACAGCTGACCAAGTGGTTGCAGATCAGGCCGCTGTAGATACGGCTGTGACGGAAGAGAATGCGCAAAAATCGGTGGAAGAATCCGTATATAAGGATGCGGTAACACCAAGCCGTGTCGAGTGGAATATCTCTAAAATCAAAGCACCACAGGTTTGGGCCAAAGGCATTGACGGCAAAGGCATTGTTGTCGCCAATCTGGATACAGGCGTTGAATATACTCACCCGGCGTTGAAAAGAAAATGGCGTGGTCTGGATGCTTCCGGTCAGGTCGTGAATCCAGAACTGAGCTGGTATGATGCGGTTGATGGAGCATCGCTGCCAACTGATTCAAATGGACATGGTACACATACGATGGGTACAAGCGTTGGCTCGGACAGCAACGGTACGAATGAAATCGGTGTTGCTCCTGGCGCCAAATGGATTGCGGTTCGAGTATTCAATCCAGATACCACCGACTCCATCTTACTGGACGGTGGACAATGGATTCTTGCTCCTGTAGATAAAAACGGTAAAAAGCACCCTGAGCTTGCACCGGATGTGGTGAATAACTCTTGGGGCGGTGGACCTGGCCTGGATGAATGGTATCGTCCAGTCACCAAGGCGTGGAGAGCGGCTCAGATTTTCCCTGAGTTCTCCGCAGGCAACACAACACTGTCCAATCCGGGCGGACCTGGGTCTGTAGCCAATCCGGCAAATCTGCCGGAGGCTTATGCGACAGGAGCCACGGACGTTAACAACAAGCTAGCCAGCTTCTCGCTGCGCGGTCCTTCTCCTTATGGCGAAGTGAAGCCTGAAATTTCGGCTCCTGGTGTAAACATCCGTTCTTCTGTACCGGGCGGAGTGTATGAGGGGGGATGGAACGGTACCTCCATGGCAGGCCCGCATACTGCCGGATTAGCAGCATTACTGCTTCAGGCCAAACCATCTTTGACCGTGGACCAACTGGAGGATGTTATTTCAAAAACAGCAACTCCGCTGACAGACAGCCAGTATCGGACTTCACCGAACAATGGTTACGGATATGGTCTGATCGACGCGCTTGCTGCGGTGAACTCCGTACTTAAGTAAAAATAATCAGACAGGATTAAGAAAGTCTTCCGAAAATCCCTTTGAGCGGCTCGTACAGAGATTGCATACACCTGCTAACCGTGTAATGCACTAATTACGTAGCCGCTAAAAAGGGGTTTTCGTACATAAAAGAATATAAAAGTCATAGAATTTCAAGAAAAATGCAAAAAAATGACTTGTATATCTGTTTTGATAACTTTATACTATTCCATAATATATGATTATATATCAATTTTTAATATAAACTGTAATGATATAACATGTTTTTCTTCGAAGTTCTCCTGCTTTTTCTCCTTGGTTTCTACTGAATTTCATCGCTCTTCTATTGGGATTGTAAACTCGCCTATGAAGTACTGCCATCTATGAACAGCCAAATATTTTTGTGCCTCTATATTCTATGAAGGAGGTGGTCGCCAACCACATCATGTTGCGCAACCCGTGTGTTTGATGTGCAAGGCATGAGGTCTTACTCTGTACAGGTTATTTCAGAAACATTAAACCTAGTAAAAGGAGTGGAAAAGTAATTGATTAAACCTAAACGATTCAAGAAACCACTGTCTATCGGACTATCTTTACTAATGGCCTTTTCCTTTGTTCAACCTGCTTTGGCGAATAACACACCGGATGGCTCCAAGCTGGAGCTGAAATCAGCCTCTCACAAGGTCACGACCGCGAAGGTATCTCCGAAACTGACCAAACAGTTTGAGGAGAATAACTATGTTACCTATCTGGTCAAATTAAAAGAACAGGTAGACACCAACAAGGTTTCCAAAAATGCTCTCCAAAAGGCCTCACTTGAGAAAATAACACCCTCCGCTGCCAAAATGGCTGCACGCAGCCATGTGATCAGCTCTCTGCGTGAAACCGCTTCAAGAACCCAATATGGGCTTGAAAATTACTTGGACAAGCAATCAGAGAGCGGCGGAGTGAAGGAATATAAAAGCTATTTTATTGTCAATGCATTGGCTGTAACAAGCACCAAGGAGGTGCTGGATCATATTTCGAAACTACCTGAGGTCGATAAAGTCTTACCGAATGAAACGCGTTATCTGCAAAAGGTGACAGTTGACAAGCAAGCAGAGGGAGCAAATGCCAAAACGGCTGAAACAGCTGCAACAGCGACAGCAGCAACGGCGAAGTCTGCATCGGTAGAGAAAGCTGTAGAGCTGGAGAAGGACGATGGCAAAACATCGGCTAAGCCTGGCAATGCAGGTAAGAACGCTGTAGACCCATCTACGGTGGAATGGAACATATCCCATATTAACGCACCACAAGTGTGGGAAAAAGGAATCGACGGAACCGGAATCGTGGTTGCCAATCTGGATACAGGTGTAGATTATACACATCCGGCCCTTCATCGCAAATGGCGGGGTCTGGACGCGGCAGGCAATGTCGTGAATCCCGAGCTGAGCTGGTACGATCCGCATAGTCACGCAACGCTTCCGGTCGATCAGGAAGACGATTCCCATGGTACACATACAATGGGTACCATGGTCGGCTCTGAGGAAAACGGAACGAACCGAGTGGGCGTTGCCCCTGGCGCGAAGTGGATTGCGGTTCGGATTTTTAATCCGGAAACGACGGATGCAATTATACTGGATGGCGGTCAATGGCTGCTTGCGCCAAAAGATGCCCAAGGAAATCTTCATCCCGAGCTTGCTCCAGACGTAGTGAACAACTCGTGGGGAGGCGGACCGGGTCTTGATGAATGGTTCCGGCCTGTGGTTCAGGCATGGCGGGATGCTCAAATTTTCCCCGAATTCTCTGCAGGTAACACCTCTCTTTCCAATCCGGGCGGACCTGCCTCAGTAGCCAATCCGGCGAACTATCCGGAATCCTTCGCTACTGGAGCCACGGATAGCAATGATAATCTGGCCAGCTTCTCATTGTTAGGACCCTCACCCTATGGTGAAGTGAAGCCCGAAGTTTCCGCGCCGGGTGTTAATATCCGGTCATCTGTTGCTGGTGGCGCCTATAAAGGCGGATATAACGGTACTTCTATGGCGGGACCTCATGTTGCGGCCCTTGCAGCGCTGTTGCTGCAAGCGAATCATTCGCTTACCGTAGATCAACTTGAGGAAATTTTGATGAATACGGCTACACCACGAACGGACAGCACATATCCTACTTCACCAAACAATGGCTACGGACATGGTGTCATTAATGCGCTGGATGCGGTCGGTTCGGTCATGCAGGGTCTGGGCTCCGTGTCTGGTAAAGTTGTAACGGGTGGCGACGATCTGGAAGCACCTGTTCTCGAGCATACACCGCCCGCTGCGGCATTCGAGGGTATTGATATACCTCTGACTGCTCATGTAACGGATGATGTCGGCGTGACAGCCGTTGAGGCATTTGCCAAAACAGCGGGTACGTCAAATTATGTATATATTCCGTTGGAACGGACCTCCGGCGACAGCAAAGATGGTACATATCAAGCATCCATCCCGACTTTTTTGGTGGATAGCGCTGGTCTGGAATACTATATTCGTGTAAATGATTACGGTAATAACGGATTTGAAACTGAAGTATATAAGGTGAAAATCTCTAAAGGGGTAAAACCAGGCTACACACAAGACTTTGAAAAAGACATTGCCGGTATTAATATCGGTGGACAGGGCAGTGTTTGGAAATGGGGAACTCCAACAAGCGGCCCTAAAAGCGCACATTCGGGTACAAAGGTCATCGCGACCAATCTCGAAGGCCAATATCAGACCAACTCCAACAGTTATTTTATGGCCCCTCCGATTGATCTGACCGAGAGCTCAAAAGGGGCACTGGTTAGCTTCAAGCATTGGTACGATCTTGAAAACAATTCTGATTTCGGCAAAGTGTACGTAGCAACCACAAACAATCAGAATGCGTTTGAGCAGGTATTATCATTTACCGGCGCCAGCAACGGCTGGAAAACACAATATCTTGATTTGCGGGCATTCGCGGGTCAAAAGGTATACCTCCTGTTCAACTTTACTAGTGACAATACGGTTGTGAAAGATGGCTGGTATATTGACGATCTGTCGATTCAGGAGCCAGACACCGTTGCACCTGCTGCGCCGAGCAATTTGACTGCTGAAGCAGATACTGTAGGCAACGTCACACTGGCCTGGAATGCTTCCTCCGATGAAGATGTGAAGCAGTATAAGGTGTATCGTTCTACCCAATCAGGCAAAAATTATACTTCCATCGGTACAACCTCAGCACTGACACTCACAGATACCATCACGGTCGGTGGAGCGACCTATCATTATGCAGTGGCGGCTGAGGATTATAGTGGTAATGAAGGAATCAAGTCGAATGAGGCTTCTCTGAGAGTAGACGTGCCGGATACGCTGTATAGCGATCATTTTGACGGCAGCTCGGATAATGGCTGGACTCATTCTGGTACTAAGGATGAGTGGGAACGCGGCATTCCCAAGGAAGTAGGACCAGAGAGCGCAGCGTCCAGACCCAATGTGTGGGCAACCGATCTGGATAGCAATTATGAGAACGGAGCTGAATTTTCGCTGGTTTCACCAAAAATTAATTTGCAAGCTGTACGCAACGCAACACTGACCTTCAATCACTGGTTTGAAATTGAGGCTGGCTATGATTACGGTTATGTGGAAGTGTCCAAAAACAATGGTGACACGTGGAGCGAGCTGGGCAAATTCTCTCACAATACGAACGGGAAAAAGTGGGCTCCAGTTTATTACAATCTGGATAGCTACGCCGGCAATGAAATCCAAATTCGCTTCCGTTTGAAATCGGATAACAGTGTGAACAAGAACGGCTGGTATATTGACGATTTCCGTGTGCTTGGCATTCCAGCTACGACAGTGACTAAGGACATCGTACCTGAGTCGAATATCAAGCTGGAAAAAGCGGAAGAACAGTTCCCGCTGTACAAAATTACAAGTACTGAAAAGAGTGAATTCCAGGAGAAAGTGAAGCCGGCAGAAACAACGGTGGAACGTGGACGTGTCGGTCTCGACAGTCTTCCAGCCAGCGCTACGGTTACGGTATTGGAAACCGGACGTTCGGTAAAAACGGATCCGACCACGGGCAAATACAGCTTCACCCATGTAGCCGGCGACTATACGCTGAAGGCTGAAGCCTACGGTTACGTTCCTCAAACGAAAGCAGTCACGATTGAGAATAACAAAGTCATCAGAGCAAACTTTAGTCTTCAGGCCATACCTCACGGTACGATTCACGGGGTCATTACCGACAAGCAATCCGGTGAACCGATCCAAAAAGCGAAAGTGTTGGTGGTGGAGGATGCACGCATTGCTCCGGTAGAAACGAATGAGGCTGGAGAATTTACGCTGGACGTGCTGGAAGGAACATACACGTTGTCCATTGCAGCCGAAAATTATTATAGCGACAGTGTATCCGTTACTGCTCCTCCGAACGGTAGTGTGGAAGCGAATGTCATGTTGAAACCTTTTATCGGGTTCCAAGGAGGCATTGCTTACGATGACGGGACAGGAGAAAATGCTAGAGCCTTTAACGCGGCAGGCAATTCATGGGCAGTCAGAATGACACCTGAGTCGGAAGTGACTCAAGTGACAGGAGCATCGCTTTTGTTCTGGAACTCTGCCTTCCCGAATCCGGGAGGAACGGCATTCCAATATTCTGTCTATGACGCCTCCGGTGCCGCAGGAGCACCTGGACGATTGTTGGCTGGTCCATTCGACGGGACTGCCGTACGGGATGAGACACAATGGACGACGGTACAGCTCCCAGAGCCGGTGACGGTTCAAGGTGACTTCTACATCGTATATACACAGTCTGCTGTAGGCACACAGTCGCCGGGTCTTGCTACAGATGAAAGCAGTCCCAATGCGCTTCGAAGTTGGCAAGGTGTAAGCGGCACATGGAGCCAATCACCTGAGGAGGAGGGTAACTACATGATCCGGGCTATCGTCAGATATCCGGTGAATGCTCCAACGATTACGACTCCTACGAAGGCTACCTATACGCAGGAAGAGACGATTACCGTAACAGGAACTTCTCCGGCAGAAGGAGCCGATATTCAGCTCTTTAACGGTAAGGAGCTGGCTGGCACAACGAAGGTGAAGGATCGCCAGTTCAGTTTGTCGGTTGATCTTCAACCAGGTGCTAATCCGCTAAGTGTCCAAGCAGCGGTATACGGCAAAATAACGGATCGTTCCGAACCGGTGGTCGTGACACTTGACCAGACTAAACCGGGTCTGATCCTGACTTCGCCAGATGAAGGAGCCCGTACGAATGCGGGTGTCGTGAGCGTCACCGGTACGGTGTATGACGAATTCCTCACCGATTTGACGATTAACGGCGAGCCAGCCGAATTTGGAAGTGACGGCACCTTTAACAAGCGATTGCTTATCAACGAAGGTGAAAATCAAATTACGGTGACGGCCAAGGATCTTGCCGAAAACGAAACAACCGTTACGCGCTCGGTGTATGTCGATACAGCTCTGCCGAAGCTTGAAAACATTAACCCTGCTGAGGATGTGCGTATTACTCCAGGGCAGTCAGTACGGGTATCTTTTGACAGTGCATCCGGTTTGGAGGCGTCCTTCCATGTGGAGCTGCCTTTCAACCTGTCCACTTTGGGCCGCAACGATATTCCATTAAATGAGACTTCGTCAGGCCACTATGAAGGTACTTATTTCACTTCATCTTCTCTGAACCTGGAAGGCGGAGTCATCGTGATCCGGGTAAGGGATGCAGCGGGAAATGAAGTGGAGACGGAGGCGCCGGGAAGATTGTATGTAACCAATGGTGGGGGACAGAACCCTGATCCGAATCCACCTACATCCAATGAGAAGCCAGTAGCCATTATTCAGGCTAATGAATCCGCTAAGAAGAACAAAAATGTACAATTTAACGCCAAAGCTTCCCGTGATGTAGACGGTGAGATCGTCAGTTACAGCTGGAATTTTGGGGATGGTGATACGGCGGTCGGTTCCAAGGTGAAGCATAAATTCACCACAGCTGGAACGTATACCGTGGAGCTAACGGTGACGGATAATGACGGCGCAAGCGGTAAGACTGTGCATACGATCACGATCCGTTAACACCCAGTAGGAAATGGAATGCTTGTTTTAGAATAACAATGAAGGCCCACAGCAAGCTACGGTTTATAGGCTGCTGTGGGCCATTTTTAAATTGTCGAACTGTTCAAGAAGCGATACAATGAGTAGAACTCTATAAAGTGAATCGTTTCACAATAATATTTTTTAGCAGGAGAGGATCCTATGATTCATTTGCAAAAAGAAAGCGGCCGTATCCGTCTTGTACTGAATGCCTATTTTATGGGGGAAGATATCGTTGTACTCATTTCTGGCGGTGATCAGCCCCATTTGGGAACGATTACAGCAGGGGCCAGACTCGAGCCGATTCAAACTGTGCAATTGCAAAATCACAAGGAGTTTTATATTACCGAAGAAATTGCAGTTCGCTTACGAAAAGAGTTTGCGGGCAATTTTGCCATTTGCTGCGGGACACATTTGGACCATGCATCCAAGGACGAAATCCGAGTGCTGACAGATATGGCCATACAACTGGGAAAAGAGCTCATTGGAGAACTCAAGCAAGCACGCTAGTAGCAACCTTTTTAAGTGAACTCTCGAAAGAGCAGATTGCGATAGGGGTATTTACTAAAGGAATACTTAAAAAGCAATGCAAAGCCATCGTCCTCAATTTGTACGGATTTCAGCGCAGAGGATGGAATCAAACTACGGATCATGACATGAACTGCACGCTGGTCTTGTCTGTTGATCGCTTTGGCTAAGGCAGAAGCAAAACATGGATTACGTGCTAATTCGCGATACAGCGGAAAAACGGCTTTTGCGATGGCGCGATGAACTCTCGGCTCAAATGTAAACTGCACAGTCCCCGGTGGAATCGTTGTTCCATTCGTATAATAGAGCATCGGTGGCTGAGCTAAAAAGGAAATAAAGTAGCCGATGCCATTCGTGCCTAAGCCTTGTTTGGCGGCAAATGGAGCTACTGAGCAGAGAAGGGATTTCATCCGATCCAAATTCGCCTGAACGACAGCTCGTGACCATTGAACTGCAAACGCACGGCGAGTTGCTATAGCTTTGTAAAATGGCAGCATGGCAGTGGATATTATCCTAAGTGTGTTTGCATTTAAACGTTTGTGAGGCGAGCGCTTTCTGTGGGATGTTGCACGATATAGCATAGCTCCGACCTCCTTGGCAGGATGCTCTCATGGAGCACAATTGATCTGTAACAGGTAAAATACTGTATGCCCAGTTACCTCAAAAAGTGCTAATATCGCTATGTTTCTTCTTTTTAACGTTCTAATTTAAAAATTCGAAATAAGTACTGTCCTGATTTGTAAGATTGTGGTACCCTAGAACTTATATAATTGCTATTTTTCGTATTGGAGTTGAATTTAACAGATGAGTGATTTGTACAAGGAGCCTCGATCTTCCGATCCTTTTCAGGAGACGAACGATTATAACGCCCCATTTAACCCGCCCCCAGTAGTTCCACCTACCAATAGTAAAGCTGTTGCCTCGATGGTGCTCGGGATTTTATCTGTTGTCATTCCCTATATCGGGTTGATTATCGGAATTGTGGGTATTATTTTGTCCAGTCTTTCCCTGAAGGAAATTAACCGTCATGGCGAGCAAGGCAGAGGTATGGCCATTGCTGGACTGGTATGTAGTATTATCGGTACACTGATTTATACACTGATCATCATTTTTATAGTTATTGTTTTTATTGTAGCGGCCTCCAGTGGCGATCCGGATATTTTTTCAGACATTTAATGAATTGAAGAATGCTTGAGTCAGACAAACCATTCACGATTTGACTATTGGATGCTATGATAAAAGGAGTCCAATGAAGGAGAGTGAAGCCGTATGGCACGTACTCAAACACAAAAAGCGCTAAGCAAGGCAAAACGCGCTGGAATCTATTGCGCGGCACAGAGCCGCAAAACAAATGACCATTATGGCGAGATTTCACAGCACATACGAATGAAGCCGACCAAGCAGGAACAATTACAAAAGGTCAAGCACAAGAAGCGAATCGTTCAGAGCGACGCTTCTTTTTTTTGTCTTTAGAGAGAACAGCAGTGTCCTTTTCAGCGTGGATTTATAAAGTAGCAGAGAAATGATTGTATACAAGCGAAAAGCGCCTTTCTGTACCGAAAAAGGACTTGATAATAATTATCATTCTTGTTAGAATATCATAAGAAAGAAGGAACCCGGGCATGGGCTCCTTCATTATAAAGCTAGGCTTGAAATCAAAGATTTACTTGGCTTCGAAGGTTTTGCAGTCTGTTTCTTCAGACTTGTGAGTGTCTTCTGGTCTGTTGCTTACGATGTAAATGGAGCTAGCGCTGCATTTATTCTCTTGGGCCCAGTACGTACAAGAGTTGACTTCACACAGAACGTCTTTTGCCATGTTGTGCACCTCCTTATATGGGTGTGATGGGCTGAGCAAATAGTATCACGGTCAGTCAAGGTAGGACTTGTCCAACTGTGTTTACCCTCTTGTTAGGAAGAGGGATTTTGCTATGCCTACCTGTACAATATCAAATGAAATTTAAAATTGCAATGATAGCATCATTTGCAGTTCAAAGCGGACATAAGTGTCCCTTTTAATTAAAAACAAAAGCTGTCCTCCATGCAGAACGAAATGTTTCTCTGCTGGAGAACAGCTTTTTTTGTTTTTCTAACATAGGGACAGCACTAAAAGACTTAGCGCACGTTAGGAATATTTATGATGGGATCAATATCAGCATCATAGTCCACACCTTCGAACTCAAAGCCGAACAGTTGGAAAAATTCGCGACGATATCCTTCAAGATCTGACAATTCGTAGATATTGTTGGTCGTCAGCGCCTCCCATATCTTCTCAACCTCTGCCTGCACGTCTTCGCGCAGTTCCCAATCATCAATGCGAATACGTCCTTCTTCATCTACAGGAGTTTCTGGTGCGTACAGACGCTCAGCAAACAGGCGGTAGCTCTGTTCTACGCACCCTTCATGCAGCCCTTTTTCCTTCATTACCTTATATAAAGCAGAAATATACAGAGGAACGACAGGGATAGCGGAGCTTGATTGGGTAACGAGTCCTTTGGTGACTGCGACGAAGGCGCGTCCGCCTGTAACTTTCAGCTGATCGTTCAGCTGACGTGCTGTCTCCTCCAGATGATCCTTTGCACTTCCGATACTGCCCTCTCTGTAGATGGCTTGTGTAATATCTGAACCGATGTACGAAAAAGAGAAGGTCGTTGCAGTATCGGCGAGCACGCCGCCAGCACGCAAGGCGTCAATCCACAATTTCCAGTCCTCACCGCCCATAACTTCTACAGTTCCTTGTACCTCTTCTTCTGTTGCGGGTTCGAGCGTCACGCTGCTGACTTCCCCGGTGTGGAAGTTAACGGTCTTGTTTGTGTAAGGCTTACCAATAGGTTTAAGCACGGAATTAAACGTTTCGCCTGTGCGGGGATTTGTACGGCGACCTGAAGCGACACTATAAACCACTAGATCGACTTGTCCCAGTTCTTCGCGAATGGCTTCCACCGTTTTGGCTTTGACCTCATCCGAGAAGGCATCTCCTGTCACGCTTAAGGATTTAAGCCCAGCTTCCTGAGCGGCTTTTTCAAATGCAGCAGAATTGTACCAGCCTGCCGATGCTGTGCGTGTAGCCGTAGCATTGCTAGGACGATACACGCCAATTGTATTGGCACGCGCACCGAAGGCGGCAGTAATGCGAGAAGCCAATCCATATCCGGCAGATGCCCCGATTACAAGTACATTACGGGGGCCTTGGATAGCAGGACGGGCCTGTACATAGTCAATTTGCTCCTGAACATGTTGGGCACAGCCCACCGGATGAGCAGTGGTGCAGATAAAGCCACGTGTTCTTGGTTTGATAATCATGTTATTGTAATTCCTCTCTTCTTGTAGCGATCTTCACCCTTACTATTTTAACTTTTAACTATTTTTTTTCAAACGTGGATTTTAGTAAGTATCCTTTTTACCCAAAAGTGAATCTCTGTACAGGGTGGCAAGTGCCTAAGGGTCTGCATATGATGCTGTAACGATAAACATGAGAAGGGAGAGAGCTGCTTGAAGAACAAGAGCCGAAAAACCAACAGAAACAAAAAGCCGCTCTATCGTGTAATTGACCCGGATATGAATGAGTTAAGTATGATACAACGCTCAAAACCACTGCCTGCGGAGAGGGAGACAGAAGCAAGACTTCATCAAGTTGCTTCTCCGCCTCCCCCAACTACAGAGGAGTCGGAGCTAAAGACAGTTTTCGAGCCTGAAGTCGAGGCTCTGCACGAGAAAGAAATTGAGGTTGCAGATGTAGAGGAGACTCCAGCTTTGATGGAAGAACCCCCACTGCCAGAGCTAGAGCCAGAGCCAGAGATAGAGCTAGAGCTAGAGCCGGAACCAGAACCAGAACCTGATCCAATTGATGTGGAAGAAATTTTGAACAATAAGAAGGCTCCGCATGTAAACAATGCTTTCATCTATACAGACGATTTGAGTGATTTCGCTGTGACAGGTGAAAAGATCGCTCCCGCTTCCATAGATTCCAGCAAGCTGAAACAAGAGAGTATCCAAACGGAATTTCTAGCAGATTATGCTGTTCATACAATTAAAATAGCTGACGGTGCTGTGACTGCTTCGAAGATTGCTCCCGACTCCATTACGGTCGAGCATCTGTCAGACGCATCAGTGGCAGGCAGTAAATTGCAGGATCGCTCTATTAGTGGTGAAAAACTTCGTGATGGCAGCATCACTCCAGAAAAGCTGGCGGATAAAATTATCAGCGGCGATCATATTGCCAATGGCTCGATTGAAAGCCGTCATTTCAAGCAATGGATCGTGTCTTCAGATATGCTTCAAGATCAGTCGGTCACCTCCGATAAAATTCGCAGCGGTACGATTCAATCGAACAATTTGGCGAATGAAGCTGTTGATAGCTCCAAGCTGGGCGATCAGTCTGTGACCACCTCCAAATTGCGGGATGGGGCTGTGGATGGAACTAAAATCCAGGCAGGCAGCATTGAGAGCGCGCACCTGACTGAGCATGCCGTTCATGCAAGGCATTTGGCCCCCGGTTCGATTAATCGCAAGCAGCTATCCGACGGAATTGTGGGCAGGGAACAATTGGAGGAAGGTGTTGTCAGCGGGCGTCATCTGGAGTCTGAGGCAGTCACCAGTACGCACATTCAGGCAGGAGCGATTGAAAGAAAGCATCTGGGTCCTGGCTCCATCGGGGAAGAGCAGCTTGGAACGGGCCAAGTAACAGCCCGGCATATCGCGGATCGGAGTATTCAATCCAATAAACTGGCAGATCAGTCTGTAGGCTCATTGCAGATTGTTGATCAATCCGTCACTTCATCCAAAATATCGGATCAGAGCATTCTCCCACACAAAATTGCCGATGAGGCAGTACTTACCAGACATATTGCAACAGCAGCCATACAAGGACCTCAGATTTCTCCAGAGGCAGTTTCTTCCGTGCATCTTCAATCCGAAATTATTCGGAAAGATCATATTGCACCAGAGGCGGTTACGGAGCAACATTTGCATTCCGGGGCTGTGACAAGCGAGAAAATAGGGAAGGGTGCAGTTCTGGATTACCATGTGGCGAATCAGGCTATCAAGGAAAATCACATCGCTTCGAGCGCTATTAAGTCTGACAAAATCGCTGACGAGGCGGTTATAGAAACTAAAATTGGCACAGGGGCGGTAACCGGAAATAAAGTTGCGTCTCAAGCCATTACCCACGTACACATTGCAACGGGAGTAATCCGTGAAAACCACCTTGCCGACAACAGTGTGGGCGGAAAGGCGTTACAGGCTCAATCGGTGGATTCAACCCATTTGGCCCAGAGCTCTGTACAGAGCAAGCATCTTGGGGAAGACAGTGTCGGAACCGCGGCGTTGCAAGAACAGTCCGTTACCGCAGACATACTAGGCGAAGGCGCTGTTCATACCGCGCATTTGGCCAGTGGTGCGGTATACTCCCACCATTTACAGGATCATGCCGTTACTTCGTTGAAACTATCGCCGGAAAGTGTGGCTACGGATAAAATTAATGATTTGGCGATTACTGCGCCTAAGCTAGCTGAGGGCAGTGTCACTTCCTCCAAGCTGTCTGCTCGTTCGGTGCAGCCATGGCATATTACGGATAAAGCAGTACTGAGCAACCATCTGGCTGTTGAAGCAGTGGAGGCGAATCATCTCGCGCCGGAATCCGTCACCTCCAACCATTTGCAGTCTGCTTCGGTCCAAACCAAACATCTCGCCCCAGATAGTGTGTCCGGCCATGCACTTCAGTCGGAAAGCGTCACTTCCGAGAAGTTAGCGGCTCGGGCTGTGCAGGCTTCCAACCTGGCGGAAAACAGCGTGGGACCCGGGCATTTGGCTGCACAGGCCGTACAAACCAGACATTTGGCCGCAGGATCAGTAGAGGACACGATATTAGCCCAGAATGCTGTGAAGTCTGAGCATCTTGCAGCAGAATCCATCCAATCCGAGCATTTGCAAAGCGGGATCATTCAGGGAGAGCATATTGCATTGCAGGCTATAGCGACTCAAGCCATACAGGATGAAGCGGTTACCTCTGCCAAACTATCAGAGGAAAGTGTAACCTCTACCAAGTTGTCAGCCCATGCAGTGCAGTCCGGGCATATTATGGATGAAGCTGTACAAAGCAACCATTTGGCCGTGGCGGTTGTGGACTCGACCCATCTGGCATCTGGAGCGGTCACCTCGGTGCACCTACAGGCCTCCTCGGTGCTAACGAGACATTTGGCTCCGGATAGTGTGTCCGGTCGTGCACTTCAAGCGGAAAGTGTAACCTCGGAAAAGCTGGCAGCCCGCTCGGTACAAGGAATGAACCTTGCAGAAGGCAGTATCGGCCCTTCACATCTATCTGTGCAGTCCGTACACACGCGGCATTTGGCAGCTGGAGCGGTACAGGATAGAGTGCTGGCAGAGGGAGCGGTGAAGTCCGTGCACATTGCCCCGGAATCGATCCAACCACACCATCTGCATACTGAAATCATTCAGGGCGAGCATATTGCATCCCAGGCCATTTCGACCGATGCTTTACAAGATGAGTCTGTGACATCTGACAAATTGGCAGATGAGGGCGTGACTGCCGCCAAGCTGTCGGCCCATTCCGTACAGTCGTGGCACATTACAGACGAAGCAGTGCAAGGAAATCATTTGGCAGCAGAATCCATCCAGTCGAACCATCTGGCACCGGAAAGTGTCACTTCAGCCCACTTGCAGTCTTCGTCAGTGCTCACGAGCCATCTGGCCCCGGATAGTGTGTCCGGCCGTGCGCTACAAGCGGAAAGCGTCACCTCGGAAAAGCTGGCAGCCCACTCGGTGCAAGGAATGAATCTTGCGGAAGACAGCGTCGGCCCGTCACATTTGTCAGCACAGTCGGTACACGCCCGGCATTTGGCAACTGGCGCAGTACAGGATACAACGCTGGCAAAGGGAGCAGTGAAGTCGGTACACATTACCGCGGGGTCAATCCAGCCACATCACCTGCACACAGGAAGCATTCAGGGCGAGCATATCGCATCCCAGGCCATATCGACCGATGCTTTGCAGGATGCGTCTGTTACCTCCGATAAATTGGTGGATGAGGGTGTGACTTCCGCCAAGCTGGCGGTCAACTCGGTACAGCCGTGGCACATTACAGACGAAGCAGTGCAAGGAAATCATTTGGCAGCAGAATCCATCCAGTCAAGCCATCTGGCTTCCGAATCCGTTACCTCTCGCCATTTGCAGGCTTCCTCAGTGCTTACGAGTCATCTGGCGCCAGATAGTGTATCCGGTCGTGCACTACAGGCGGAAAGCGTCACCTCGGAAAAGCTGGCAGCGCGCTCGGTACAAGGGACGAATCTTGCGGAAGGCAGCATCGGACCGTCACATCTGTCTGCACATTCCGTACACAGCCGGCATCTGGTAGCCGGAGCGGTACAGGATAGAGCGTTGGCAGAGGGAGCAGTGAAATCCGTGCATATCGCTCCAGAATCAATCCAATCACACCATTTGCACCCTGGAACCATTCAGGGCGAGCATCTGGTATCTCAGTCGATATCGACTGATGTTTTACAGGATGAGTCTGTGACATCTGATAAATTGGCCGATGAGGGTGTGACTGCCACTAAGTTGTCGGCTCACTCGGTACAGCCGTGGCACATTACAGATGAAGCAGTGCAAGCTAATCATTTGGCAGAAGAGGCCGTTCAATCGAGTCATCTGGCGCCGGAATCTGTCACCTCAGCCCACTTACAGTCTTCGGTGATACTTGCGAGTCATTTGGCGCCGGATAGTGTATCCGGTCTTGCGCTACAAGCGGAAAGCGTCACTTCGGAAAAGCTGGCAGCACGCTCGGTACAAGGGACGAATCTTGCGGAAGACAGCGTCGGTCCTTCGCATTTATCTGCACAGTCGGTACACACTCAGCATTTGGCAGTCGGCGCTGTGCAGGATACAGCGCTAGCTGAGGGGGCAGTGAAGTCAGTACACATTGCCCCGGAATCCATCCAGCCGCATCACCTGCACCCTGGAACTATTCAGAGCGAGCATCTGGCATCCCTGTCGATATCGACCGATGTATTACAGGATGAGTCCGTTACGTCTGATAAATTAGCGAATGAGGGTGTGACTGCTGCCAAACTGTCGGCTCACTCGGTACAACCGTGGCACATTGCGGACGAAGCAGTGCAAGCCAATCATTTGGCAGAAGAGACCATCCAGTCGAGCCATCTGTCACCGGAATCTGTCACTTCAGCCCACTTGCAGTCTTCGGCGGTACTTGCGAGCCATCTGGCCCCGGATAGTGTGTCTAGCCGTGCGTTACAAGCAGAAAGTGTCACCTCGGAAAAGCTGGCGGCACGCTCGGTGCAAGCGACGAATCTCGCGGAAGGAAGCGTCGGCCCTTCACAATTGTCTGAGCATGCCGTACACCCCCGGCATTTGGCACCTGGTGCAGTACAGGACAGAGCGCTGGCAGAAGGGGCAGTGAAATCCGTGCATATCGCACCGGAGTCCGTCCAGTCGCATCATCTGCAAATGGGAACCATTCAGGGTGTGCATATCGCCTCACAAGCAATACCGACCGATGCTTTGCAGAATGAGTCCGTTACGTCCGACAAACTGGCGGATGAGGGCGTGACTGCCGCCAAGCTGTCTGCTCACTCAGTCCAGCCATGGCACATTACAGACGAAGCGGTGCAAGCCAATCATTTGGCAGAAGAGGCCGTCCAGTCGAGCCATCTGGCTCCTGAATCCGTCACCTCTGATCATTTGCAGGCTTCCTCGGTATTTGCGAGACATCTGGCCCAGGACAGTGTGTCAGGTCGTGCGCTTCAAGCAGAAAGCATCACCTCGGAAAAACTGGCGGCACGCTCGGTGCACGCGACGAATCTCGCGGAAGGAAGTGTTGGTCCTTCACAGCTGTCTGAGCATGCCGTACACCCTCGGCATTTGGCACCCGGTGTTGTACAGGACAGAGCGCTGGCAGAGGGGGCGGTGAAGTCCGTGCATATCGCACCGGAGTCTATTCAACCGCACCATCTGCATCTTGGAACTATTCAAGGTGTGCATATCGCCTCACAAGCAATATCGACCGATGCTTTGCAGAATGAGTCCGTTACGTCCGACAAACTAGCGGATGATGGCGTAACTGCCGCTAAAATATCTCCTCATTCGGTCCAGCCGTGGCACATTACAGACGAAGCGGTGCAAGCCAATCATTTGGCAGAAGAGGCCGTCCAGTCGAGCCACCTGGCTCCTGAATCGGTCACCTCTGATCATTTGCAGGCTTCGGCAGTGATGACTCGGCATATTGCGCCGGGGAGTATATCGGTTCACGCGCTCCAGGCAGGCAGCGTGAACGCTGAGAAGCTTGCACTTCGGGCGGTGCGTGCTTCGAATTTGGCAGAAGCCAGCATAAACTCCGTGCATTTAACGGAGCATGCCGTACACGCTCAGCATTTGGCCGAGGGGGCGATCCAAGGGTCCGCACTGGCAGAAGGCGTGGTGCAGTCCAGGCATATCGCGCTGGATTCAGTCCAGTCGGAGCATCTGCAAGCAGGGGCTATTCAACCACAGCATGTAGGCTGGCAGGCGGTGGTTGAGGATGCTATACAAGAAGGAGCGGTAACATCCAGCAAGCTGGCAGATGGAACGGTACAGTCCCGTCATGTGGCTGAGGAGGCTATTGAGAGCCACCACATTGGAGAGGAAGTTATTGATTCGCATCACCTAAAAGCAGGCTCAGTGACACGGGCTCAGCTGTCCACAGATATTCATCTCTCGGGACTTTTGCCAGAGGAAGGTATCAGTGGCGACAGACTTCAGGCAAACAGTATATCTCGAAACCATCTGCAAGCTCAGGCCGTCGACAGCGAGGTGCTGAGCCCGGGAGCTGTGGGAGCAGAGCATCTGCAGGCCGCTGCGGTACAAAGCCATCATGTGGCAGAGCAGAGCATTGAAGGCCATCATCTGGTGGAAGGCACTGTAGGCTCACGTGAGTTGGAGCTGAACGCAGTGAAGCCGGAGCATTTGAGCATCACTCCGGTTCGTACGTGTGCGAATCAGTCCGCATTGCAGCAGTTCGGCAGAGCGCCGTTTCTTTTGAAAGGCAGTGAAGGAGAGACGGAAGTGACCATTGTATTCGGGGAGCCTTTTGTAAACCCGGACTACACATTAGTAGCGATGACGAACCACCCTCTCTTTCATGCGACGCTGAAATCTCAGACGCCGAATGGAGCAGTGATCGTCGTAACCAAGTGGAACGAAACCGCGCATAACTACGGTATTATTTCCTGGATCGCCATTGGCTAGTGAAGCCGGTTATTGTAAAACTCATAGCGTGCAGACTCATGTATTTTCTAAATACAGAGCTGCACGCTTTTTCATATACTTTTCACACATTTGCTCCACAATTATGCCGAATTCTCCTGATAAGCTAAAGATACTTTAAAGGAGAGGTGATTCAATCATGAAAAAATGGACTAAAAATGCAGCAGCCGTATTGACCGTAGTAAGTGTACTGGGAGGAGCAAGCAGCGCATTCGCCGCTACAGCAACAACGACTCCAGCGAGCACTGCACCAGTAACCAAAGCTCCTGCGGTTATGACACCAGCTACCAAAACACCGGCAAAAGCACCTGTGACGAAAACACCTGTGGTAAAAATACCGGTTAAAAAAGCTGTAACAGCTCATAAAACAACAACCAAAGCAAAGAAAGCCCCTGCCAAAAAATCCGTTGCGAAAAAAGTGGCAAGCCACAAAACAAAAGCAGTGAAAGTGAAGCACCGCACAGTTAAACATCATGCCAAAAAACATAATGTTGTTAAACACAAAGCAACAGCTCATAAAACTCGTACACATCATGTCGTAGCTAAAAAAGTGACCCACAAAACTCCAGTTAAAAAAGCAGTCCCAGCAAAAACAGCTCCAAAAGCAGCAGCCAAAGTAGTAACAACCAAGAAATAAGTTTGATGCGTAGTTAGCACTCAGCTCGCCTGGCATATACAGCAGCGATTCATGATAAGAAAGACGGGACCGGGAACGGTATACCCGTCTTTTGTCTATTCTGCTAGGCTTCTGTTAAGCTTAAAGAGAGGATGGAAGCATCCAGAACAACGGCAAGGGGTTAAGGCCATGACAAAAATAGTAGTAGTGGATGACGATGTGTTCATTCTGCAATTAATATCTGAATATTTGAAAAAAGAATCCTACGAGGTGACTTCCTTTTCCAGCGGTAAAACACTGGTAGAGCATATCCGTACGAACCGTCCGGATTGTCTCGTTCTTGATATTATGATGCCTGGCATTGATGGGCTTTCTCTACTGACTCAGCTTCGTGAGTTTACGGAAATGCCGATCATTATGATCTCTGCCCGTGGAGAAGAGAACGACCGTATTCACGGGCTGGAGCTGGGCTGCAGCGATTTTTTGACCAAGCCCTTTAATCCAAGGGAGTTGGTAGGAAGGGTCAAAGCAATGCTGAGACTGAGCAAGGCCGGAATGTCTGCATCGGACGATAGGCAAGCGGCAGAAAACGCAGATCTATGCCATGCGGGCAATCTGTATATTTTTGCTGACTTTCGTAAAGTCACAGTGGACGGACAAGAGCTGAATTTAACCTCACGTGAATTCGATCTGTTGCTGTTTCTTGCGAATCATCTGGAAAGACCTTTTGGCAGGGAACATCTGATTCAGCAGGTGTGGAGCTATGATTTTATAGGTGATGTGAGAGTCGTGGATGATCTGGTCAAACGGATTCGTAAAAAGTTAGCTGAATATCACTCTACGCTCGTCATTAACACCGTATGGGGTTTCGGATATAAAGCAACGGTTCAGGAGTTGTAATCATGCGTACGATGAGAGCTAAAATACTGCTTTCCCTGTCCATCGCCATGCTTATTACCGTCTGTATTACGGTGGTTTTATTCGTTAGGCTTATCGACGACATTCTAGTGAATCAAGCCAAATCCAAACTTCATGAGCAGGCACGCAAAGCCGTCCATATTATGAGTGATGGAGGCTTTGATCGACTGGATAATGCTGAATTTAACTATGTTATCAAGGGCGTGCTTTTATCTACCGATTACTTTATTTTAAGCACGGATAACCACATCATCGACTCAAGCGTCTCTGGAATGGAAGGCAAAAAGATCGAACATTTGCTTTTGATCCGCCAGGGATTTTTTGCATCGGTTCATCCGTCTGCCCAGGATCTGACCGCTACACATGAAGGGGTGGCTGTGCTTCAAGGTAAAAAGGTACTGTTTACGAATGAGGAATTGTCCGGACAACCTTTTCGTATTTTTGTATACTCACCCTTATCTTCTTTGAGAGCCCTGTATGTACCGTTAATGAGAACCACATTACTGTCTATCATCGCGGGTTTTTTAGTGATTCTCGTCATTGGTCTGATGGTGGTCTCACGTCTGGTGCGTCCGCTCAAACGATTGAAGGAGGCGGTTGGCAACTATGAGCCGAATCAGCCGCAGGATAGTGATTTTCCGCAGGCGGATAAAAGTGAGATTGGCGAGCTGATCGGCACCTTTCATTCCATGTCCGCCCGTATTCAGCAGCACCATCACGGTCAAATTGAATTTCTACAAAATGTATCTCACGAGCTAAGGACACCGTTAATGTCGATTCAAGGCTATGTATATGCCATTCAGGATCAAGTGGTATCCCAGGACGAGGGACTGAGTATCATCAAAGTGCAGTCCCAGCGGTTAATTGACATGGTGGAAAAGCTGCTGCAGCTATCGAGGCTGGAGGCGCTGAATGAAGAATGGCCTGTCTCTCTGGTTGATCTTAGAAGCATGGCGGAGGATGCTGTTCATCTATTGATGCCGGTGGCTGCTGAACGTTCTATCTCGCTCCGAGTGGAGGGAGAGGGTCTGCATGTGGCCGTTCCGGCCGAGCAATTGTTCCGCATGATATTGAATTTGCTGCAAAATGCAGTTCGGCATACCTCTACGGAGGTTGTCATTCATTTGGAGACAGGGACAACACCGGAGGTTGTATGGGTTATACATGTGGATGATGATGGGGAAGGGCTGACCGAACAAGAGGCAACCGAGGTGTTCGGAAGATTCTATGCGGGCTCGAATGGTGTCACAGGTCTTGGATTAGCTATTTGTCGTCAAATTGCTACCCGGTTGAATGGAGAACTACTCTGCACACGTTCGCCATTGGGTGGAGCACGCTTCAGCTATATCCAGCGCATGTTATAAATGAGTACAAAAATGGTTAAAAATGATCGTTTTTTCGGAGAAACATTTCATTTATCTAACATCGAATGGAAGTTTTTCGGTGATATTTGAGATATAGCTTGACTGGTAGGTACTAAACTGAGTAAAATTAATCGTATATACCTTGACTCATGGACGTCGTTTTTTTAGATAGTGGTCAATAATAGTGATGAATAATAAATGAAAGAGTGATGAGATGAACCGCCTTTTGGAAGTGAAGGACTTAACGATATCTTTCAAGACCCGCCAGGGACTAGTGCAGGCCATTCGTGGCGTAAACTTTCATGTCAATAAAGGAGAGACGCTGGCGATTGTGGGCGAATCCGGCTCAGGTAAAAGCGTAACCTCACAAGCTGTTATGAAGTTGATTCCGACCCCTCCGGGCATTTATCAAAAGGGTCAAATTATGTTTGACGGACAAGAGCTGATTAATAAAACGGAAAAGCAGATGCAAAAAATTCGTGGTAAGGAAATTGGCCTGATTTCTCAGGACCCAATGACTTCGCTTAACCCGACGATGAAAGTGGGCAAGCAGATCACGGAAGTGCTTTTCAAGCATGAAAAAATATCCAAGGATGCTGCTCGCAAGCGGGGTATTGAGTTGCTGAATCTAGTAGGTATTCCACATCCTGAACAGCGTTTTAACCAATATCCGCATGAATTTAGTGGCGGTATGCGTCAACGTGTCGTCATTGCGATGGCATTGGCTGCTAATCCGAAACTTCTGATTGCCGATGAGCCGACGACTGCGTTGGACGTAACGATTCAAGCTCAAATTTTGGAACTGATGAAAGATCTTCAGAAAAAGATTGATACTTCCATCATCTTTATTACTCATGACCTCGGTGTTGTAGCGAAGATGGCTGATCGCGTTGCTGTTATGTACGCAGGACAAATCGTGGAAACAGGTACGGTTAATGAAATTTTCTACAACCCGAAACATCCATATACATGGGGCCTTCTCGCCTCTATGCCAAGTTTGGACAGCCATGGTCAGAAGCTGGCAGCTATTCCGGGAACACCTCCGGATCTGCTTCACCCACCTGTAGGGGATGCTTTTGCAGCTCGCAGTTCTTATGCTATGAAAATTGACTTTGAGAAAGAGCCTCCACTCTTTCAATTATCCGATACGCATTTTGTGAAATCATGGTTGCTGCATCCAGATGCGCCAGCGGTTGAGCCACCAGATGCGGTAAAGGCTAAGCTTCGCAAGCTGGATAACGCATTTGAAAAGCCGGTTTTGGTAGAACAATACGGTAGTTAATGTGCGCTATAATTTGTAATTAAAAAAATGAAAAATAAAAAAAAGGGCTGTTCTCTCCGTGTGGAATCATTCTACGGAGGAAGCAGCCTTTTTTGGTGTAAAATCGCAGGTTGTATGCGTCTGCGGTTATTTGTGTTAACGGGCAGTGTTTACAGCTTACCAGAGCCAGCTTGGGAAGTGACTTCTGCCTTCACACTGGCGGATGGGGAAATTTTATCGTTCAGCGATGGTTTCCAGCCTACAGAGGAGCTAAGACCCGCGCTGGAGCCTGCATTAACAGCTTGTCCATTCAGGATTGTGCCCGTATCTGACAGGGCAGTTCCACCAAAGACAGTCACAATTTTGGTAGCGGATAATCCCGCAACGTCGATGACATTGTTTTCGGCGAAGATTTTGGACGATTTACCTGCACCCCATATATACAGTGAAGGATACTCAGAGCGATTTACATCACCTGTATAGTAATTGTTGTACAGATGGACTTGTCCATACCGTACGCGTGGTGTGCGTTGGACCGTGTTTTCATAATAATTGTGATGCAAGGTTACACGTAAAGCTCCTTCATCTGCTGTTTTGCTGTCGCTGTTGCCAATAATCGATGATTTATCATGATCGTAAAAATGATTGTAAGAAACCGTAACCAGATCGCCCTGGTTAATCACATCGAGAAGCCCATCATGATGCTGGTATTCTTGACCGTAAAAGGAGCCGTTTTGGCTATCTGGGTGAGATCCATCATTGAAGGTATTGTGGTCTACCCATACATGTGTGGCGCCGTTAATTGTAATGCTGTCATATTCCGAATTCCAATTGCCTGTGCTGCCGTCCGTTGGGTCCCATTGAGGAAAATAATCGTAGGCATCCTGGAACTCAATATTACGGATAATGACATTATCTGTCCCTTTTTTTAGTTGAAGGTTCGCGCCGTTAATGACGGCATTGCTACCCTGACCGACAATCGTTGTATTAGAAGGAATCTCAATGACGACACGACTGGCCTGATTTTTTTGTGAAGCCTCACGTGCCTTTTCCAATGTGCCGGACGGAGCCTTTTTACCCCAAGTGGATGGGTCATAAGCTTTGAGGTAGGCGTCAAAATCATATTTAGAGTCCTTGTAATCGTTCAATCCCAACGGCTTGTTATTGTCATCGACGTTGGCGTTGATCGTGCCTTTGACATAAATGATTTTAGGCGTACTATTGCTGTTTTTGCCCAAAGCATCGACTAATTGCTTGCGATTCGTTACGGTGAAAATATTAGAAGAAGAGGCTGCAGCTCCGCCTGTTGTGCCTGTAGAAAAGGCTGCCCAACCGTTTTTGTTACCAAGCGTTTCTTTACCAATATCGCTGGCTGCATGAGCAGGTGAACCAAGAGGGGACAGGGTAGTGAATAGCAGAGCTGCTGCAATTCCGAGTGAAAATCTCTTTTTCATAAAATACCTCCGTATATTGGATGAATAGAGTAGACAAACGAAGGGAGTCCCGGGTGCTCCTGTGGTTTCTACATTTTCTATCATACTTCGTGTTCCAGTATTTGTTAATATAATAAAAGTTACATACTAAAATTTTTGTCGAATTTTTTATATAATTCAATAGACCCCTACTTTTTCCAATCAAGACGTATATGCAATAATGAAAACGTTAACAATCACACGGAATAGGAAATGTATATATGAATATATGGAATTGTTTTTGTGTTTTTTCTCAAAATGTTAACGATTTCAATCTATACATTCTGGAAGGTCGATTTATAGATTTTTGCAGAATCCTCAGGTAAAATGGCTTGTAATAAAGCTGAGGAGGAATGGGCATCATGGCAGAGCATTTAGCAGATATCTTGAAGTTGTTGAAGCAAAAAGAGTGGGTAGATTTGTCCCACGCTTTTTATCCTGAAATCCCTCATTTTCCAGTATTCGATAATGTTCAGGTGGATACCCTGTTTACCCACGACGATGGCTTTTTTGTAAAACAATACTGCTTTCCAGGTCAGTATGGGACTCACATTGATGCACCCGTTCATTTTGTGAAGGGCAAACGTTACTTGCATGAGCTTTCATTGAAGGAGCTGGTTTTGCCGCTCGTTGTCATTGACCGTTCAGCAGCCGTTGCAGCCAATTCTGACTATGAACTTACGGTTGCGGATATTTTGGACTTTGAGAAAGAGCATGGACGCATTGCTGATCAGTCCTTTGTCGCTTTTCGCAGTGATTGGAGCAAACGTTGGCCTGATTCAGATGCCTTCTCGAACAAGGATGACGCCGGAGATGCACACTGTCCGGGCTGGTCGCTAGAGGCGCTACGCTTTTTGGTAGAAGAACGGAATGTGGCTGCCATTGGACATGAAACGCTAGATACGGATTCTTCTGTAGCTTATCGCAAAGCTGGCAAGCTGGTAGGGGAATATTACATATTGGAGCAGGATCGGTATCAAGTTGAGATGCTGACAAATTTGGACAAGTTGCCCCCGACGGGCGCGGTCATATATAATATCGTTCCGAGCATTCAAGATTCCCCCGGATTTCCAGTGCGCTCCTTTGCTATTTTGCCTTAATCATACAGTACCCAGTCATTTGAAAACGATTGTATATTCATCTTGAGCTTAAAAGACCGATTCAGATATCGACATCTGAATCGGTCTTTTCTAGCTTATACGGGGTAATGTACAGTGTGAATGACCGTTCAGTCCATCTTGAATCAAAAGGATGAAACGTCTTAAGTGATAATTGTTACGGTAGGGGCAGAGATGGTGGGCTGAGTTGATATGGTGGAGGTTGTGCCGCTAAAATCAGATATTTCTATGACAGCGGGGACACCTGGTGTAATATCTACAGAGGCAATGACCAGACTTGCCGTGGTCAGGGTGAATAAGGAGCTCTGCTGAATAACTCCATTAATATAATAATTAGCAGAATCAGTAGCCGTTAATGTTGGTAAAGCAACTACTGGAGCGTCGGCGTCATCTACGAAGCTTGCAGCAGGAATAGTTGTTGTTGTTGCTCCGATCATCCCGGCTGTAATTGTTGCAAAAAAACGAGTCACGGCTGGGGTTACAGTCGTGCTTATGGCACCACCAGTTGCTACGGGAGCAGTAGCTACTGCTGTGTACACAGGTTTTATGATGGGCATAGTTTTCATCTCCTTTCTTTACTGGTATGAGCCATTCGGTGGCTCTTAATCAATAAATGATTTCTCAACCTATTCGGAAACGGCATATTAACCTTTCTATTAATAATAGGGTGAATGGAGAAGGCCTATTTTGCTACAAATACAGATGGAAGCGAATACTTGGAATCGGCATCCTACAAATGCCTAAAACCCTAAAGGGGGATATGCATACAATACATAAATAAGCATGTGAGAAGGAGGTGTATACGACTGGTATGAGGAGACGCGATTCATCACTAAGAAGGCAAGGAAAAAGAACCGTACATTGCAAGATCAACAAACGTAAAAAGTGTAAAACAAGTTATTCACTCAAAGGTAGAACAAAAACGGGGTTCCATACCAAAAAGCATCCAAAGCTAATCATGCAACGGAGATGTAGAAATACTCCTACCAAGCGGAGGCGGAGAATGGGCAAGACGGGAAAGCCGGGTGTTCCAGGTTCGGCAGGAGCACAGGGTATTCCTGGTTTGACAGGGAAGCAAGGCGAAGCCGGGTTAACAGGGGTACAAGGTATTCCAGGTTTAGCAGGAGCACAAGGCATACCGGGAACTGCGGGAACACCGGGAGTCCAAGGAATACCAGGAATACAGGGTCCAGCAGGAACACGGGGAGCGCCAGGTCCGGCTGGCGTCCAAGGTAGTTCAGGTGCAACAGGTGCACCCGGCCCTACTGGAGCACAGGGCATAGCGGGCCCAACCGGAGCCCAAGGAATAACAGGCCCAACCGGTCCGGCAGCTGACATTTCAAATATTGAAATTATACCCATAGCCGAGCGATATTTTTATTTTGCACCTGCTACAATTGAGTCTTCAATCACGATTATGGCGGATCAATTTTCTGTAGATGGTGTACAGGAGCCCTTTCAGCGGTTTAATGTCGGAAGCAACAGTTATGCCAATCTATACATTAATGGAATGATACAAGAAAGCACATTGTATAGACTGACACCTGAATCGCTGACGATTCGCCTTAACGAAGGGGAGGCAATTTCCTTCGGCACACCTATTATTGTGGAAATTGTTCAATTTAGTGTGCGAGCCAGTGGATGATACTGTTCGCGGTGAGGCAACCCAGAGGCAGATACAGCTGTTTTTGGGGCAACGAGCCTTTGCGTCCGACATGCCAAAGCTGAAGACCGGCCTTGGAGCTTTGGTTATGGATGGCGTGCACGACTTTTTGCAGCGGGGAAATGTGCTCGTCGCTCATATGCCAAGACTGCCTGAGTCTTTTCCCTGCTGGGTGACTGCATGCACCTTAAGCATAATGAGTCCCGCCTGCCCGAGCGCCCGTTTTATTCGATTACATATCTATTTTATATGAATAAAATGTGGCGATACACGTATCATTAATTGTATTTATGATCATTCACTTATAAAAACATGGTATTTAGGTTTAATACAATATATATCAAATGAAAGTATGAAGACAGAATGAGCCTGCATAAAAATATAATTTGCATTTTAGTTAGTTATCACTTACTATAATTTTATGAACAAGAAAACACATATAGACAGCAAAAAGAAAGATATTCTGCAGGCAGCGATGTGCTTATTTGCAACCAAAGGAATTGACGGGATTTCAGTCAAAGAAATTGGAGAGGCTGCCGGTGTGACGGATGCCGCGATTTATAAGCATTTTAAGAGCAAAGATGCGATGGCCTTGGAAGTATTTGGGCAGTATTGCAATAGCTACACCACCTTAATTGACTTCTATCGCAAGCAGAGTGGGAACTTCGTTAGTCGTTTCCATCAACTGGTGGATGAAGTGCTGAATATGCATGATGAGGACCAGTATGGTTTGCTTCTACTATCACAGCATCATGAGCTGTATGTTGAAGCAAGCCAGAGCCAGAATGTGCGTCAGCCGCTGGAGGCGTTGACTGAATTCATCGAACAGGGGATTCAACAAGGTGAACTGCCGAAGCAGGATGCTCAGCTATCCGGTGTGCTCATCATTGGAGCTATTACACGCTTGTCCGTATCCAGCCTGGAAGGTGAACTTCCACAGCAGCTGGTTCCATTTGCAGCAGAGGTCAAACAACGTTTAACTGCTTTATTAAGTAAAGGTCAGTAGTGGCCTTTTCTTTTTAAATATAAAGTTAGTGTTTTCTAACTAAAATCATAATGTGAAGATAGGAAGTGGCTTATATGTCTAAAAAAATATTGGTGATTCAAGGGAATCCAGTCGCTGGCAGTTATGGAGAAGCGTTGGCTCAATCCTATGTAAAAGGAGCGAAGGCTGCAGGAGCAGAGGTTCGTTTGTTGCAGTTATCCGCGTTGGATTTTAACCCAAATCTATTAGGTGGATATCGTAATAAATTGCCGCTGGAACCTGATTTGATCCAAGCACAGGAGTCGATTAAATGGGCAGAACATCTTGTTTTTGTCTTTCCAATCTGGTGGGGCAGCTTGCCTGCATTAATGAAAGGCTTCATTGACCGTACCATTATGCCGGGGTTTGCGTTTAAGTATCAAAAAGGAAAATCCTTGCCTGACAAGCTTCTAAAAGGAAGAACAGCTCGCCTCATTACAACGATGGACGGTCCGCACTGGTACTACCGATTTTTCCAGGGACAGCCTGGGCATCGGATGATGAAGGATTCCACGCTGCATCTATGTGGTGTCAAACCAGTGCGTTCTACGACCATTGATCTTATGAATAAGTTATCGGATCAGCAGCGCAACGATTGGCTGAGCAAGGTGGAGCAGCTAGGTCGAAACATGAGCTAGGTGTTCCCCTGACCCAAACCCATTGGCCTACAGGTAAACCATAGCGGTATCTGAGCATAATCGACCTGCGAGAAGGAAAAAGACCGCAATGGGAGCAACTAGCTCGCATTGCGGTGTTCGGAATAGCTTATGTTTGCAATCAACGTTAAATAAATATCGATGCAACGATTAAAATAAATCCGATCGCTAGACCGGCAGGGCCCCAATAATGCATAGGGATAAAAAACAGACTGTGCTGGGTTCCCATTCGATAGCGTTGTCCCGTTTCCATATCAACTAGCACTTTGTCCGAGTCGGAGTTGAGTGCTTTCCCCAAATACCAGATAATAACTCCCGACACAATGAACACAAAGGCCATTGGCAGCCGGGAATCTATGGAGTCAAGCCCTAGAGCGGATACTAAACTACCGACAATAACAAATAAAATCCCTGGAATAATAATATTTAAAATACCAAAACCCTTCCAAATAATCACATGAATACTTCCTTTCTAAATTAAAATCCAACATATGTATTTATCGGTTGAAAGAGAGATTTAGTTTACAAAATGACCCATTCAATGGGGAATTTACAATGTGTAAAACTGGAAGAACAAAAAAGCCGTTTCTCCACATCTTCATAGCCCAGCATAATCTGGCCTGAAGGAGGAAAATCGGCTTTTTTAATTAAGTGAAGTTGAAGGCCTGTGCCTATTCGGCTGCTGCTTCCGCTTGCTGGGCTACGGAAACAACAGGCTTCATAATTCGACCCAGCATATCTTGCTTCGGACGATTCCAGGTAGTCCAGTCATCCAGCAGCAGACCGCCTGTGTCGCCGCTATTCGGATTCAGGGACCAGTACGTAAAGTACAGGTTGTTGGCACCAATATAGTCAACAAGCGCATTTTGCCATTTCCCCTCAGGGGAGGACAAATCAACATTACGGCC
This sequence comes from Paenibacillus sp. EKM206P, assembly GCF_011066155.1. Taxonomy (NCBI): domain Bacteria; kingdom Bacillati; phylum Bacillota; class Bacilli; order Caryophanales; family Paenibacillaceae; genus Paenibacillus; species Paenibacillus sp. EKM206P. The sequence continues at coordinate 37,695 of NZ_JAAMNQ010000010.1, read as the reverse complement.
GCCGAATTCACCAACCAGCACCGGAGCTATGTTTTGTTTGCTGATGTAGCCCCAGGTTTGATCCCAGATCGCTGGCAGGTTGGACGGGAAGGCCGGGTCGTTGAACCATGGCTGCGAAGACACACCGGGGCCGTAATCGTGTGGAGAATATACGACACGGTTCGGTACGTCCAGAACGACAGGATAGTTGGCTACACCTGTCAGGTTGCCACCCCACCAGTATTGGCTATTGTTGCCTTGTACATTGTGGTCTACACCTTCTACGAGAATCAGCCAATTCGGATTCACGGACAGAATCGCATTCCCTGCACGTTGTGCCGCCAGACGCCAGTCTGTGGAGGCATTGCCTGTACCCCAGCTTGCTTGACCGTGTGGCTCGTTGTGCAAATCCGCACCAATGACGGTGGGGTTGTTTTTATAACGGTCAGCCAACATTTTCCAGTCACTAATCCAGCGAGACTCAGGGTACTGGGATGTGTACCACAGCTCGGATTGCCCACCTGAGCCTGGACGGTGACGGTCAAGGATAATCTGAATACCGCGTTGTCCAGCTTTTTCGATCAGCTTGTCCATAATTTGAATCGGAGTTAACCCGACTAGATCAGGGTTTTTGTGATAATCAATACTGTCTGGACGGGAACTGGAATCGAATAACTGATTGCTGTAAGGCAGACGAATCAGATTGTAGCCTTCTTTCTTCACCTGATCCAGCATGTCGTCCATTGAGCGACTCCACAGTCCATGCAAGGTGTAATTAGGAGTTTCCAGACCGAACCAGTTCAGGCCGTTAAATGCCGCTTCTTTCCCGGATTCGTCTACAATCTTGTTTCCTTGGGTGTGATAATATCCTTTCACACTGGCTGCATCTGCAGAAACGGGTGTATAGCCATACAGTGTGAAGCCCATTACGAGGGAGGCAATGACGAAAAATGTTTTTTTTAATCCTTTTTTCTTCATAATTCTGCTTCCTCCTTTATTTAAAAGAATTTGTAACCGATTACATTTTTATTTTATGTTCAAATCTTCCATCAAACAAGTTCATAAAATTCGTATATTTCTAAGATTTCGTTCGAAATCAATAGATTTATAACAACGGATTATCAAGCTAAGTAGGAAAGTTCCTCTTGTAAAAGATTCGTGAAGGAGTTTCCACCCCGTATTTTTGGCCGCGCTTGTATATGAGGTAGAGGCACGCTCTAACTCTTTATTTATTATATTTTCCTGCTGTAAAAGAAGGTATATAATAAAGTGAAATTCACTTTACATACAGGTTGCAGAATATATATTTGAAAATTAGCACGCATGACATGCAAAAAAGAAAGGAGGGTAATTATGGTAGCAACGATGAAGGAAGTGGCAGAACGTGCCGGGGTGTCGAAGAGTACAGTTTCGCAGTTTCTGCAAAAGAGATACAACTATATGAGTGAAAACACCAAGAAGAAGATCGAGCAAGCGATTGAGGATCTCAGTTATATACCCAATGAGGTGGCACGTAGTCTCAAGCAGAAGAAGACCTTCATTGTGGGGGTTATTTCTTCAACCATTTTATCGAGATTTACAACAGAAGTCGTGCGTGCCATTGAAGATGAATGCCAACTGGAAAATGTCCAGGTCATTGTCTGCAATACCGATGATGATTCGCTCAAAGAGAAAAAGTATGTCCAGTCGATGATTGCTCGGCAAGTGGATGGACTTATCATTTTCCCGACGGAAGAGAACAAGAAATTATATGTTTCCCTTGCCAAGAATGGCTATCCCTTCGTGTTTGTGGACCGAAAAATCGATGAACTCAGCGTAGATACGGTGCTACTGAATAATGAAAAGGCCAGCGAGCTTGCGGTTGAAGCACTCATTGAGCATGGTCATAACAACATTGGGATTATCACGTTCCCCTTAGGCAAAAAAGCGATCACCACACGAAGTGAGCGACTGTCAGGTTACCGAAATACGCTGGGTAAACATGACATACCCGTGAATGAAAACTATATCAAAAGCGGCAGGTTGGATGAAATGCCTAATCTGATTGGACAACTATTTCACATGGAGAATCCGCCCACTGCAATTATTGCTACGAATGACATGATTTTGGAGCAGGTGCTGATTTATGCAAAAAATAATCATCTGACCATACCTAATGACTTTTCCTTGATTGGCATAGATGATGTATCCTTTGCGTCTTTTTATAATCCGCCGATCACAACCGTTTCCCAGCCGAGTTTTGAAATGGGGAAAAGAAGTGCCAGGCTACTGCTGGAGAAAATTGATCAAAAAGAACAGGATCATGAGGAGCTGTCAGAAATCATCCGTATGAATCCGGTCATCAACCACAGAGAATCGGTCCTAAAGCTGAACTGAATGTTTGAATAAGTCCTTTTCATCTTTTTGAAAACGTTTTTATGAATTCTATTGTAAAAAGAAAATAAAGAGCTATAATGATCTTATGATTCGAGTCATGAATACCCTTTCATTTATGGTTGTCCTGAATTTAGTGATGATGGTGATTGAAGAGAGGGGAGGAATAGAGCTCAAACGAATAATGCATGGAGTAATTTGTGATTTAATTCACAAAAAAATGATTCTTCTTCTTTTTACATTCCCGGAAGGGAAATTTTTTTCGAGTATTACTAAATCGATTTAGTAAGAATGGAAAATAAATAAAAGAAAGTCGGAGATCACTATGGAAATGTTTATGAGCATTATCAGGGAGCCATCCATCATTATCGCGATTGTGACATTACTCGGCCTTATATTCCAGAGGAAGAAAGTATCAGAAATCATTACGGGAACTACCCTTTCTTTCATGGGCTTCACCATGATCAAGGTCGGCGGCGGCATTTTAGGAGGCGTTCTCACTAACTTCAGCCAAATTTTTTCTTATGCGTTCAACCTTAAAGGTGTCGTACCCAGCAATGAAGCCATTATGGCACTGACCATTGATCAGATCGGGGCGGATGCTGCGCTCATTCTGCTCTTTTCCATGATCCTTAACATCGTGCTTGCACGTCTGACCAAGTTCAAGTACATTTATTTGTCTCTTCACTTGATTTTGTTTATGAGCTTTGCCGCTACAGCCGTTATGAAAGGTCTAGGTCTCAGTTCGCTGACTACGATCATCGTCGGTTCATTGGTCATTGGGAGCTATATGGCGGTGTTTCCTTACCTACTCCGAAATGCCAGCAAAAACATTATTAAATCGGATGATTATACGATTGCTCATGCTTCCATGACCTCTTACATTCTGGGCACCTATTTAGGGAAAGTGTTCGGCAACCGTGAAAATGACACCGAAAATGTAAAAATTAATGACCGCATCAGTTTTTTGCGCGACCCCAATGTTGCAACGACCTTGACGATGCTTGTGCTTTTACTGGTATCTGGACTGGTTGCTGGTTCTGACTATGTCAGCAAATTATCGGATGGCAAAGAATACATCGTCTTCATCCTCGAACAGTCAGCTATTTTCGCAGCCGGCTTGTATATCGCAAAAGCAGGTGTTAAGCTGTTCACAACTGAAATTGTACCCGCTTTCAAAGGCTTCTCCCAAGTGTTCGCCCCTGGAGCCATCCCTGGTGTGGATGTTCTAGTACTGTTCGATAAATCACCCAATTCCGCGTTGGTAGGTTTCTTGGTCAGCTTCTTCACAGGCGTTGCCTGCGTCTTTCTTTTCCCGTTTGTCGGATTGCCTGTCATTGTGCCAGGAATCATGGCCTGTTTCCTCGCTGGTGGTGCAGCCGCGATATTCGGCAATTCCAGCGGTGGTTTCAGAGGAGCTGTTATTTCCAGTTGTCTTAATGGATTCTTACTCTGTCTACTGCCAGCTCTCACTTTGCCGCTCTTTTCTTTTTTGGGTGCCGAAGGGGTGACGTTCGCCGATCCCGACTTTACCACCCTTTCTGGAGTACTTTGGCTTATTTTTCGCTGGTTTTAAACTAAACCGATTTATGAATTTTTTCAAAATAACTCATCTAAATCAATTGTGCTTAAAAAGAGGAGGAATGATCCATGTTTTTTAATGACCAAGATATTCAAATTGATATCGTTGACAGTAATACCACCCGGAAAGTGCTAGCCCACAGCGACCAGCTTATGTATGTCAAAGTGATGTTTGCTAAAGCACAAATAGGGGAAATCCTGTTGCATAAGCATGTCCATGAACAAGTCACCTATGTAGTGAAGGGAAGTTTTAAGTTCATGATTGATGATGGCGAAACCAAGGAAGTGCAGACCGTCAAAGAAGGAGACAGCATCCATTTTCCATCCGATACTCTTCATGGCTGTATCCCACTGGAGGATGGCGGCATTCTGCTAGATGCATTTACACCAGCACGTGCAGATTTCCTGTAACGTCCGATCATTTCATTTTTATCTTTTTTAGAAGAAGACCGGCAAGTATGTTATATTTAACAAACGGCAATCGTGATGAACAGTAATATAGTGATTTTTAGAAAAGGATGAGACAATTTTGGAAAACAACGAAACTCAGCAGGAATTTGCAGAAGTATATGAGCAGCTTAAAGTAGCTGCAAACCGAACCTCCGATTGGAAAACACGCCTAGCTGCGGTAAATGATCTGGGTGCATGGAAGAACCAGCAGACGATTGACTTGCTGACACATCGTTTGAATCATGATACGGTATATGCCGTTCAGGAAGCCGCTTACCGCAGACTTCAGGAATGGGGCGAGAATGTACAGCCGCCTGTGCGCAAAGAGGGTGAGCTTGTTAAGGGCCTGACGAAGATTCTGGTGCGGATTAAAAAAAGCTTGCCAGCCGACCATACCTACAACGATTTTCGCGAGAAGCTGCACAAGATGAGAGTCGATATTTATGACATCTATGAAGGCGACAAGGGCGCTGAATTTGACCAGTGGCTGGAGCAAAAATGGGCTTCATTATCCACAAGGTAATTTCTGAACCCTGTAATTATATGTATTTTAAGGATGGTTGCAGGTGATACAGACAGAGCCTTAACAAGGATAAGGGATTATCTTTGTTAAGGTTTTTTTGTATATATACTTCGGCAATAGGGTACGATGGGATCGGATTATTTTAGTGTGTACATGGGAGGGACTAACATGAGCAAGGCGAAGCTGTGTTTTATCGGGGCTGGCTTTCACGCTTCAACGAATATATATCCTGCTGTTATTGGGGCAGGTGCTGAAATTCAGGCGATTGCGACTAGAGATTTAAGCAGATCGAAGAAAGCACTTCAGCGGTTTGGAAGTAGTGGCACACCTTATGACAATTACAAGGCTATGCTGGAGCAGGAAGACTGTGATGGAGTTGTCGTGATAGCACAAGCGGCAGATCATCCTTCGCTCGTACTAGACTGCATTAAGGCTGGAAAACATGTCTTTGTAGACAAGCCACTGGGTTGGAATGCCGAGGAAGCGGCCCAAATTGCAGATGCGGCAGAAGCAGCAGGCGTCGTGCTGATGGTCGGTTTCATGAAGCGCTACGCACCTGTATACATAAAGTTAAAAGAATGGATTGAGGGTGGCTCGCTTGGAGCCGCACGCTCATTTCAGGCAAAATTTCTCGTGGACAGTACCCAGTTTTGTAAAACTGGCGAAGACTTCATGAAGCTGGCGGCGGTTCATATGGTCGACCTGGTACGTTATTTGTTCGGGGAAGTGGTACAGGTTACCGGATTTGCGAACGATAACGGTGAGTGTATTTCCCATACGATTGCCTTGAAATTTGAAAATGGTGTAGTGGGCAGTCTATACTTCGCAGGTATGACAGCATGGACACGCGAGAGTGAAGGGATTACGGTAACTTTTGATCACGGTTTTGCGAACGCGGATGAGGTGAATACACTGATCATTCACAAGTCGGAGAGTCATACAGAGCTTCCTTGGAAATCCCTTGCGGAAAATGATACGGTTCTGACACCATCAGCTTCCGCGATGTCGGGCGGGTACCGTGATTTGTACTTGCGCGGTTTTGTCGGTGAAATTGCTCATTTCATGAACTGCTGCCAAGAAGGACGGACGCCTGATTCAAGTGGACGAGACAACGTGAAAACGATGGAGCTGTGCGACCGCATTTTGGCTGCCCTCCAATAGGATACCTATTTTATATACAAGCTTCGGAGCCTGGACGGTACCTTAGTTTGGGTGATTTTAAAGAAGCTTCGGTTTAACTGGTCAGTAGATGGCTCCTGCATGTGTCGGGAGTCATTTTTTTTAATAAGTATCGTTATTACGTGTTATTGTCGAACATAATGATTCCAGAGATTGCTGTCCATTTTGATATAATCTCTGCTGAAAATATGCCAACAAAGGAGAATGATGCGCTAGAATAGAAAATAGAAAGCGTTCTCATTATCTACTTTTCTGCGATGGCTCAGGGGGAGATGGCATATGCGTTTAAGGTACCAACCATTAAACACATTACGTAATCAGATTTTTATCGGATTTATACTGGTGATGCTTATTATGATGAGTGTAGCGGGGGCGTTCATTTATCTCAATGTGTCTCACCTGTTAAAAGACAGTGCCGAGCGACATATTGGTCAAACTGCGGTACAAGCAAGCGGTAGGCTGGATGCATTAATCGGCCAGATGGACAGTTTGACGGAGCAGGTCGCTAATCACCCGTCTGTTCAGCATATTTTGCTGGAGGAGCGCAACGGGGGCAAGGTGAATTTTGGACAGCGTCAATCCCTACTGCAAGTGATGCATAGCTATCAGGCATATATGCCGAGTGTCGGCTCACTGGAACTGTATACTGCTGAAGGGAAGATGTTGTTTCCGATTAGAGAGGGCAGTCTGGAGGAACGTATTGGACAGGCAGACATCCGTGAGGCGAATCAGATGAAAGGAAGACTGGTCTGGATCGGCATTGATCCCGAGGACCCCAGGTCACTGCTAGCAATTCGGCAGGTCAGCTTGGTGGATCGCTGGTTCTCACGCGGAGGGTACCTGATTACCCGTATGGAGCGAAGTTATTTTGGACTGAATGGTGCGTCAGCAGTCAATGAAGAAGCGGATGAAACCATGCTGCTTGTAGATCGTCAAGGCCAGCTGCTGTCGGGTGAACCAATGAACCAGACGGATTTGTCAGGTGTACTGCACAGCAAGACACAGACGGTTCATATTGGGGAGCGGGAATATGTGAAGGCGGTTCAGCAGTCGGAGCGGACGGGCTGGTCGCTGCTGATCCTGATTCCGGTTAGCGTCGTCACAGACGGAATTACGGTTTTACGGACTACACTTATCATTTCCGCGTCTCTTGGTGCCGTGCTTTTCCTGTTTATGTCCTTTATGTTGTCTACGTTGATTACAAGACCGATAGGTCACTTGATTCAGGCGATGCGTCGTTCACGGGAAGGGGCGTTGGCTCTGAATCCAGAACCGGCAGCAGCGGTCGAGCTGCGAGAATTGAACGCAGAGTACAATACGATGATTGTCGATATCAATGAATTGATCCATGTCATTTACGAAAAGGAGGTTTTACAAAGCCAGACTGAGCTTAAAGCTCTGCAGGCGCAGATCAATCCGCATTTCCTTTTTAATACGCTGGATGCTTTCAACTGGTCGCTACAGGAGAAGGGAGAGGAGGAGCTTGCCGGGCTGATGGTGTCTATGTCGCGGCTGTTTCGTTATGTTATCGAACCGGCTCACCATGACTCTTGGGTGACCCTCGGGGAAGAAATGGCGCAAATCCGTCGTTATCTGGAACTGATGGAGATGCGTCTGGGTGAACGTCTGAGCTGGCAAATTCATATGCCTTCAGAGGCAGCCAGAATTCCGCTTCCTAAACTGCTGATCCAGCCTATTCTAGAGAATGCCATTTTGCATGGTGTGGAAAATCGCATCGGCAACGGTCGCGTTGAAATCAGTGTCACTCCTTCGACCAGACAGGGGTGGACCAAGATCGCGGTCATAGATAACGGACCTGGAATGACACTGGAGGAACTTGCAGCTGTGCGTACAGCGTTGATGGGGGGAGCAGCCTGCGAGAGCAAGGGAACCGGTATGGGACTGGTTAATGTGCAGCGCAGGCTCGCTCTCTATTATGACAGCGCATCTTATCCAACGGACGGTGTGCTGATACATAGTGCTGAGCAGGAAGGAACGGTGGTCGCTTTTGAAATTCCTGATGAATATGGAGGGCGGTAGCAATGAGTGTTTCATCCAAAACCATTGTCATTGTAGACGATGAACAGCGAACACGTCAGGGGATACACCAGACACTGGAGCAATGGGCAGCCGGGAAATACCGGATTGTGACATTCGGTAATGGTTTGGAAGCACTAAATATACTGCGTGCAGAGACGGTTCATCTGTTGATTACGGATGTCCGGTTGCCGGAATTCAGTGGGCTGGATTTAATCCGCTCTCTGGAACGGGATTCACGACGACCAGCGACCATTGTCATCTCAGGCTATGCGGAGTTTGATTATGTCCAGCAGGCTCTTCGTCTGGGAGCCGTCAATTATTTGCTCAAACCGATTGATAAACAAGAGCTGCTGAATGCGGTCAATGAAGCGCTTCGGCTGGAAGAGGAGCGGCAGCGATACGAGAAGCTGGACAAGCTGGCTGACCCTGTTCTGCTAGAGCTTGATCTCCAGGCGGCTACCCTTAGTGATCCGGTACGACGTGCCTTCACCTTTATGGCGGAGCATCTTCACGAATCCATTACGATGGCGCAGACTGCCGCGCATTCACACCTGAATGCGAGCTATTTTAGTGTTTTATTCAAGGAGCAAAGTGGTTTGTCCTTCAGCGAATATCTGCATCGGCTGCGGATGCAACGGGCCAAGGAGCTACTGCTGCATACCCAATTGACGATTGCCCAAATCGGCGAACGATCAGGCTACCGAACAGATAAATATTTTATTAAAGTATTCAAAGCGACCGAGGGGATAAGTCCCAGCCGCTACAGGCAGCAGATGCGTACAGGGCCGGAGAATATCGACTGACAGTAGGCAGATCAAACCCAATAAAAGTGGAATTATACCCAATGAGCGTACCCTGTTGAAAGCAGGAATAGAGTGCTAAACTTACAAATGATAACGGTTACAAAAAAATATAAATACAACAAACGGAGGTCTAACGATGTCCAACGAGTATGGTTTACGTAAGCGCTCACATCAAAAATGGTTTGCTGGGTTGACCCTGCTGCTGTCATTCATGCTGGTGTTATCCGGTTGCGGTGTTGGTAAAGATGGTCAAGGCGGTTCCAGTGGAGACGGGGGAAAGGTTACACTCAAAATGATGCACCTGTGGCCCGAGGGAAGTTCGGCACAGCAGAGCAAGCTTGTGACTCAGATTATAGATCAATACCAAAAGGATCATCCGAATGTCGTCATTCAGCAGGAAGTGCTGGAAAATGAACAATATAAAAACAAACTCAAAGTGCTGTCAGCTTCCAATGAATTGCCGGATATCGGCATCACCTGGGCAGCAGGCTTTATGGAGCCTTACGTTAAAGGTGGATTATTTACGCCGATGGATGACCTGCTGCAAGGTTCCAAGCTGAAGGACAAATTCGTACCGGGAACGACCGAAGCTTATGCGCTGAATGGCAAAACGTATGCGCTTCCGATTGAATTAAATATTACACCCATTTATTACAACAAAGCCATATTCCAAAAATACAATTTGAAGGTACCTGCGACATTTGACGAATTTAAGCAGGTTGTGAAAACACTTACGGATCATGGAGTAGCACCGATTGCATTGGGCAATAAAGACCGCTGGACCGGCTCGCTCTGGTATATGTATTTGGCGGACCGTATAGCAGGTAACGAAACGCTGAAAAAAGCGATTGACGGCTCAGGATCGTTCGATGACCCTGGTTTAATTCAGGCGGCCTCCGAAGTTCAGACGCTTGTGGATATGAATGCATTTAACAAAGGATTTAACGGCTTGTCCAATGATGAGGGAAAATCCGAATTTATGAACAACAAGGCAGCTATGTATTTGATGGCTACTTGGGAATTGCCGAATTTTACGACCAATCCCGCAATCCCGCAAGCATTTAAAGATCAAATTGGCTTCTTTAAATTCCCGATGGTTGCAGGCGGCAAGGGCAACGAGAACAGTTGGGTAGGAGGTCCGGGAGTAGGTTTGTTTGTTTCTGAGAATTCCAAGGTGAAAGAAGAGGCCAAAGCGTTCGTTGAATACTTTGTAGTTAAATGGGGAGAACAATCGGTCACACAGGCGGGCGTTATTCCGGCGACGAAAGTGGACACCTCCAAAGAAAAATTGCCCAAGCTGTATGTCGATTTGCTGAACGGACTGAATCAAGCCAGCAGTATTACGTTGTTCGCCGATGTACAGATGAAGCCGAATGCAGCACAGGTACATTTGAATATGATTCAGGCGTTGTTTGGTAAAGCGGTGACACCGCAACAATTTGCCGACCAGCATAAGGCTGCCATCGAGAAAGGAAATTGAAATTGACCACCTAAGGAGGTCCAACCGTGGAAAAGGTCATGTCCAATAAGCTTGTCATTGCTCTCTATGTATTGCCTTCTCTGCTGCTGTTATTAGCCGTAATATATGTACCCATCGTACTGACCGGCTATTACGGCCTGAATCAGTGGAATGGAATCGGTTCTATGACTTTTGTGGGGCTGGACAATTATCAACATTTGCTCACAGACAGTGCATTCTGGCAAAGTGCCTGGCATTCGCTGCTGCTGGCCTTGTTTTCAGGCATCAGTCTGATCGGTTATCTGGTCATTGCGATGATTTTGTCAGGAAAAATCAAGGGAGCGAATCTGCTGCGGAAAATTTATCTGATTCCCATGCTGTTGTCATCTGTAGCGATCGCACAGCTGTGGCTCAAAATGTATCATCCAACGAACGGAGTGTTCAATTCCATACTGGCGTCGGTCGGAGTCCACAATCCGCCTGAATGGTTAGCTAATCCGTCCTTGGTGCTGTTTGCTTTGTTCATTCCGATTATTTGGCAATATGCAGGCTTTTATATCCTGATCTATTATGCCGGGCTGAAAAACATTCCCGAAACGCTGATGGAGGCTGCCCGGATTGACGGGGCCAGTGTCTGGCAGATTGCGACTCGTATCAAATTGCCCCTGTTGCGCGAGGTGATTAACGTTACGATCATATTGTCCATTGTCGGCTCGCTCAAATATTTTGACCTCATCTACGTCATGACGGATGGTGGGCCGAATGGAGCCAGTGAAGTGATGGCTTCGTACATGTACCACCAGGCATTCCGCAGCTTTGATTTTGGATACGGTAGCGCTACAGCCTTTGCCCTGTTGCTCATCTGTCTGATCGCTACGTGGCTGATCCGCAAGGTTACGGCTACTAGTGACACCATCCAGTATTCATAATACGGTCATGCAAATAGATGAGGGTAACAAAGGACAGGAAGAGGGAGGAACGGATATGAAAACCCAGGCAGCCGCCAACTATCCGCTTGGAGTCGGTACCCGCGGCAAAATGTTAACTCGGGTCGGTTATGCCGCTTTGTATATCATTTTAATCATCTTGGCGGTGACGCAGCTTTTACCGCTGGTGTGGCTGATGCTTTTCTCACTTAAAAATAATCAGGAAGTGTTTAACCTTCCGCCGTTTGCACTCCCGTCCCAGCCACATTGGGAGAACTATATGAATGTGTGGACCAGCGGCAATATCGGGCGGTATTTCTTCAATAGTGTGTGGATTACGGTCATATCCGTGGCGTTAACGGTGCTGCTCGCCAGCTTTGTAACGTTTGCCATTACGCGTATGCGGTGGAAAGGAAGCCAGCTGGTTCTCGGGCTCTTTATGGTCGGACTGATGATTCCAGTCCATTCCACCTTGATTCCGTTGTTCAGTATGTTTCTCAAACTGCATTTAACAGACACTTCACTCTCTATCATCCTGTCGTATGTTGCTTTTAATCTGCCGACAACGATGATGATCTTGCTGGGATTCTATTACGCCCTGCCCCGTGAAGTGGAAGAAGCGGCTGTTATGGACGGTTGCTCCGTCAACCGAATGTTCTTCCGGATTGTGCTGCCCATGACCACCCCCGTCATGGCAACGACGTCTATTATTAACATGATCTATAACTGGAATGAGTTTATTTTCGTGAATACGTTTATTAGTTCGGACGAAAACAAAACACTGACCGTCGGCGTTCAAAACTTTATTGGACAATATACGACCGACTGGGGAGCTATTGGGGCTACGTTGATGATCAGCATTTTGCCCATTTTGCTCGTGTTCCTCATCATGAGTGACCGGATTGTGGAAGGGATCGCAGCAGGGTCGGTTAAGGGGTAAAACAGATTTCCCAGATTAGAAGAGCACCCCCTAGTGTAGACATGGGAACAAACTTTTTGGTTTGTCCGATGAATGCTAGGGAGGTGCATTTTTGTGTGCGGGTCTAGGTTTGAGGTGAAGGGAATACTTAATGAAGTAACTCCATAATTTAAAGTCTTTTCAGAAATTAAATGGAAAGCAAACGAACGTGTTGATATTTATTTACCGACCAATTGTGTGAATGGATCAGAGGTTATGATGTGGTTGGTAACCCTGATAGGGAGGAATGGCAAGTTGTGTTATTCATATAGGAATTGGGATTCATTCTGCTAATTGACTGCTTATTTTTGGCATGAAAAAAGCACATTCCTACTCGTATCTCAAGTGGGACTGTGCCTTTAAAAGACTATCATATTTGTGTTAAGTTGTTGGTTTGCATATCTGTTAATATTATAAATTAAATTTGTCCGAAGTTATTAACAAGCTATTGACATGGCTTATTTGAATCTTTCCAAAGCATGATATGGATTCGAAATATTTTCACCAACTTCATCAATTGTTTCTATAATTTCTTTTAATATTAATTCGTCTATATCCTTATCTTGATTTATTGAATCTTTAATTTTTTGAAAGCAATTTTTCAGTCCGAGGTTTACAACAATTGAAAGAATAATATCTACATCATCATAAGAATCGGTATTCCATAACCTATAAAGAACCATATCTATACTATTTCTTACTTCACTTTCCAATAACTCGTAGGTCATAACTTGTCTATCTGTTAATTGGCTAAGAATTAATAAAAAATCCTTTTTCTCAATTTTACCAGTATTAAATTCATTCAATACGTTTTGAAACATCAATGCTAATGTTTCTGTTGGTAATACATCGGGTAATTTCTCAATTTCTTTAAGATTCATTTTTTTATTTCCCCTCTATTGGAATGTGAAATTCATTTAAGGATTAATTTTTAGTCCAAGTTCCATCTGTTTTTAATTCTTTATTACCTATTTTTTTCTCAACTTGGTAAACAGATGCTCATCTTTTAATAAAATATAGACCGTTGTTCACTGGCGAGTTTTTGATAAAATCGTTTGCGTAACGCTTTGAGATACCAATCTGACATTTCGAATTTCCTCACCCGTGGTTTGAGTGTGCGTATGGTATTTCTGATAGAAAGGGATGAAAATCCATTGTTTTCTGCAGGAAAGCTGGACTATTATGTTTTTTTGCCTTAGATTTCGATAATACAAAAAAAGCTCGTTCCTACTCTTAGGTTCAAGTTGGAATAAGCCTTTGAAAGTTTATCAAGTTTGTGTCAAGTTTTTAGTGTTTGGTTTGTTATATTGTGCGATCTTGTTATTGGGTGTGTAAACATCCTATTGTTTTAAGCGTATAAATTTAACTTCTCCTTGATTTGAGCTAAACAACTTTCAACTTTAGCGACATTCTGGGAATGTCTTGATAGATACTCTTGAGCTACCTTAACTAAATACTCAAAAAACATCTCATAATCCACAATTGCATACACTTCTACACTAGTTACTGGCGGAGTTGTTGTGAAATTCACTCCACTATCTCCAAAATACTCTTCATCATTTGGAGTGCATTCAGTAGCAAAATAGCAGCTAGTATAACCAATACCAAATCCTTTACCCTTTTTAAATTCATTAAGAGCTTCTAAAAAATAGCCATCCCCTAAAGTACCGTAGTATGCCTCCATATTCTCAATTTTTTCCTGAGCATCTTCTACATAATATATTTCATCATCCATCTTATTCATTCCCTTATTTATTAATTAATTTTTCGGAATCACAGGGAAAAAGTTTGTTATTTCTCCAGTAGCTTTATCCCTGTAACCTATAAATTCCAGTTTTTTACCGTCAACTTCAGCATATCCAACAATTTCATCAGAAACAGCATTTTGTCGTGTGTCTATTTTTATTTTATTATGTTGAATGCCCTCTTCCATTGCCTCTCTCCCCAACTTAAGCATCTGTTCATCAGAGACTAGTTTCGGATCGTATACAGTTTTTGGATTCTTATACTCTTTCCACTGACCAGTAAAGTTTCCTTTTCCACCATTATCTAAGCTCATTCCGTCATAAACAGGGAGTTTGTATTTAACCTCATAAATTCCCGGAATATCTGGATGTGGCGTTTTTATCGCAGCTTGATTAATATTCTTAACTTGGTCGCCAAAGTTGTCTAAAATATACTGTTCAAAGTTTTCGAGGTTATGGCCACCTTTTATTCCTATAGTTGGTTTTGCTTTAAACCCTTTCACTTCAATTAAATGATCATCATAACCTGGTTTATAATTGATTCTAACATTAGGAGCTTGTGACGTCCCCTTAGTATTCTTCGATTTAACAATTTCTTTTTCCTTTTTTAAATACTCTTTTATATTTGAGGCTTTTCTTGTATTTGTACTTTTAGCTACATTATATATGACCTTCTTTTGAATTTTACTATTTTCTTCTCTAGTTGCCTTGGAGGCAGTCTCTCGTAGCGTTTTCCTTGCCTGTTGATCCTGTTGTTTATATTGGTTTTTCGTTGTTAACCTTTCATTTGGTTGTGGTTTGTAGCCTTTGGTTTCAAGAGTTTGGTTATTTTTTGGGTTAGCTATGTTTTCTCTAGCTTCTATTTGTTGTCTCGCTAATAATTCCTGAACTCTTACTTTTGCACTTACTCCAGAAGAAATATTAAAGAACCCTTTTCCTCTACCCAGTTTTGAAAGTATCCCCTTTAATTCCTTAGTATGGTCAATCCCCCCTCGACCACCAAACATAAGAGGGTTTTCTGTGATAATAGCATAGAACATCCATTTCTTCTCTTCTTCAGATACTCCTTGTTTCCTAGTTAGCATGAAGAAATCGCCGGGATAATTATGTTTCCATTCACTATAGTATTGGCGATCCGGTTTACCGTCACGAGTACGTACAAGACCATCTTCTCCTCGATAACTCCCCGGTTTAAGTTTGGGTGTAAAGTCTTCGGTATATGCTGCCCTAAGATAATCCTGCCAGATTCTTTCGTATTCTTCTTCTGTCAGCTCTGGTGGCGCAGCTTCTTTTTTTGCTTTAAGGGCAGCTTCAGTTCTATCTTTTTCTTGTTCTTTATATTCCCTCAGCATTCTATCTTTAACGCTTTTAGGTACCTGTTGATAGGCATGAACCATAGTTTTTGATGCTGCAAGCATGTTTTGAACCAGCTCTAATGGGCCACCGGAATGCGCTATATGACGTGCGCTTGTATACACTTTTCCTAGAATCCATTTGCTATAGTAGGCATGTCTCGCTTGCTCATGCTCGTATTGAGTAATCAACCCTTGCACCGCTAAACCAGCCAAGTGTTTCAACGGATTAATGCCGTTCCCCTTACCGCCTCCAATCGTAGGAGTTCCTTTGCTCCGAACGGGGATCATAGCGGTTGCTTTCAGAATGACACCCGCCGCAGGCCCACCTAAAGCTCCCGCAACAACGCCAGCCACTTTTCCCATCACTGGAATGGAGCCTAATAGCTTGGACACCGTACCCAACAAAGAGTTGGCCTGTTGAAGTGCAGCTGGATTTGTCACTTTGGCGGTAGGAGTGCTGCTTGATGTCTTAGCTGCTGATGGAGCTTGCGCCGCCTCATATGCTTTGATGCTCATCAATGGTGGCTCAGGTACAGGAGGGAGGTCGGCTACGAAAACAGGTGCCTTCACCGTACCTTCCTGATAAATCACCGGAGCCTTGGTATCCGTCTCACCATCCAGTACCATGCTGCTGGCTCCGCCTTTTAGATACATCGCCGTTCCAGCTTCCAGTGAAAGTCCCTCGCCAGCATTGAGCTTCACATGACTACCCTGAATCTGCACATTCCCCGGACTGTCGATGGTAATGCCGTTAACTTCATGCAGTGTAATGGAAAATTCACCGGAAGTGGATAGGGTCAGATCATGCTCAGACATTTCTACGCCGCTACCTTGCACATGTTGCCATACCTTCACATTCGACTGTCCATTGGTGTGGCGTTGTTGTCGCAGTGAATCCGTGACATAGGCATCTTGTTCGCGGTGGGTAGGCAGATACAATTCCACTTGTTCCCCGATCTCAGGCATATCGTACCAGCCACTTGTTCTTCCGCGACATAACGGGTGGCTACGGGAAACCAGCACGCTTTAGCAGGATATTGCTTCGGGTCAATGTCAAGTTGAAGCTGTACAAAATCCTCCTGTACCTTCTGCACCGTTCCTGTCAGTGAAATCCCGGTGGCCTGATCGTTTTCATACCGGGCATAGCGGATATCCTGTTCGACTTGAAGATCGTAACGGGTACGCAGTAAGCCATCCGTTAGTGTGGTTACTGCCCGAACCACGACCAGTTCTTTACCTTGTCCAATGGGTAACGTGATGAGGTCGCCCAGCGCATAGTATTGCAGGCTTTCGATCATATAGGTGACATACGAGCCAGCACGTTCGCCTGGCTTTTCCGCATCCAGCTCATGAAACGTTTTACGTACTCGATAAAATACATCCCGCTCTACCTTATGCTGCTTGCCTTCAGGCATCCCGAAGAAAACCTTGGGCGAGGCTGCGGTTACCTCTGGCACAAGTACGGAACCAAAGCGAGAAGCGAGGCGTTTTAAAAACGCCCAATCCGTCTCCTCATATTGTAAAACAAATGTCTCCAGTTTGGCATAGTTGGTCACCGTATCAATGGCATCTCCGTACTGATATTTTCGAACCAGCGCAGTGACCAGATCATCATAAGTACGGTGAATATCTTGATAGGAGCGCCTTTTACGCTTAATATCCATCTGGTACGAATGGGAAGCGGCCTCTAGTTCAAACGTATACACGCCTCGCACGCAGTGTACGGACATACGTGTAACAATCCCATGGAACAACCTTCTCAGCGATTGTCCCTGATCATCCAACTGACGAATCACAATCGGCTCATGCTCCATATCCTGTCCGATGCATGCAGCTCCTTGTTCTTCGGAGAGCAAGCCACTGATATGTAAAAAGGCATGATCGTTAATGGTACGTGTTATTTGAAGTTGTTCGATATGTAGTAGCTGAAAGGGACCATAAAAGCGTAGGCTTTCATATCCGATCCCATCTGATAATACGCTCAAGTGAGTTCATGACTCCTTTCTAGATGCGATGGATATTTCCAATTGAAGCACGTCATTTTGCAATTGCTTCTGATTATAGAAGCAGCAGATGGGTGCAACAGTGAGTCAAAATAGATATGTATTACAAGGTTTGTACGCTATAAAGGGACGAGAGGTGATATTTAATAAACAACCCAGCATATGTATTTATCGGTTAAAAGAGAGATTTAGTTTACAGAATGACCCATTGGAAGTGGTATTTACAATGTTTATTTCTGGAAGTAGGAGATATCGGAGGCGAGTTTTGAGAAGAAAAAAGCATATAATAGGTGGTAAGAGGGAGTATACAAAGATATTTATAAAAGATTGAACTTTAATGAGAGATGAGGGTTCAGGTTATGCCAAAAAACGATAATATGCTGGCCATTCTATGGATGCTGAATTCGGGCGTAAAGATGACGGCAAAACAAATATCCGAAAAGTTAGAAATAAATATAAGGACAGTTTATCGGTATATTGATGCTCTATGTGCCAGTGGAGTGCCTATAATATCCGACACGGGTCATAATGGCGGGTATAGCCTGCTGAATAATTTTATTAGAGCACCTTTACTATTTGATATGGAAGAAAAAAAGGCACTTCTTCATGCTGCTGTTTTTGCAAAAGAAGCTGGATACCCTTTGAGTGAGGCATTAGGCAATGCCACATCAAAATTGAAAATGTATTCAAATCAAGAGCAGGAAAGTATACTTAGCCGTCATTTAGCCGGGTTTGAAGTGATAAATCGCATGGGAGCTCCTTCTCTTCAGCCGATATTGGCAGAATTGGAGCAGGCTGTAGCCAACGAATTTTCTGTAGAAATGGATTATCGCACAAGTCATGAAGAACAACCCAAGTATAGGGTGATAGATCCCTATGGAATGGTTTACTGGAACAACAAATGGTATACTATTGCATTTTGCCACCTAAGGAATGAGATCCGTAGCTTTCGGGCAGATCGGATTCTACAAATCAAGCGGACTCCAATCCTATTTAAGCGTCCTGAGGATTTTTCGGCTCGTGAATTTTTTATGCAAAATCTGTTACCTGATTTAGTGGGCAAGGACGGTTTAATTTCTTTAATGATCGGAGGTAGGTCAGAGGCATTGGATGACTTATGTCTGCATTGGTTTTTGGGGCATCATCTGAAAGAGCGGACCTCCAATCAAGCAATCTTTTTGCTTGAGGAAAAATCACTTCATACCTATGTCCCTTATTTACTCCTACCCTACGGGAAATCCATTCAAGTCATCGAACCACAGAGTTTGAAGAAAAAACTTGTTGCTGTTGCGTCGGAGTTAATGGAATATTATCAACGTTAAAAGCTTCACTGACAGCGGATGTCAGTGAAGCTTTTTTATAATGAAGATAATCACGGATTACCGAGGGCTGGTATCACTTGATAAATTATAAAATAAGGAGAACCTGTGAATGAATAGTACGGTATATCTGTATGTATTTGACACCATGGCAGACTGGGAGATAGGTTACTTAACTGCCGAACTGAACTCGGGAAGATATTATAAAAAGGGGCTGGCCCCATCCAAAATAGTTACCGTGGGAATGGAAAAGACTCCTGTCACTACCATGGGCGGATTGACAATCCTGCCAGATATCAAACTGGATGAGTGCAAAATTGAAAGCACGGATGCATTGATTTTACCCGGTGGAAATACATGGACAGAAACCATTCACCAACCGATCTTAAAAATCGCTGAGAGGTGCTTAGAGGAAGGGATATGGGTTGCTGCGATTTGTGGTGCTACCATGGGACTTGCCCAGGCAGGATTGTTGAATTCACGTTGGCATACAAGCAATGATCTGGAATACCTCAAAATGACCTGTCCCACCTACACGGGCGAAAAGTATTACAAAATGGAGTCTGCTGTAACCGATGGAAAACTAATCACTGCATCTGGAACAGCTCCTTTGGAATTTTCCGTACACGTCTTGAAAGCTCTGGGTGTGTTTTCTTCTAAGACATTAGAAGCCTGGTATAGTCTAAATAAGACTCGTGCATCCAAATATTACTATGAGTTGATGAATTCAATCCAATAAAGGAATAAGCATAAAACTGAACTGTTACGATCATTTAAAGGAGGAGTCAAAATGACTGAAAGCAGAGAATATATGGGAGTGTCAGGTAAATATACAAAGAAGGGGATGCCCAACGGCTTTACATCTATTACCCCTTTTATTACAGTGAAGAATCCTTCTGAAGCAATAGAGTTTTATACAACTGTTTTCAATGCAAGGGTTAAGGATATTACTGAATTTCCTGATGAGAATGGCAATAAAATAATCGTTCATGCGGAATTAGATTTTGGAAATGGTTTTTTGCAGCTGGGAGCAGCGAATCCGGCATATCAATTGGTCTTGCCGCCAGATGGAGACCATGCGTGTTATTCTTTCGGAATTTACGTAATGAATGTGGATCAGGTCATTGAAAATGCGGTAGAAAGAGGAGCAAAAGTAAGGGAACCCGTTACAAACTTTGTATCAGGTGATCGATTCGGAAGTATACTGGATCCTTGTGGAGTAAGATGGTCTATTATGACCAGGATCGAGGATTTGTCAGAAGAAGAAAGCAGTCGTAGGGTTGCTGAATGGGCCAAAAGCTTTAGTGAAGAATAAAGGCAATCACTTTTTAAAAGTATTAAGAGTGACGGTCTGCTGAAATGATGTTAAGGAAAGATTGAAGATAGAATGCATTGGTAATTTGTTCTTCAATGAGGTTCTAGTTGATAATGACTCTATTGCACAAATTTGTATAGGGATACCGTATCTTTGGTGGGCGGTTCCCTTTATAATTATTTTCAAAAAATGGTTATATGTGGTTATTTGTATGATTACTAGCTTCTAAAAGAAAAGTGATTCCCGTGGGGAACTGTGACGGCTTATGTGAACTTCAGTCTAAGCGTGTCCATTAAGGAGCAAAGTATGAAAATAATTTTATTAATAGTAGCTATAATTTTAATATTTGTTCTCATATGTATCCTGTTTTTGCTCATTGCGAAGCGCCAAAATAATAAGAAAACAGAAATGGATGTTCTGAACTTTTTAAAGGAAAACCCGAGTAAAGCATCTTTGTATATGGTCAGAAATGGTATGGAGAAAATCAGCTATAACTCAGAAGTTAAAATGCCGCTTGCCAGCACGGTCAAAGTGATCATTGCTATCGAATTTGCTCGCCAAGTTGTGGCGAAAATATTAGACGAGCAGGAACTTGTTCCTTTAGAGGAATTAAATAAATTTTATATCCCTGGTTCCGATGGTAACGCTCATCATAACTGGATTCAATCCATTCGCACAAACCATAAAGAGGTTCAAGGAAAAATTACGTTATTGGATATTACTCACGGTATGTTAGCATATAGTTCCAATGCCAATACAGAATTTCTGATGGCGAAAATGGGTTTGGATAAGATAAATGAGAATATTATCAAACTCTCACTTTCTTCCCATGATAAAATCTTTCCTTTTTCATCTGCGGGATTCATGTCTCCTTATACCCAAGAGACCGAAAACATAGGCTTTAAAGAGTCGATACAAAAGATAAGTGAGATGAGCTACGAGGAATATATGAAAAAATCTATTGAAATTCATCAGATTTTAAATCGTGATCAGGGGATAGAATGTATTCAGAAATGGAACACCAGGCAGAATTATGTACGAAAGCTTCAAGTGCTGGAATCGCGCAAGCTTCCTCGTTCAACGACTAAAGAATATGCTTACCTCATGAAGCTCATACACAAGGAGGAGTTGGTTCCTTCTACTATAAATCCATATTTAAAAATGCTAATTCAGCGACAAGTAGATAACTCCAAGTTAATAGAGTTTGGAAACAAAGGTGGATCTACCATTTCTGTTCTAACAGAGGCTTTATATTGTACGGATCGGGAAGGAAATGACATTCAACTAGCCATGTTTATTCAAGATGATTCTGGGGTGGATCATATTTGGCTCAAGCAGAAGCTGGATTTGTTTTTTTACAAATTATTAACGGATACTGCATTTCAAGAAGAGGTAAGAAGCAAATTATCATATGATAAGGAAAGAAATTGAATGTTTTTTTATTTTGTAAAAATGCTGCTAATTCCGCTTATACTTTACTGGATCATGGCTTACTTTCCATTTTAAAATCGTATTTCGTGTCTCTTTATGGTTTATTAGCGATATATCAAGTTTTTATTTGTATTTTATTTAGTATTTCATACATTATCTCCACTCCTTTAGAACGACGGTTTGAGAATTGGTGTACCAGGTATTTTAAATTGTGAGACAAATTCATTTAAACATTCGATAATTATTCTCCTTATTAATAAGATGTTGCTGTATAAAAATAATACTGGCGGCCCTTGAAGATGTGTTAGGAGCCACCAGTAAAAATTCGATATACACCTTTATTTTGATTAAGAATTATTGTCCAATTTGTTCTAAAATTTGTGTGTAAGCATTCCTGTAATGATCGGGGTTAGGATCTTCTCCTATTATCTTGGGTACGTCAAAGTCAGACAGCAGAAAATGGTGTTTGGGTTGAACTTCATGCCTTGCTAGACAACTCTTGCAACAGGACAAGGGACAGCCGTCAATTGCAATGATGTCACGTCCCGATTTTGCTGTTCTGACAAGTGGTTTGACATCACCACCAACACCAGCTATGCAGGACATTTCAGCGACTTTTTCTCGATCCATTTGTATAGCGATCATGTTAGCGGTTTGTGCTGCAGAGGAACATCCAGAACATGAATAGACAAGAGGTAAATCAGTTCTTTTCATCTTTGTACACTTCCTTGTTTTTTCTTTGTGATCGATCACGGTATCTTTGGTTTCAGCTGAAATAAATTTAAAATTGTTTGTATTTTAACTTAAATTTACAGTCTAAACCGTGATCGTGATCACGACAATATTTTAGTAAAATCTGCTATGGGGCTAACTGTGTGTGTGTATAAATCAGCTAGATCCCCAATTATTTATCCATCTCCCAACGAAAATATGCAGATAGGTTTTTATATGCCTCATTAATATCATTATCTGCGCATTTATTAATGATACGATTTAATGTGGCTTCAAGTGTATTTTCATTAAAGTCCTTTGCTATAAAATGACCATGACCGATAATAATATCACCTTGACCTGCCATTCTATCTAACCTTTTAGGACTTACTAGTTCAAATGAAAACATGTCTGATGCTCCATTTATTTCACTGGGTCCGATATCTATACTATAAGTAATATAGAAGTCGTCTATATCTTCACCCCAATCCTCATACATCTTTGTTAAAGCCTTTATTATAAGCATTTAATTATCCTCCTATTCTTCAATATCAATATGAACGTTACTTATCTGTTTTGGTACCCGTGCTTAACCAGCGCTGTATTCTTCGAACACTTTCTCTTGTAAGTCAAACACGTTAAGATGTGGAGGGATCTCAAGTCATTGTTTTAGGGAAAAGATAGGGGCGTGTTCTATACAAAACGAAACAACTCTCGCAGTGACTTCTTTGGCGCTATGTTTTTATTTTGGTAGAGTGTAAATAACATCAAATGGGTTCTTATCTTCGAAAAACTCGGTGTATAGCTTTGCAACTTCGTTTGAACTCAAGTTCATATTAAGTCGCAATAAGTCCCCTAATTTCACCAATATGTCAGCTTCTCTTGAGGTTACTATTTTCTTTTGTACTATATGTTCTGTATTTTTTGGGGTTACCCATGCCCAATCATTCATGGCCGCTTCAGTAAATGGATATCCAAAAGATAACGAACTAACATGAGCGTATTCTGAACACAGAGGATGAACGATTAATAAAAAGGCTGCAATTATTCCTGAACGATATCTTATCCTTTGTGCTTTTTGAACCTCTTGAGCAAATGATTCTAGGTAATGAGGGATTTCTCCCCAATTAGAACGTCCCATTGAAACTAGTATTTCAACGGCAAATTTATGATTTAATTTATTGGCCAATTGTAAGAATATCTGATTGTTTGTACAGCCAGAGGCGGTAATTGCACCTAAACATCTTGCAGCTTCCTGAACGTTAGTCGCACCTTCTGATATAAGTTTCACATATTCGTCCAACATCGTATCGTAGCTAACGAATTCTGGAGATTCCACAATTGTTTCGATTAAAAGTGCCTTTGTACTCTGTTCTTTAACCAGAGGAATCATACTAACAAGTTGAGCAAAATAGTCACCCACTAATTCTTCTAAATTGCAATCATTTTTTAATAACTTTAGAGCAGCTACTATAACACTATCATCTTTATCTAAAGACGCGTTTATTATTAGGTGCATAATTTTTCCAATCACATATTTCTTCCTCTCAGGCTTAGATTAAAAGTCATCTTAATCTTTTAATTTGTTCTTTTGTTGATCTGACAAAAAAAATCCTGAGTAATTTTTCATTCGACGATAATCTATTCAAGCGGCTAAAGACTTTTTGAGTAACCGCCACTTATACGTTTGTATTGTTTAACTTATTGCGGTGTATAAAAAGAAACCACAACACGCGACTAGCACGTATTATGGCGTTTAATTTTACATACGATATGGAAATTTTCATAGACACTTTTAAATAGTTTCCGTAGTTCTATTTTATATGGTTTTATAATCCTGTTTCATTGTCTTCCATTAAATGTGACCAGTATCCTTAAACGTCTTTCATTGCTACAGATCAATTTGGTCAAACATCTTTTGGAGTTCATGTGTATATTTTTGTGTACTATATTCATTTTGTTGTTTCATTTTCATTGCTAATTCATTTTTTATTAAAATGGAACAAAAAAATGTCTTCAAGTCTTTATTTATCATATATAAATGAGGTTCATGAAGGGGTGAAGTAGTAAAAAGTTCACTGCTGCTTTCTTTAAAATACAATCCACACGAGTTACGCATACCGAAACTTGTAAAATGACCAATTTTAATATACTGTACGCCTTCAATTAAATTTTTTGAAAAGTATCTAATCCATAGAATATAAAATCATTATATTCCTCTGGCACTCCGATACTGACCATAAACTCAGCATTATCATGACTTACACCGAGTCTTACTAATTCATTGTAATCATAGTCTCTTATTTCAGATTCATAGTAGTCACGAATCTCACTAATATCAATATCCACACTTTCACTTCTCCTTTAACTTTTCAAGCTCACTAAATAGTTCAGCATTTCCTCGATCCCTTGAAGCCTTATCTCCCCCATACTCAACGCTATAGGTTACTTCTGCATGAGGAAGTTCATTAGCAAGTAGTTCTTTACAATTATGACCACCAAGAACACAAGGTTCTCTCTCAGTATAAACACGTTTGACTATATGTCTGCCCATTTTTTTCTGCAGCAATTTTATCCTCAATGAAAGGCACTAAACCAATCAAGGTATTACGGAATTATCACTAACTATTGGGGCAGAGTTGGTAAAAAAGGTCGCTTGTTTTCCAATTCAAACCACACTTCAATATGCTTACATAATGGAGGAATGTCTGCTATTGCTTGTTCACACAAAGTTTCATAACTATCTCCTAAAATCTCTTTTAAGTTATAGTTTACAGCATATTCATCACTTAATTTCGCTTTATAAACTATAACTGGCTCAATTATATAATTCTTATGACGTGTGTTATTGCTGACATTTATACACCATTGAAGTTTACCACTAAAAGCATTGATACAATCTTCTAATTGTGTATATACTTCATTCTTATTATGAAATCTAAAATAAAACCCCGCTGGGCGGTCATAAATATTATTCGGATTATACATTGATGTTCTATGCCATTCAAATGACCCTAGTTTTGAGATAGTATAAGCCATTAACTCAGGATACGCTACCTCTCCATTTTCCGAAAAATAAATACTTTTAGGGGACATTGTTCTCACCTACTCCAAAGATTGTGTACTTACAGACACCTTTCCACCATTTAGCTTATTTATAGTATTCATATAATCTTTAGCATGAATCGGTTGGTCACTTAATCGAGGATCATAGACATACTTACCATCAGAATACACAGTATGGTAGTCAAAACTTTTTGTTTCACCATACTCAGTAACTTTTATTGTCCCATATTTTTCTGATGATGTTATTGTAATAATTTTACCTCTACCTCCTGACGCGTGTGCTAAATCTTCTGCTATTTCTGAACAATCATATTCTAAATTCGATTTGTATCTAGCAGCATTGGAGGACATTTCATTAACGACAGATTTATTACCTACAACTTTACCCGTCCCCTCAGTTTTAGGAGGTTTCTCCTTGGGTTTGCCTGCTTTTGAAGGCATAACTTCTGATGCGTTCTCAATAGGTTCGGATGCATTTTTTGTGGTGATGCTCTTCTGATCTATTCGCTGTTGGATTCTCCTCACATTTTCTCTTGCGAGCCTAGCGTTCTCAGATGCCCCTTCTTTGCTCTTTTTGGAGAATTCATATTTAAGGGCTCTACCTTCACCACCTCGACCGTCAAGTGGCACTGGCTCTGCAAATATGTTTGCATGGCTCATCCATCGTTGTTCTTCTGGTGTGATGCCCTCTTGATTAGATAGAATCAAAAAATCTCCTGGATAGTTTTGTTTCCAGTCATCGTAGTATTTAAAATCTGGATTTCCATTCGCTGTACGAACCACCCCGTCCTCAGCACGGTAGCTTCCTAGCGGAATTTCAGGTCTGCGATTTTCTAATGAAGACCAATAGACATAATCTCTTAGAATTTTCTCATATTCTTCATCTGTAAGCTCTGGTGGTGCAGCTTCTTTTTTCGCTTTAAGGGCTTTAGCTCTAGCTTCTTTTTCTGCTTTAAGAGCAGCTTCAGCCCTAGCTTTTTCTTGTTCTTTATATTCCCTCAGCATTCTATCTTTAACACTTTTAGGTACCTGTTGATAGGCATGAACCATGGTTTTCGATGTTGTCAGCAAGTTTTGGATCAGCTCTAATCGGCTGCCGGAATGTACTATTTGACGTGCGCTCGTATACACTTTCCCCATCACTGGAATGGAGCCTAATAGCTTGGATACTGTCCCCATCATGGCATTCGCCTGTTGAAGCTCTGCTGGACTGGTGACTTTTGCTTTAGGGGTGGAGGCTTGGCTGCTAGATGAATCCTTGGCTGCTGACTGGGCTGCTTCATAGGCTTTGATGCTCATCAATGGTGGCTCAGGCACAGGAGGGAGGTCGGCTACGAAAACAGGTGCCTTCACCGTTCCTTCCTGATAAATCACTGGAGCTTTGGTATCCGTCTCACCATCCAGTACCATGCTACTGGCTCCGCCTTTTAAATACAGTGCCATTCCAGCTTCAAGTGAAAGCTCCTTCCCAGCATCGAGCTTCACGTGACCACCCTGAATCTGCACATTCCCCGGACTGCCGATCGTAATGCCGCTACCTTCATGTAGTGTAATGGAAAATTCACCGGAGGTGGATAGGGTCAGCTCCTGCTCAGACATTTCTACGCCACTACCTTGCACATGTCGCCATACCTTCACATTCGGCTGTCCATTCGCGTGGCGTTGTTGTTGAAGCGAATCCGTGACATAGGCATCCTGTTCGCGGTGGGTAGGCAGATACAATTCCACCTGTTCCCCGATTTCGGGCATATCGTACCAGCCGCTATGTTCTTCGGCAACATAACGGGTGGCTACGGGAAACCAGCACGCTTTGGCAGGATCTTGCTTCGGATCAATCTCTAGTTGAAGCTGTACAAAATCCTTCTGTACCTTGAGCACTGTTCCTGTCAGCGAAATTCCGGTGGCCTGATTGTTTTCATACCGGGCATAGCGGATATCTTGTTCGGCTTGAAGATCGTAACGGGTACGCAGCAAGCCATCCGCTAGTGCGGTCACTGCCCGAACGACGACCAGTTCTTTACCTTGTCCAATCGGTAACGTGATGAGGTCGCCCAGCGCATAGTATTGCAGGCTTTCGATCATATAGGTGACATATGAGTCAGCACGTTCGCCTGGTTTTTCCGCATCCAACTCATGAAACGTTTTCCGAACTCGATAAAATACATCCCGCTCTACCTTATGCTGCTTGCCTTCGGGCATCCCGAAGAAAACCTTGGGCGAAGCTGCGGTTACCTCTGGCACAAGTACGGAACCAAAGCGAGAAGCGAGGCGTTTTAAAAACGCCCAATCCGTCTCATCATATTGTAAAACAAATGTCTCTAGTTTGGCATAGTGGCTTACCGTATCAATGGCATCTCCGTACTGATATTTTCGAACCAGCGCAGTGACCAAATCATCATAGGTACGATGAATATCTTGATAGGAACGTTTTTTCAGCTTGATATCCATCTGGTATGAATGGGAAGCAGCCTCCAATTCAAAAGTATACACGCCTCGTACGCAGTGTACGGACATACGTGTAACAATCCCATGGAACAGCCTTCTCAGCGATTGTCCCTGCTCATCCAACTGACGAATCACAATCGGCTCTTGCTCCATATTTTGGCCGATACAAGCTGCTCCCTGTTCTTCGGAGAGCATGCCATTGATATGTAAAAAGGCATGATCATTAATGGCGCGTGTTATTTGAAGTTGTTCGATGTGTAATGGCTGAAAGGGACCATAAAAGCGTAGGCTTTCATATCCGATCCCATCTGATAATACACTCAAGTGAGTTCATGTCTCCTTTCTAGATGCGATGGGTATTTCTAAGTAAAGGACGTCTTCTTGAAATTGCTTTTGATTAAAGAAGCCGCAGATGAGTATAACAGTGAGTCAATATAAATATGTATAACAAGGTTTGTACGCTAAAAAGGGACGAGAGGCGATATTTAATAAACAACCCAGCATATGTATTTATCGGTTAAAAGAGAGATTTAGTTTACAGAATGAACCATTGGTTGGGGGATTTACTATGTTTATTTTTGGAAGTAGGAGGATGAGAGGGAAGTGTAACAAGAGTTAATATAGGAATATGGTAATACGCCACATGGTTTGCTATTTCGATGCTTTTCCATGCTGCCAAAATAGATACTTAAAACCAAAATGATACCCTATCCAAACGATCTAAATTTAAAAATAATGGAGTGATAGAATGATAAGAGGACTTGTACTTTTAACTGGTGGGAATATTGAAGATTACTTACCAGACTTATATGATTGGAGTCTTACTGAAAGCGAAAAAGAGCAACATACTTGCCGACCCATAATCGAACTTCCTCCATATAACAATTATAAAGAGAATGTACTGAAAAGGCTTGCAAATGGGCAATTAATATATATCTTGGTTGATAAAAGTAACGGTAATAAGCGGATAGGAAAGATACAGCTTTTTGACTATAATTCTCGAAATAAAAGTGCCGAGATCGGATACTATTTGCCTCTAAAACATAGAAAACAAGGATATGCGAATGTATTGTTAGAGCTATTTATAGATACCATTTTTGAACGTAAGGATTTGGAGTTGAACAAAATTTATGCAACGGTTGCAGCATGTAATCAAGCTTCTATAAAATTATTGAAAAATTCCATTTTAAGCTGGAGGGAACTTATCGAGAGCATTATTGGTTTAGTGATGGTTCGATATGCGATCAATATCATTATTCTTTGCTAAAAAGAGAGCATGCTAGCTTAGCTGAAAAAGAAATAGAAGAAAATTGAACTATTATTTTTAAAATGGAACGAGTTAATTTCAAGTAAATCCGTTCCATCCTCTCGACACACGTTGAGGCCGTAGTAAAGCTATGTCGAGTCGATATATAGAGGTGCTTAATTGTAGCTTCCTATGTCCTTTACGACTGGGGAAAAGTTTATAGAAATAAGGTATGGCACAACAAAATAAATGTTTCGATTTTTTTGGATTTAAAGTGGTTGGACACATCCGATGTATTTAACTGAAAATGTGAGTATTCAAGAGAGCGTCCTTAGTTTGGCGTTCTTTTCTTTGTACGCTACCTGTAAGAATTCCTTAAGCAATAAGGTTATTCCCTTCTGTGACGTGCAATCAACTTGCTGTGTTTAAATAAATACGGATGCAGGGAAGGTGAACCCCTTGGATAAATTTAAAGATCTGGAGAAATTGATTAAACTTACCGAAGAGACTTTCTGAGATGGATATTGTGAACAGACCTGAATTCTCGGAATGGGAGGATAAGCATCATTACAAGCAAGCATTGGAGAATGAAGCTTTGTACTGGCAGGGCATGAAGGACGGAGCACAGTTTGTATATGTTGTATTAGAGATGATGCTTCATGATGAAAAAGAGAAAGAAGAATAGCCAATGGAGATTAGATGGTTATAGAGAACATTAAAAAAGATGCTGGGCACCTACCAACCTGGTCATACCCCTGTCAAGTAGACAGGGTATGACCAGGTTGGTAGGTGTTTTAATTTGTCTTACGTTATGGGACACAGGCTCAGGCTTTTTAGTTCAATTTGTCTTGATTGACTATGCTTGCAACTTACCCGCACGAATATCATCTGTCATGCCCGCGTAAGGTGCCTGGGCAATCAACTTCTCGTTGTTCACACCTGCATTTTCAATGAAAGTAATATATGCGAATTCAGGAACTACATGCTTCGGATAAGTCTGATACTTTTCACGCGATTCTTCCATCAGAGGGATGAAATCATTTTGATAGCGTACTTTAATCTCTGGATGCTCATGCACCCATTTCGGAAAGAAAATAATACCATGCATGGTCAATGAAATGGCTGGATGGGTTCAGTATCGGAGAAGCTTCGCCGAAAGAATCATAAACTTTAAGTCGGTATAAGTCGATTAAATAATTAAGGGCTTATATATACACAAATTTCTATATTAGAACATACCTAGCAGTGAACTTAGGCCCAAGCGTAGAAGCCGTATCTAAAAATAGAATTCATTCCAGGAGGTAAGCTATGAATAAGAGAACAGGCTTTAGATTTTTAGTTGTAATTATGATGATTTATGTATTTACTTTTAATCTGGGTGTGGAAACTGTAAAGGCAAATTCCGTATATTATGTTTCTACAACGGGGAATGACATCACTGGAACCGGTACACTATCAAATTCATGGAAAACCATACAAAAGGCAGCAGATACCATGAAAACCGGAGATACCTGCATCATACGAGGTGGTACATACCGAGAAACAGTAACACTTCATACTTCCGGAACTTCTGCAAAACCCATAAACTTTGAGGCTTATACAGGAGAGAACGTAACGGTATCCGGTGCCGATCCGGTTACTGGCTGGAAAAATTACTCCGGATCCATCTATTATGCGGAAATGAAGGGTTCCCTTGGAACAAAAAATCAGATATTTGTTAATAAGCAAATGCAATTTGAAGCCAGATGGCCCAATTCACCAACACTTGATCCCTTAAATTTAACATATGCAACAGTTGATTCTGGTTCCACTACAACCATCAAGGATGGAAACTTAACTCAGGCACCTGGATACTGGGTTGGCAAAACGGTTTGGAGTGTTCCGGGAACAGGCTACAAATCTTATAAAAGTACCATTACCAGCTCAAGTGACGGCTCCATTACCTTTGATCAAATAGATACTGCAGCGACAGGCGGTAACAGCTATTATATTACTGGTAATCTTGAAGATCTTGACAGTGCGGGAGAATGGTATTATGACAGCATTACTGGCAGACTTTATTTATGGGCACCTGGTGGAGTTGATCCGAATACTTTGACAGTAGAAGCAAAGAAGCGGACTTATGCATTTGATTTAAGTTCCCGCTCTTACATAAATATTACCGGAATTAATATCTTTGCCTCCAGCATTAAAATGTCTAATTCCAATTACTGTAAAGTTTCTAATATGATTGCGGAATATGTCAGTCATGATTCGGATGTTACCAGACAATACAGTACAGGGATATTTATGTCCGGTACCAATAATGAGCTTAGAGACAGTACTTTGACCTACAGTTCCGGTAATCTGGTGAGTATAGAGGGAACAGGAAATAAGGTAATTAATAATCTTATTCATGAAGCAAATTATTCGGCAGCGGATATTCCGGCAATCTATCTATTGGGGGCAAACCATCTAATCAGTCATAATACGGTATATAACGCTGGGCGTCATCTGATATTTATGCCTACCCAAAACAGCCAGATACAATATAATAATCTGTACAATGCAGGAAAGCTGACAAAAGACTGCGGAATACTCTATGAATTTGCCTGGGATGGGCAAGGGACGGTAATTCATCATAATTACATCCATGATAATCTGGCAAAGAATTATTCCGGCACTGGTATCTATCTGGATAACGGTAGCAAGGGCTATACTGTGCATCATAATGTTGTATGGGGAAACTATACAGGGATAAGATTGAATACACCCAGTAATTTTAACCTGATTTATAACAATACCACCTACAGTAACGGAAATGTAGGATATTGGGGAAGTAATTTTCAGTCAGATATGTACGGCGACAGAATTTTCAACAATATCTTTACTACTACCTTTACACTGCCTGGTACTCATATAAAGGGAAATAATATTACCTCAGAAACCAATCCGTTATTTGTGAATCCCACAGCATATGATTTCAGGTTGCAGTCTACTTCTCCAGCTATTAATACAGGGGTTGTAATATCTGGAATCACGAATGATTATGTTGGTGCGGCACCGGATATTGGAGCATATGAGTTCGGTGGAACTGACTGGACTGCCGGGCATGATTTTTCTTCACCTCCGGACCCGGTTTTTGAGAGTGTCAGCTTACTTTATGTTAATAACGTAAGGCAATCTGATTTCGAGAAAGGGATAATCTCACCATGGGCAGCAACATATTCAGATACTGCTGCAAGTGTATCGGTACCAAGAAGCGGCTCTAAGAGTGTTAGATTGGGACCCGGAGAAGATGGTATCGAGCAGGTACTTACGGGGCTAAGTCCTAATACCAGCTATATGTGTACCGCCTGGGTTAAGGCAGACATAGGAGAGCGGATTCAGATTGGCGTTAATGGCTTTGAAGGAACGGATGCATCCGCAACATCTGACAGTACATCCTGGACAATGGTAAACATTCCTTTTACAACCGGAGCAGG
This sequence comes from Paenibacillus sp. EKM206P, assembly GCF_011066155.1. NCBI lineage: Bacteria > Bacillati > Bacillota > Bacilli > Caryophanales > Paenibacillaceae > Paenibacillus > Paenibacillus sp. EKM206P. Next base: position 5,324 of record NZ_JAAMNQ010000010.1, on the reverse strand, counting down.
CGCTACCAGGGCAACAGTGTATGCTTACAAGAATCCTGGTACAGCATATGTTTATGTGGATGATTTTGGGGTAGTTGAGCAATAAATTATTTTACTGGTTTTATGTTTGACAGGATTGTCAGAAAGTCAGAAAAACCAAGACTGCCTTGGGGCAGATGGATCAGGAGGGACACTTTCAGTAGAAAATACTTCCAGTGGACAGAAAGCTCGATATGTTGTCTCTAGTATGTAACCATCTTCAAATGAAAAGCTTTTGCGATAAGGTTGTACATCTGCCATCATCGGCAGAACAGGTGTGAAATTGGCGTTATCCAAAATTTCCAGCTTCGTATCAAAGAACATTAATCTGTCCCGACCTTGATTTTAGGTAAAGGAAGAGCAAGCCGGATACTTGTCGGAATGCCTGTTTCATAGGTAGCTGAGCGTTCACCTTCCTGCTTATCTATTAGACCAACCGAAGCGAGCATAACTTTGCTCAAGATTGGTAAGTTCCCGCACATGTAATTGAAGTTCGTCCAGACGGTCAGTAATTTGGTCCATTAACAACGGCAGAGAATCAAAAAGATCTTTTCCCACCCAAGCGAAACCATAGGGAGGAAGGTCAATCGACAGATGTAAATGCCTTTCTATAGGTCGCTTGTTCGGGCGCTCCATGGCAGGTTAATGGACCTCTACCCGAATTAGGAACTGATCATAAAACTTCAGACTCTTGACCGACTGTAACAATTGAACATAAGGGACAAGAGCAGCAATATCTTATAGAGGATAACCACGAACCAATTGTATCCAAAGAAATATTTGAAGCGGTGCAAAAGGAGAAGAAACGGAGAGCCCAGCTGAAAGGGAGTGTGATGGGGGAGAGTAAAAGATACTCCAGCAAATATGCACTGAGCAGTAAAGTATATTGTGGATGCTGTGGAGCCATTTTTAAACGCCGAACCTGGAATAGCAATAACCCATCCAAAAAAGTGGTATGGCAGTGCAAAACGTATGTCAATGAGGGTAAAACAGCATGTGATGCCAAATCGGTTGATGAGCAAGTTTTACATTCCGCGTTTGTACGATTGTTCAACCGGATGTATGAGAACAAGGAAAGATTGATTAAAACGCTGAAAGGAAATATTGTATCGGTACTTTCCAGCAGAGTAGAGCAAGAAACACTATTGGACATTGAAGGAAAGATGCAACAATTGAAATCCGACTTGAAGGAATTAGTGAATCTTAAGCTACGGAATCAGATTGATGAGATTGTATATGATGAAGAAACGAACAGACTTTCCAGCGAGCTAAACGAGCTACGGCAACAGATGCTGATATTAGAGGAGGAAGAGGATCAGAAGGAGAAAACCAAGGAACGAGTCGATGAGATTATTCAACTTTTGAGCTCACGGCAAGATATACTGGAACAATTTGATGATAACCTATTTAATGCGTTGGTGGAGAAGATAACCGTTCTCTCACCAGCGCATTTTGTTTTTACCTTGAAAAGTGGAATGAACATAGATGAAATTATTGGGGATTAATATTACATTGTTAGATGAATTGATGGGCTAACGAATATTTGTGGGTTGTATGACGGGAAGGATCAATCGAATCCCGTCTTTAACTCCTTCTATATAGATGGATTGCTTGTCCTGACTTAGCTGATAGCCTATAGCTTCTTCCCATTCGGATAGCAGACGTTGAATATCCCCGTTTTGGTTGGTTTTGAATCGATCCATTTTGGTAAATAGATTTTTATCCTCTGATGAAAATGAAGCCTGTTGTTCACTAGCGAGTTCTAACTCATAAAATCGTTGGCGTAACGCTTCTTGAAACCATTCTGGCCAATCTGACATAGCATATTTTCCCTCCCGTAGTTGAAGTGCGTGTATGTTAACTCTGATGGGGAGGGATGGCAAGTCATTTTTTTGCGTAGGGATGTTGAATTATCTTTAAAAGTATATTTTTCATTAAGAGAATTTTTGGTTTATACATAGATTTGAATATTGAAAAAATCCCCATTTAAGTAATGAGTATAACAAAAAATAGGTCAATCATGGTAGTATGTGACCATAATCGACCTGTCAATGTAACGGATTAGCGTTATTTGGGTTATAAAAATAAAGCATCTAATGTTCGTACAACCGAAATGTAGGAATCTTTATACGGGTATTACAAGGGTTAGATGTATTATTGGTTGAAAGATGGGTTCATTCGGCACTGGGTAGCCCCTACCAAAGAAAAAACCTTGAAAGGCATAAAGCCAATTAAGGTTTGAAAAATAACTACTTCTGTTCAATGTTCCTTAGTATCTTTCTTACTCTGTGACGTAACTTTTGTGAAGCCCACCGTGCATTCACAATTTTAGATAAGTAATCCACTAGTTCACTTTGTTTAATTAGAGACAATTCTTCAAACCAATTTAATGCTAGCTCTACCCAATAATCTGATTTTTGTTCAAAACCAATTTTAACAATTTCGGCAAAAGGGAAGACGTCCTCTAAATTAACAAATATCTTATAATTTGCTAAGGCTTCCCTTAACGAGTTATGGACTGTTTTTCTTTGTTGTTCTAATAGTACTAACAGGCGAAGATATTTCCAAGGTTCGTCTAGTATTCTTATTCCTTGGTTCTCGTTAATAACCCATTGAGCATCAGTGGATAATCCAATAGTTGGATTATGTTCCCCAATTGTCATAAGTGGAATCCACTTTACCGTTATTTCAGAGTCTACTAGATGGGTAATTATTAATTTGTCGGATGGTACTTGACTTTCAATTAGTGCTTTCAATTGATTGTTCATGTTTTATCTACCCCAAATCTCATGTTTTACAGGCAATCCATAGTTCCCCACTACCTCTTCAAATTGTTTTCTCACCTCAGGAGTCCAGTTCTGACCATAGTGACCACTATTCTCAGTAGTTAATATTTCTCCATTCGGCCCTCTACTAAATGTACCACCCACTACAGTTTTACCATCAGCATTTATTGTTTGAGCTAACTTTTGGTGTGGTGAACCAGTAAAGGAACTATTGTTCGGTTTGCCAACAACGAAAGTATTCGTTTTAGGGTCAAACACAAACTCAATTCCTTCTTTTGGATAATAATTTTTTATGGCCTCTACAGATTTAGAAGAGGAGTTTACCCCAAGTACACCAGAAGTCGGGCCTGAACCTTTCCAAGTAGGAACATTACCCGTCCCCTCAGTTTTAGGAGGTTTCTCCTTGGGTTTGCCTGCTTTTGAAGGCATAACTTCTGATGCGTTCTCAATAGGTTCGGATGCATTTTTTGTGGTGATGCCCTTCTGATCTATTCGTTGTTGAATTCTCCTCACATTTACTCTTGCGAGCCTAGCGTTCTCAGATGCCCCTTCTTTGCTCATTTTGGAGAATTCATTTTTAAAGGCTCTACCTTCACCACCTCGACCGTCGAGTGCAAACGGCTCTGCTGTTAGGTTTGCATAGCTCATCCATCGTTGTTCTTCCGGTGTGATGCCCTCTTGATTAGATAGAACCAAAAAATCTCCTGGATAGTTTTGTTTCCAGTCATCGTAGTATTTAAAATCTGGATCTCCATTCGCCATACGAACCACCCCGTCCTCAGCACGGTAGCTTCCTAGCGGAATTTCAGGTCTGCGATCACCTTCTAATGAAGCCCAATAGACATAATCACTATAAATTCTCTCATACTCTTCATCTGTAAGCTCTGGTGGCGCAGCTTCTTTTTTCGCTTTAAGGGCTTTAGCTCTAGCTTCTTTTTCTGCTTTAAGAGCAGCTTCAGCCCTTGCTTTTTCTTGTTCTTTATATTCCCTCAGCATACTATCTTTAACACTTTTAGGTACCTGTTGATAGGCATGAACCATGGTTTTCGATGTTGTCAGCAAGTTTTGGATCAACTCTAATCGGCTGCCGGAATGTACTATTTGACGTGCGCTTGTATACACTTTCCCCAGAATCCATTTGCTATAGTAGGCATGTCTCGCTTGCTCATGTTCATACTGAGTGATTAACCCTTGTAATGCTAGACCAGCCAAGTGTTTCAACGGATGAATGCCGTTCCCCTTACTGCCTCCAACGGTAGGGGTTCCTTTGCTCCGAACAGGGATCGCTGCGGTTGCTCTCAGAATCACACCTCCTGCAGGTCCACTTAGCGCTCCTGCAACAACGCCAGCCACTTTTCCCATCACTGGAATGGAACCTAATAGCTTGGATACTGTCCCCATCATGGCATTCGCCTGTTGAAGCTCTGCTGGACTGGTGACTTTTGCTTTAGGGGTAGAGGCTTGGCTGCTAGATGAATCCTTGGCTGCTGATTGAGCTGCTTCAAATGCTTTGATGCTCATCAGTGGCGGCTCAGGCACAGGAGGGAGGTCAGCAACGAAAACAGGTGCTTTTACCGTTCCTTCCTGATAAATCACTGGAGCTTTGGTATCCGTCTCACCATCCAGTACCATGCTGCTGGCTCCACCTTTTAAGTATAGCGCCGTGCCAGCTTCGAGTGATAGTTCCTCGCCTGCACCGAGCTTCACATGACCACCCTGAATCTGCACATTCCCCGGACTGTCGATGGTAATGCCGTTACCTTCATGAAGTGTAATGGAAAATTCACCGGAGGTGGATAGAGTCAGCTCATGCTCAGACATTTCTACGCTGCTACCTTGCACATGTTGCCATACCTTCACATTCGGCTGTCCATTGGTGTGGCGTTGTTGTCGCAGCGAATCCGTTACATAGGCATCCTGTTCGCGGTGTGTTGGCAGATACAATTCCACCAGTTCTCCTACTTCAGGCATATCGTACCAGCCGCTATGTTCTTCGGCAACATAACGGGTGGCTACCGGAAACCAGCACGCTTTGGCAGGATCTTGCTTCGGATCAATTTCCAGTTGAAGCTGTACAAAATCCTGTTGTACCTTCAGCACCGTTCCTGTCAGCGAAATCCCGGTGGTCTGATCGTTTTCATACCGGGCATAGCGAATATTCTGTTCAGCTTGAAGGTCATAACGAGTACGCAGTAAGCCATCTGCTAAGGTTGTCACGGCTCGAACCACGACCAGTTCTTTGCCTTGTCCAATAGGTAACGTGATGAGGTCGCCTAGTGCATAGTATTGAAGGCTTTCAATCATATAGGTGACATACGAGCCAGCACGTTCTCCCGGCTTTTCCGCATTCAACTCATGAAACGTTTTCCGTACTCGATAAAATACATCTCGCTCCACCTTATGCTGCTTGCCTTCTGGCATCCCGAAGAAAACCTTGGGCGAGGCTGCGGTTACCTCTGGCACAAGTACGGAACCAAAGCGAGAAGCGAGGCGTTTTAAAAACGCCCAATCCGTCTCATC